>JACRMX010000004.1:1953-9317 GCA_016219485.1 Candidatus Aenigmatarchaeota archaeon | reverse complement strand
CTAATGCAGCTGAAATATCCTGTTTGTGTCTACAACAAGGATCATTTGTCAAACCTCTTCCTTATCTCCCCCTTTATCCTGTGCCCTATTTCCTCAGCATCCGTTTCTGTAAGCCGGCTTTTCTTGAGGATTTTCTCCATTAGTTCTGCTTCATCTATCTTCTTTTCAAAAGCCTGCCTTGCTATTTCACTCCACCTGAACTCCGGATGCTGCTCCATTTTTTCGTGCAGGCCTTCCGGGATTGATAATGTCATATTTGTCATATGTGTATTATGTGATTGCAAATATAAAAGCTTTTCAAAGGCTGTACTTCTCAAACTTGTGGACTTTCAGGTTTATCACGCTTTCCCAATCCGAGATTACTGATGCCTAGAAATCATAACCTATTATTTCTTTTACTTTGTCCAGGGCTCGCGGATTAAGCGAGATAGTTGTGTCTTTTTTCCATAAAAAAACAAAACCTAAATTATGGAGTTCTTTAACAGCTTCCTCGATTATTTTCATGTTCCTTTCTGACTGGGGCAGGCCGTGCCTTAGATTGTCTATCGGCGTGTAAGACTCCCCTATTTTTCCATGCCTGTACAACCTTCTCAAAATATGGATTTTCAGCTTATCCATGATAAGTTCTGTGTTTTCTTACTTAAATATATATCATTGTATACTAGTGGAAGTTTGAAACAGTAAACTTTATAAGCTGAACATACAAAGTTTATACAATAATAGAAGTAATAATAACTATGGAAGAAGATATATCAGCTTTTGTAATGGCATTCGGGGAAGCGCCTGCAATAAAAGTCATTGACTTTTTAATAGCTGAAAGAGGCCTTTATGATTACACTCTAACAGAGATTGCAGAGAATTCCGGAGTCAGCTGGGCAACTCTCCATAAAGTCTTTCCTATGCTGGAGAAATTTAATATAGTAAAGGAAACCAGAAGGATAGGCAAGGCAAAGCTTTATGTGTTGAATGAAGGCAATCCATTTGTGCAAAAACTTGTTGAAATTGATAAGATGGCGTCTGCCACGCTAACACAGCAGGCATTGGAATCACAGGAAAATAAATTGGCGGAGTCTGTTTGATTTTATAGGCTATATTCCTCGAACTTGTGGACTTTCAGGTTTATCACGCTTTCCCAGTCTGCTATCATTGCCTTGAATTCGTGGCGCACAGAGCGGTAAATTTTCTCGAGCTCATCTGTTGTTTTTGCAATAAAGACGCAGACTATGTCATGTTTTCCGAGGGTTGATATCACTTCTATTGTGTTCCTGTGGTGGGCAAGATATTGGATAAAAGAATTGTATTGTTCTTCGCTGACATTGTGGAGTTTTATACTTACAGAAGCAACAAGCTCATATCCCAAGGCTTTTGGATCAATAAAAGCGCCTATTCTCATCACTTTATTCTCCAGCAGTTTTTTCAGCCTCTTGTGGACAGAGTCTATTGAAAGGCTGACTTCTTTGCCTATTTCCTTCAGGGTTGCGCGGCCGTCTTTCTGCAGGATTTCAAGGATTTTTTTGTCTTTATCGTCTAAACTTACTGGATTTTCTGGCATACCTTCTTATTATTTCAGATACATATAAGCTTTTCTCCTATTTTTTCAGATGGAATTTACTGGAAGCTTATATTTATCAGATACTACTAGAAAACAGGTGAATTATGGAATTGTGGTCCGGGAATTAATATGGTTAAATTCAAAGTCGCTGTTGTCCAGTTTGAAATTATACAATTTAAACCAGAGGAAAATTTAAAGAAAGCTGAGAATTTTATTAGGCAGGCTTCTGGGAAAGCCGACATAATTGTGTTTCCTGAGGATTTTGTTACTGGTCCAATAGCAGGGAGACTGGAGTTTGCAGACTCTGAAAATAAATATCGTAAATTCTTTCAAAGCCTCGCTAAAAAATACAAAATTGATATTGTTCCAGGCTCGATTATTGAAAAAGATAAGCTCGGTTTTTACAATACCAGTTACTATATTTGCTCAAGCGGAAAAATCAAATCAAGATACAGAAAAATAAATTTGTGGCATCCAGAAAAGCAGTATCTTAATCCGGGAAATGAAGTTTCTGTATTCAATACTAAATTTGGGAAAATCGGATTAATTATTTGTTGGGATTTGATTTTTCCTGAAATATTCAGAAGAACGGCGAAGAAAGGAGTCAATATAGTAATCTGTCCAAGCTATTGGACTTTTGAAGATGCTTCTGTCGGTCTGAAATACGATAAAGATTCAGATGCCAAACTTGTTGATGCAATGTGTGTTGGCAGGGTTTTTGAAAATGAAATAATAATGGTTTATTGTAACCCTGCTGGAAACCCGATTCTTCCGAAATTTAAGGGAAAATTGCTAGGACATTCTCAAATTGCGGTTCCATTCAGGGGGGCCATTAAAAAACTTGATCACAATAAAGAAGTGATGTTTATTCAAGAAATAGATACAGATATTTTAAAGGACGCAGAAAGGGCTTACAAAATCAGGGAAGATTTGAAGAAAAGGGTTTTTTAGTTGTTAAGAAATCAGGAAGCTTTTTATACTGGTGAAGTAAATATACATCATGTGATGTTTTTTTACATCATCTTAGAGGGTATGATTTTTGCCAAATATCTGGAAAAGCTGGTGGGAAACAAGACGAAGATAGGGATGCTCAGGATGTTTTCCAGGATACCTGAAAAAGTCTGGTCGTCCAGGGATCTTGCAAAGGCTATAGGAACGTATAATACTACAGTTCTTGATAATCTGGGCGATTTCGAGGAGATGGGCCTCATTGATCTGGGATATCATGGCCATGTGAAAACCATAAAGGTCAATAAGGACAGCTTCTTATTTGCTGGGGTGGTGAAGCCTTTGTTTGAAAAAGAGGCCAAATCACTTGATTTTTTACTGGAAGATTTGAAATCAACAATAAATACAGATGGTTTGAAGCTGGCCGCTGTTTTTGGCAGTATCGCAGAACATAAAGAAAGGCCTGACAGCGATATAGATATACTGGTCGTCACCAGTAAAAAAATCTCGGCAGAGAAATTATTAGAAGATAATCAGCACAGGATGTTGAAAAAATACGGCAATCAGATATCAGCATTTGTCTTCTCGCCTGAAGAGTTCAGGAAAAAGAAAAATGCCCCCTTCATAAAGGAGGCCATGAAAAACAATATAGTGCTGTATGGGAAATGGGTATGAGAACAAGGCCTGTAAATAAATATCTTTACAAAAACTGCCTGAAAAAGGCAGAAGAGTTTATGGAGTCGGCTAAAGGCGCTTTCCTCAAATCCCATTGGAATAGCGCAGTGACAAATGCCGTGCATTCGGCGATCTCTTCTTCTGATGCGCTTCTTGTATTCTTTAAAGAGCTGAGGAGCGCTGGCGAAAGCCATGACGAAATTTTGATCCTTCTCTCTGGTTTGGATATAGACAAAGAGGAGCTGAAGAAAAAGACACAGCAATTCCAGAGGTTAGCGCAGATTAAAAACTCAGCTGAATATGAAGAGAAGTTGATGTCCCAGCAAGATGCTGAAAATTCTTTAAGGGACGCTGAAAGATTTCTGGAGTGGGTAAAAGGAAAACTGCCACCCTGATAGGTTTATATTATCTTCTGGGGCAGGGGAACCAGATTGAACAGCAAAATCCACGCCATCAGCCAGATAAGGAGGTAGATTGCGACGCCGTTCCCAAGCCACCACTTCCTGTCAAACCTTTGTTGGACACTGGCTTCGCTAGTGCCGGCCCTTTTCTTCCCAAAGGTTTTTTGTGTTATGAAACCGAGTATTATTAATAATACTAAAGAAGCTCCGAGGGCATACCAGAACCTGCTGAAGTAAAGGGAGAGGTAGCCTGCGAGAAAGCCGAAAACTGTGTGGACGACGACAGACACTCTCTGGGCTTTGAGATTGAGGTCCATAACTGATATTGTCTCAGGGGTTTAAAACAGCAACCGATCATTTGATAGTATCCACAATCTCTTCTGGGGAAGATTTTATCCTTTTCAGCGTTTTCTCAAAATTCTCAGGCAAAAAATCATGCTTTTCAAAAACCTTTGGATCCCTTTTGCCGGCGATTGTCGCAACAATTTCGCCCATAACTTCCTAAACTCCCAAGCTTTTAGGCACTATGATATTCAAACTCTCTGATATCTCCTTCTGTTTTCTTGTCAGCTCGCTGACTATTGTCTCATTGTCATAGACTTTGCATTTCAGGTTCCTCATGGTCAGCAGCGCCTCTTCAACGGTTCTCTTCTTGCCAAGGGCGTTCCTGAACTGTATGAACGCTATCAAGGACACGAATTGTAGGAACAACAAACCGCGCAGTGTCTCTTCCTTGTGCACCCGGAGCGGGAGTATGCCGAGGTCGTCCTTGGAAAAACCAAACATCATCTCTGCAGTCTGCCTGATGTAGTAAGCAGGCACAGCATCATGCCTGCTCATATGTGAAGATGATACAAGTATCATTACGCCCCTCTTCGAGAACTCGTATTCCAGATCTTCGTTCGAGTCCTTCTCATCGATGGCCTGAGACATCAGCTTCCTTATTTCCCTGCCTTTGCGTTCCGGGTCAAGGACAATGTATGCATAGGCTTCGTTGCCGAACAAATCCACTTTCTTCTCCTTGACAAACAGCACACGCTCGCCGTATCTTACCACGTTCCTGACGGCCTCCAGGCAGTCAACTTCGCTTCCAATGAGTTCCTTGTAAAGCTGCCGTATTGCCGGAAGCCTGGTTAGGAACTGCACTTTGCGTTGATACATCTCTTTGATGTTGTTTTCTGAGAAGAACCCTGCATCAAGGTACGCATAGCTTTCTTTGACACCGAACTGCTGCAGTTCGTCCAGTGTCGCCCGGAGGGCAGATACGTCGACTATATTTCCTGGAAGGCTGCGGAAGAACAGTGGCATTGAGCTATCCTTGTCTACGACAAGCAGGAACCTTATCTGCTTGTCTATCTCCTCACCGCTGAGGCCCCATGCCGACTGCGGCATGTGTATTTGGTTTGGCAGCGAAGTCGCGTCTATTACTATGCCCTTCTTTGCGCCAGATATCCTGGCTATGTAATCCGAAAAGAATCTCCTCTGCACGTTTTCATCGCCAATGCTTGCAAGAAAGTCGCTTATGCGCTGCGAGCATACGTTAGCGTTCTTGTAGAGCATCTTTGCATAACTCCCTTCAAACCATTGTTCTGCATAACGCATTGCGGAGCAATGGCAGAGCTTGTAGGATATCAGAGCCATGAGAGTCTCGGCGCTGTCGCCGACTGCGCTGCCAAGCATCGGCGCAAGCCATGATTTCCCCATGAATGCGCCAAACAAGTATGCATCGCCAAAGTCCAATATAAGCTTCTCCGGTTTTGCTTTTTGCGCCTTCTTCTCAAAGATTTTGTTTTTCTTGTCAACTACGACCCCAAGATACCGTGTTTTCTGGCACGGCATCTTTGTCTTGGGGTTCCAGTAAGCCGTTACTTCGTAAGCATATTCCTGCTGTCCGAATTTTTTATACCGGATAAATACCATAATGACTATATAGGCATTAGAAGTATATAAGCGTTGCTGTTGTCATATATCGATTTCAGAAGCTAATGCCTAAAAATGAGGGAATTTTAGAATTTCTTGTTATAAGGTCCAAAGGAAAAGCTGAGGCTGGATCTTCTTCTGCCTTGGTGCACTACGGGATAAAGGTATTCGAACCTGATCCTTCTAAACCTGTCTTTGTCGTATATTAAAACAAGTTCAGGTTTTTGTTGCGCTGCCACGTGATCTGTAATAGAGGGCGGCTCAAGCCCGTTGTGAATGTGGAAACGTCCCATATAGGTCCCTGCATCCAATCTCATAGTTCTTGGCGGTGTATAGTCACTTCTAAGAAGCCACCTGTACTCGTTAGCAATAGAAAACGCATCTTCCTTTCTTTTTCCATTCCTCAGGTAAGATTCCATCTGCCTTATAAGGTTTTCCCAGTTTTTGCCGTCAGTATCCCTTCTCATTTTTCTTGCAGCTTTAAGCATTTCAGCAAAATGGGATTTGACATGCCTGCCTTTTCTCAATTCTGCAAAAAAACCTGGAAAATGGGAGTATTTGTGTGGTATGTCCCTTAGGACAAGGCTTTCTTCCCCATCTTCTTCCTGGCAATAAACCTCCCCTCCGACTTCAACGCCGTCAGTGGCGAGGTCTATCTCATATATCCTTCTTACTTCATCAAAAGTCTTTTCATTCCTTATTGCTTTCCTTAGCCTGGGCTTTTCAAAAATTACTGCTCGCATCCAAAGAATTAGGGGAAAAGATTTATATGGCCAATAGCACCAAAAGTTAGCCGAAATTGGTCCTTGTCCAATTGGTTCAGGGCCAATTTCCTGCTAAGCTTAGCAGCTACGTACTATAATTAAAGCAGCGCGTGCGCAGCTATCAAGGCTGCGAAAAGAAGGGAGACTGTGTTCAGGACTTTTATTAAAGGGTTGAGGGCAGGGCCTGATGTGTCTTTGAACGGGTCGCCGACAGTGTCACCAACAACAGCTGCCTTGTGGGCATCTGAACCTTTGCCGCCAAGGTTTCCGTGCTCAATATATTTCTTTGCATTGTCCCATGAAGCGCCGGAAGTTGTCATTGTTATTGCAAGCAGCAAGCCTGTGACTATGGAACCGCCTAGCAAACCTGCAAGGGCAGCTGGCCCCAGAAGGAAGCCTACCAGTATTGGAGCTGTTATTGCTATCAAAGCTGGCAAAACAAGCTGTTTCTGCGCAGCTGCTGTGACTATTGAAACGCATTTTGCGTAATCTGGCTTTGCCTTGCCTGACATTATGCCTTTTATTTCCTTAAATTGCCTTCTTACTTCATTCACTATCCCAAAAGCTGCTTTTCCAACTGCTTTCATCGTAAGCGCAGAGAAAATAAATGGGAGCATCCCGCCTATGAATAACCCTATTACAACCCGCGGATCCAACATATTTATTGTCTTGAGGCCTGTCTCAGCTGCATAGGCCGCAAAGAGAGATAACGCTGCAAGGGCAGCAGAGCCTATAGCAACCCCTTTAGTGACTGCTTTTGTTGTGTTTCCTATTGCGTCCAGAGGATCTGTGATGTCCCTGACTTTCTTTGGAAGCCCTGCCATCTCAGCTATCCCGCCTGCGTTGTCTGTAATTGGCCCGTAAGAGTCAACTGAAACTATTATCCCTGCCAAAGAAAGCATCGCCATCGCAGCTATCGCTATCCCGTAAAACCCGGCTGCAGAATAAGAGATGAAGATGGCTGAAACAATTATGATTACAGGCAGGACAGTTGACATAAAGCCTGTTGCCAGGCCGGATATAAGGGTTGTTGCTGCGCCTGTTTTGGAAGCTTCTGCGATTTCCCGGACAGGCTTCCTGTCCCTTCCAGTGTAATATTCAGTA
>JACRMX010000004.1:0-1905 GCA_016219485.1 Candidatus Aenigmatarchaeota archaeon | reverse complement strand
TGGCCAAGCCTGAAAGGGCAGCATAGAAATATCCGAGGTTGCTTCCAAACAGGTATGATGTGATGAAATAGAAAAATACAGCTGAAAGGATTGCGCTCACCAATATGCTTCTGCTGAGTACAGCCCAGATTTTATTCTCATTGTTTGTCCTTACAAAAAATGTCCCGATTATGCAGGCTACTATTGCAACGCCGCCCATGAGCAAAGGATAGATAACGCCTGCTGCGCCTAAAGCAAGGCCTAATATCATTGCTGCTATAGCTGTGACAACATAAGACTCGAATAAATCAGCTGCCATCCCTGCGCAGTCGCCGACATTGTCACCAACATTGTCTGCTATCACAGCTGGGTTTCTTGGGTCGTCTTCCGGTATCCCTGCCTCCACTTTTCCAACAAGGTCAGCTCCAACATCAGCGCCTTTTGTGTATATCCCGCCGCCAACCCTTGAAAACAAGCTTACTACAGACGCCCCAAAAGCAAAGCCGATGATTAATTTTGGGTCGCCGTAAATAAAGTACAGTAAAGCGCTTCCCAGCAGGCCAAGGCCTACAACAGCAAATCCTGTGACAGAGCCCCCTGTAAATGCAAGGCTTAAGGCTTCCTTGAGGCCTTTGTTTGCTGCCTGGGCTGTCCTTACATTTGCGCGGACAGAGATGTGCATCCCTACAAAACCAGCTGCAGCCGAAAGGGCTGCGCCGAATACAAAAGAGACTGCTGTTATTGGGTTAAAAAGAAGCCAGAACACTGCCGCAAGGATAATTACAAACACGAAAACAATTTTGTACTGCCTGTTCAGGTAAGCAGAAGCCCCTTCCTGTATAGCTTTTGCTATTTCAACCATCTTAGGGCTTCCCTGCCCTTTCCTTAAAACCCTGAAAACAGAAAAGGCTGCGAATAACAAGGCTATAACAGAAGTTACAAAAACTATTATGAGGTTTGTGTCTAACAGCACCATAACAAAGGATTAGAATATTAGGGCAACCCTATTTATAAACTTTGAACATATTATGGCTTTAGCGCTAAACCCTTAGTCTGAACTTATTTTAAGTGCAGATTTTGGACTCTGGACGTAGAAAACAGAAGTATATAAAATTGTAAGGTCAATAGTTCTAATGCCTGAAAAAAGTTTAGTCTTGATAGATGCAGAAAATGTATTGAGGAGTTGGCAGAATTTTTGTAAAATTAACAACTTGAATGAAAGAGTTGATTATGTAAAACTCAGAGATACGGTAAGCAAGGATACGAACTTATTAAGAGCCTATTTTTATGACGGTGTCCCAGAAAACATACCACTAAAAAAGAAGAATTTTTTAGATTCCCTTAGAAAATCAGGAATTCAACCTAGAACAAAAGTTTTAAAAAATAGGCATTATTTCTGCAATAAATGCGGCGATTCCGGTTTAAGGGCAATCCAAAAAGGGGTTGATGTCTCTTTAGCCACTGATATTTTAAGACATGCGTGGCAAGGAACATGCGATATATGCATTGTAGTGAGTGGTGACGAGGATTACAAAGATGCCATAGATGTAGTTAAAGATAAAGGGATTAAGGTATGGATAGTATCTTTTAAAAGCAGCTTATCAAAGGAACTATCTCTTTCAGCTGATAAAGTCATATTATTGGATGATATTTTTCATGATATAAAACGGCAGTTTTAAATATACAATAGACTAAATTATAAGTATAGTTTAATGAGGGGGTGGAGTGGGATAATACCCGTATAACTCTGCCCTCCTATACTATTAAATTTCTCTTCCATCCCCAACTCAGAAATCCTTAATGATGACTTTAGGCGCAAAAATCATTTTTTAGGCGCAGAGCCATATATTGTTATGAATTTACGAGAATTAGACAACTTTCTCAAGGATTCCATGCCGCCTTCTGCAGCCCACAGGACCCTGGACA
>JACRMX010000063.1 GCA_016219485.1 Candidatus Aenigmatarchaeota archaeon | reverse complement strand
TGGAAAAAGCTGCAAGGGATATGAAACCGCACTCTGTTGCAGCTTACCTGCATGAGCTCGCGTCAATGTTCAATGAATACTATCACGCAGAAAAAGTCATTGGAAGCCCTGAAGAAAAAGCCAGGCTAGCGCTTGTTTCTGCCTTTGCGCAGGTTATGAGGAACGGGCTCAGCCTTCTTGGCATAACCCCGCTTGAAGCCATGTAATGCATCAAATCGCTTCGCGATAAATTCTTGAGCGATTTGATGCATAAGATAAAGTATTCTATACTTTATCTTAATGCCAGCACTATGATCTCATTCTCGCGTCCTTCTGATATTTTTTCAGTAACACGGAAGCCTTTGGTTTTTCTTTTGAGCATGGCGCGCCTTTCACTGAAATTGCAGCTGTTGAAAAATGTCGAAATAAGAACAAAGGAGCGTGGCTTCAGGACTCTTCTGTAATCGTAGCTTTTGACAAGATGTATTGTATCCAGGCATACTATTCCATCGAAGGATTTTTTTCTGAATGGCAGTGCATTGCCATCGGCAAGAACTTTTATGTCATGCCGGCATTTCCTAAGCATTTCGATATCAATATCAACGCCCACGATTGGCGCTTTTAGAAATTTCCTGAAATAGCGCTCAAAATATCCGAAGCCTATGCCAAGGTCAAGAATAACACCGCGCATATAGGGCATAGCAAAATGTATTTTTTCATATTTTTCCTTCTGCGCAATTTTCCATGAACGGTATATTTTTGTCGTGAACAACTACAATGCACCTTTTGCGATTTCATAGCCTCCGACAATAAGGGCATACTTAAGGCTATCCATGTATTTTCCCTGCGCATAAAGGCTCAAAAATGCCCTGTAGTTGTTATCAACGAGCGCTTCATTTATATCCTGTGAAGCAAGAAGGAATTTGCAGTTTTCAAACATCTTCATCTGTGAAGCAGTCAGCAAAATTGAAACATCAAAACTTTCAGCCATTGAGCTATTCAGCGCCTTGTTGTAGTTCTTTATTATATCGTCATAGAATTTTTCCATCTCAAGCCTGTATGCATCCTTGACCACATTGTCTATGCTGCTCAGTATGCTGTAGGGATAAAGTCCCATAAGCTCTGTTTTATTGACTGTAACATTGATGCTTTTCAGCCGCAAAGCCATTTCCCTGCGCCCCTGCTCAGTCTCCATCAAACCAATCATAGCTGTGTTAAAGACATTTGTCATGGTGGCAAAGTCGCTGCATTTATCAGGCCCGGAAAAAACCATTGCTTTCTGCGCCCAGCCTGTTATGATTTCACGCGAACCATAGGACATTGTCTTTTCATTCATTATTTCATAGGCGGTTTCCTCAGCGTGCTCAATGATGCATTCTTCTATGCTCATATTCGGCAAAACATAGCTGCTCTTCCAGGCAAAGCCGGAGATGTCCCTTTCTATAACAACTGCGTTTCCTTCTTTCAGTATCATGCAGTCGGTGCCGCAGGTGCTGTTAAACTTTTCATGCCCTTCGATCGTGGCAGCAAACAGCGTTATGATGTCTTCGTCATTCTTGCAGTAATCTGAAATTTTATAATAATTTTTTTCAAGAAGGCTGACCTTATCCTCACTTGCTTTTTTCAGCACGCTGCTCATGGATGCCTGTTCCTCTGCCCATAAAGCTGCCCTGTTCCTCGCATCCCTGAGCTGGCTCTCAGGTGCATAGAAATAGTAAATGTAAAGGAAAAATGAAAAGGCTATAATTATCAGGAGTGCCAGCATTATGTAAAGGTTTTTGTGGGATTTTTCAAATGTTATGCCTTTTATGTCCTTCTCTGTTATCATCCCTTTATCACCATGTTTGGCGTGCGTATTTCCACGCTTCTGTTGGCAGCTATGTCAGAGAAAAAACCCATTCTCCTCATTTCTGTCTCTGCAAAAAGCTCAAATTCAGCAAGCCTGTTGTCAGGCACGCTGCTCAGGCAGTATTTCACATCCTTAAAATAGTAGTCCTCGCTGAATTTAATTACATCAACAGGGTTTGAAACAAAATATCCCCTGAACAATATTGAAATTGCAAAGAGTCCTGCTGCGACAAATGCTGCAGATATTATATACCACTGGCCTGATGCCATAAATCTAATTGATGCTTTATTAATAAATACATGAAGAACCATTTCACCATGCATGCAGATACGGTTTTTTCTCTTTCCCCATACTATTGAGGGAAAAGAGAAAAAAGCTTCTAACAATGCAAGGAAAAGTTTCTAACTTTTTCTCATATTGCAGGACTTGAAAAGTCCTGCAAACTGCAGGATTCCACGGAATCCTGCAATATCCCTTCAGTTGTAGTAGATATTGGAAATTCCAAAGGAATTTTCATACATAGAATTGCTTTGCATTTCTAATGTAAAGAATAAGGATTTTTCAAAACTCTTAAGCAGAGCTTTCGGGTTTTGTATAAAACTGATTCTTCTGCCCATCCTGTTTCAGGGGATTTTGACTATCTGGGCATGCTTTAGGCCGCCTATTTTCAGGACGCATTTATTATCAACAAAGCCCCTTTCCACGAGAAGCGAAACAATCCTGTTTCCGGATGCGTTTACTATTGTTGCTGATTCAATCAGTTCAGCCACGTCAGACTCAGAGCATTTTTCTCCGCAATAAAATGCCCTGTCTATAGCCAGGCTAAGCTCGCCTTCTTCGAACGTTTTGCCTATTATGTCAGAATCGGCAATTGCCAGCAAAACATCATTACACTGCTCATAAATTTTGAATACGAACATGCGATCACTTCAGCGTTTTTTTAGCGCCGCATGATTCGCACTTGAGTGTGTACATACGGTCAGTCTTCTGCAGGTTTGTATCTGCCTTTCCGCATTCAAGGCAGTAAAGAAAGTTTTTTGCGTATTCATCTATTCTTTTTTCTATGATATCCTTTCTGAATTTCCCCTGAAGCACGAGCGAACCATCTTTCATGCTTCCCGGAACAGCCAGCTCTTTGAACAGAAACTTGGAAACATGCTTAGCATCCCGCCTCATAGTTTTGCATATTTCGTTAAAGTTTTGTACAATGGTTTGCTTTCCGCTCTGCACAACAACAGGCTTTGGTATGCTGAATCTTTCCGTAGTTTCAGAGCCCTTTGGTATCCTGGATTTTGCCATTTTCAGAAGCTCTTCATATTCCATGTCCGTCACCTAGGTATTTTGTCCTGGCGCTTTTTATAGTTCCTGTGACGCCAATAACCCTGAACACTGCCTTGCTTTCGCCAACAACCTGTACAAGCGCCATTGCAGCCCTTACCTGCTCAACGCAGCTATGGGCACATTTTATTATTCCTCTCTGCTTCTCCATGCTATACAGGTTTTTAACAAACCATATGCGCGTTTCTGATGATGACAGCTCGCCAAGAAATTCCAGCATGGATTCCCATAATGCAGCAGATACATCGCCATACCCCACAGGCTTTTCTGATATAACTTCAAAAACTATATATCTCTTCGGAAGCCGCAGTATTGGCGGCAAAAACTTTGGTTTGGATTCTTCCATGTCATTCACCTACTATACTTACACCTTCCCATTTTTTTCCACCCAGCTTTTTCCTGTTTTCGCTGACAATGGCCTCTGGAACAGCTGAAACTGTCTCCAGCGATGCGCTCAGTTCAATGCCCAGCAGGTGCGACACAGCAGCAAGCTCCCTGCCAGATCTCAGGCCCCATTTTGTATGCGCGCCTGATGTCGTAATAACCGGAACGCCATATTTCTGGCAAAGGCGTATATTTCTTCTTATGAAGCTGAGGACATAAGCCCTGTGCTTTTTGTATGATTCTGCTATTTCCCTGAAGTTTATCTCAATGGCAACATTGTTTTCAGCAGCTGCCCTTGCACATATGTGGTCAAGCCCGGAATCATTCCTTCCAAGCTCAGGATGAAAAAGCACGTCTACCATGCTGTTTTCGCATGCTGCCCTGTTTATATCATAATTGCCTCCATAAACAGCAACGACCTCTGCGTTGTTTCTCACAGCTGCTGCCAGCTTTTCAAGCTCCCCTGCAGTTTTTGGCTTGAGAATTATAACCTTTACAAAATCTATGTCATCAGCAGGAATTTCCCACACAAGGTCTGCCTTGGTGCCAAAAAACCTGCAGACTCCTATGCCGTCTATGCCGAGCCTTTTTGCCATCTGTGCCATTTCTTCTGTGGAATTTTCACCTATAGACTGCCTTGAATGCATGTGCAAATCGTATATAACCATAAAAATATTTGAAGATGAACGCTTTAAAAAGTGAGTTTTTCGACTATTTTCCTGTATTTTTCAAAAAGCTCAGAAAGACGCGATTCAAGCATTTTTTCCTGGCCGTCGAGATAGTACCATGTCCTGAATTCCCCGAATTTCCTGCTCAGGACTTTTCTCTTTATTTCAACGCCGCGGCGCGCAGAAATCAGGAAAATTTCATTATGCTTCGGAAATCGTTCTTTTATAACTATCTGCGGCGTTGGCCCGTTCGTTTCCAGAAACTTCCTGAACTGCAGAACAGAGCCATGCTCAGGCTTGCGTATGCCTTTGACCCAGTGATAGGCAGCAGAGTAGCTTATGTTGAGCTGGCTGGCTATGTCCTTTATAGCAACGCCCTGCTCGTGCATCTCCATCGCTCTTTTATAATGCTGGGCATACAGTTCTTTCCCGCGGCGCATGACCATGAGAAATAATGGCAATGGAGCTTTTTATTTTACTTGGGGCTTGACTCGGACTTTGTTGGTTGAATTCAAACAACGTATGATATTGGAAAAGGCATAGCTTTTTCCATACATAGCACCAGGAAATCTGAAAGGATTTCTTATGCATAGAAATTCCGAAGGAATTTCTAATGAATTGCTTAGCAATTCTAATGTTTAAGAAAAATCAGGAGAAGCTTATTTTTGTCCAATTTTCATCACACGAAGATTGAATATAATACATCCGCTAGTCGAAAAGCTTAAATTCCTGAAGCGTTTACTATAGTAACATATGCTCCCTGCCATTGCTTCGGCAAGGGCAGGCTTATTATTTATTTCTTCATTTGTAATAGACCATATGGAAAACAAAGAGCGCGTTTGCATATTCATAGACGGAAGCAATTTCTATCACTGCCTAAGAAAAGACATTGGTGATGTCAGCGTAGATTTCCAGAAACTTTCCAATGAGCTATGCGGTAAAGACAGGCGCCTTATCCGAACATATTATTATAATGCGCCATTAGACATGAGCCGCGACAAAGAAAAGTACAAGAAACAACAGCAATTTTTTGATGCGCTAAGGAAAATGCCAAATTTCAAGGTGATTCTTGTCAGAATGCAGAAAAGAATACTCAATGGAAATGTGTATTATGTGGTGAAAGGGGACGACATACATATAGCTGTGGACATTGTCATGTTAGCCCAAAATAACTCTTATGATACTGCAATTTTGGTAAGCGGGGATGGAGACTTCGTGCCAGCAGTAGAAGCTGTCCAGAGCTTTGGCAAGCATGTGGAAAATGCTTACTTCAGAACAGGACATTCCTGGCATCTTAGACAAGCCTGCGATATGTCAATACTTCTCGACAAAAATTTCATACAAAAATGTATTCTGAAGTGAAAGACAAGCAAAGCCTACAGGAGAAATAGTGTCTCTAAGTTTATTATTATAATTGGCTTTATTCATTGGAATCGCAGTCTGGTCTGGTTCTTTGTAGGCCGATTGTAAGAAGGGTGTGTAACTGGGTTGGCATAAGTTTAAATATTTATCTACTTATATCAATAATATATTAGTTAATAACAAAAAGTGATGAATATGTTACTACAGCATCGGCATATAGAACATGCGCCCACGCTCAATACAGTGCTTATGGTAGAGAATGTTTTGAAAAATATGGATGAAAGTGTGATAACCATTGCAGAACTAAAAAGAAGGCTGCCTAAGCAAGTAAACCACAACACGCTGAAAGTCATTCTCGGATATCTGGAAGGAAGCAATAAAATTATTGTAACAATGAAAGGTATAACTTGGGTCTACAATCCAAGTCCAAAACTGAAAAAAGCAATTGAGCGTGGTGTAGAAATATGAAACACATACGCGTCAAGCTTTGTTTGTGGTGCAAAGATAAGTGTGACGCTGCGCAACAGAAAATATGCTGGTGGTCATTACTCTGGGAAATTCAAGATTTCAATAAAACCGGGTGAATATTTTTGGTACTAAAGTTTCATAACCCTGGGAAAAGTTCAAAAATAATACGGCTCGGTAGCTACCCGTTGTAATCATCGCATAAGCTTATACTGGGGCAATCTCGTCATTGCCGTGAGTATACTATGGCCAAGTGTTTTTAAGCGTTCAAGAAGGTTGCAGAAAGCTCATCAGCCAGGATTGCAACTTTTGAAAATAGGACATGAAAATATGCTTAAATATTTTACTACTATTACCTAGTTATGGATTTTATGGATAAACTAATTATGGATATTAAGTATAATGGGCTGGATGATATGTGCAGAGTTATTAACAATGCACTTAGAGGCAGGAGAAAAACAACAGACACATCGGTAAGTTGTGAATCTATAATAAATGGTTTAGGCCAATTGCCTAATGACACAACCGTGGATGTTGTTTATTACGAGCGAGATCCTTATAACGATAGTCATCCTGAAGATTTTTTTCGTGGAACTCCTGAAGAAGTAGCACGATGTCTTGAAAGCAAATTTTTAACTCCTTCCCGTGATTCATCTCACTTGTATTGTGATGGTAGATATCGGGTTTTTAGTGGCCGTTCCGGAGAGAAACATTATATACACGTACAATATGGATATACATCTGCAGGTCTATCTGAGGCTGATTCTTTCCGCCTTGAGCCTTTTAAAGAAATCCACCTTTCATACCCAATGCCGGCAGGATGCAGACGCAGACAATTTGTTCCCCTTCTGTTTGAATAAAACGTAAAATTTTCAGCAATATCTATTTCAGGTCTGCACACTAAAAAGAGCTTCCTGAAGGACAATAATAAATATACAAATGAAAGTTTTGAAAAACCTTTATCTTGCAAACAGTTGAATAGATTTTGTTAGAATGCTTTTTTCTCTTTCCCCCTAAAAATTGAGGGGAAAGCAGAAAAAAACGATGGAGTATATTGGAAAAATGTGGTTTTTCAAAGTTCTCAGGTGAACTCAATTATTTCTATCCAGCCTCTTTCATCTGCTTGAAGATGTCGCGGACAGCCTGCTCGCTTATTCTTTCAGAGACATAGCTGGAGCCAATGCAAAGCTCAGCATGCAGGATTCTGCTGGGAAAAGAATCTATGACAGCTGTCTTTGCATTTTTAACCAGATTTTTTATTTCATTGCCAAACCATGGCCTTATTATGCGGACAGAAATAGTGCCGACTTTTTCTCCCTGTGCACGCAGCTCCTTTGCAACTTTGCTGACTGTGCCTGCATTTCTTCCTGAACATATGAAGACGTATTCTGAGCCTTCAACGTCAGCCTCAACTGGCCTGATTGACCTGTGGAATTTCTGGTACCATGTTTCAGCAGTTTTTTCCAGCTGCTTTTTTGCCTCAAGCAGCTGATTTTCGCTGTTTTTTTCAAGCCCATAGACAGTTTTATCTAGTTTTGACTTCACAGGAGGCAGAAACTTGTCTATGGATTCCTTTGTCGGAACAAGCACCTCCTCGCGCATGTCCCATGGCCTGACAATAATAGCAGGCAACAAAACCTTCTTATCTTCACATACCCTGTAAGACTGTATTATCATATCCAGAAGCTCCTGATTGCTCTGGGGAAGCATAACAATTGCTATCGTATTGACGAAATTTCCAATGCCAACTGCAGGAAGCCTGCCTGGCACGCTGCCGGGTTCTATGCCTCTTAAAAAAACGCGCTTTCCTGCATAATAGCCGTATGCAGCTGATTCATTGCCTGATACTACATTAACCCTGCTGAGCTCTATTGCCTTTTCTATAGTTTGGTCAACGCTAACCAACTCTCCTCTCTTCATTTCTTTTCCTCCATTATTGCAGATTCAGGGCATTCGCGAAGGCATATCAGGCATCCTGTACACACACTATAGTTAATATATGGCGAGCCTGTTTTGGTCTCTGTTATTGCATTCACAGGGCACACAACAGCGCATTTCATGCATTTTGAGCATTTTGCAATGTCTATTTTTGGCCTGAACATAACATTCACCTCAGCTTGACATTCTTGTAGCCTTCTTCAAGCGCAATCTGGCTTTCGCTTATTTTGGAAATTCTTTCAGAATTTCCATGCATAGGAAAGCTCTGCTTTCCTAATGTTTTATAAGAAATCTCCTGCTTAAGTGCCTCTTTCATGCTTTTTAGCGACATTTTTCCTGAAATTTTTGCAAAAGCTCCTGCCATAACAGGCCCTGGAAACCTTTTTCCGAAAATAGTGGCAGCTATCTGGTCAGCATCCACAACATGGCATCTGATTTTATGCTGGCTCATATAACTCGTCTTGATGCGCTCAGAAGAGTTTGCTATAATCACACCATCGTCCCTGCACATCTTAACTATGTCATTTGTCAGCTTGTTAAAAACAAGCAAAAAATCAGTCTTTTCCAGATGCTCATTAGTCTCAATATGTTTGTCTGAAAAACGCATGTAGTCTGCTGTAATGCCGGCTCGCTGGTATTTCTCTCTTACATACCACTCTTTAACATTGAGCTTTGAAATAAAACCAGCCCTGCTTATGACACGCCCGGCTGTTCGTACTCCCTGGCCTGAATGACCATATAATATAACTGAAAAATCCGCCATTTGCGCACCTTAGAATAATTATATGTCATAAGATAAAAAGGTTTCATGCGACCTTTACAAGCTTAATGTGAAAAGCCTTTCTGCAGAATTATCCTTACATCTGCTGCCACTCCAGCAGGCAGAAACACTGGATTTATGTCCAATTCGGCTATATCCTTGTTTTTATCTATTAATCTGGAAACATTTAATATAATTTTCTCTAGTTTATGCTTTTTAAAGCCCTTTTTATTTAAAAAAACTCCTATTTTTGTGCTATCTATCATTTCTGATGCATCTTTCCTGCTAAGATGGACAAGCCTGAAAACAGTGTCTTTTGCAGCCTCTGCCATAGGGCCGCCTGTTCCAAACATAACAACAGGCCCGAATTGCTCGTCTCTTTTCGCGCCTACTATGGCCTCCACGCCTGAAAGTTGCTCCTGTATAATAATTCCGTTTATATTGCCTGTTATTTTTCTGGCCTTAGTCATCATCCTATCAAAGGCTTTGTCTGCGTCCTGCTTGACAATATCCACGCAGCCAAGAGCTGCCTTGTGCACAATGTCCGGAGAATCAACTTTCATGTAGACAGGATATCCGATGCCTTTAGCCATCTTCCATGCATCAGCCTTTGTTTTCGCAAGATCGTATTTTGCTACAGGTATTCCGTATTTTTTTAGAAGCTGATATGCATCGTAGTCAAACATCTTCATAATTTATTATTGTTCTGGAATGGATATAAAGATTAGACGATTATATGCCATTCTATATGTTAGGGGCAGTTTAAGGTTCGGGCTAAACAATAGTTAAAAATAAATTGAAGAATTAATAAAAAGAGGTTGGCGTCTTACTTCATTAAAGTTGATTCAATGCGTTTGGCTCTCTTATCTATGTCCAAACCACCTTCAGCCGCATATTTTCTTGCTTCTTCAAGATAGTAATGTGCACTAACAATTCTTCCTTCCATTGCTACAATTCTTGCAGATCCTAATGTAGCCTTTGTATCATGTCCATAAGCTCTTGGTTCAAGTTTTTGTAATAATGAGCAGTTTGTTCAACTTCTCGGAATATTGCTGCTGAAATTACAAGTCCAAGTTCAGCCGCATATACTCTTGCTTCTTCAAGATAGTAATGTGCACTATCAATTCTTCCTTCCATTGCTACAATTCTTGCAGATTCTAATGTAGCTTTTACACGGTTTATATAAGCAGTTTGTTCAACTTCTTGTAATCTTGTTTCTGAAAGTTCAACTCCAAGTTCAGCCGCATATTTTCTTGCTTTCCTTAAATCGTCTAAAGCAAGATCAACCAATCCTCCATCAGCATCACCTATTACATGATATAATGCAACTTCTAAACCGCTTATATAAGCAGTATGTTTAACTTCTTGTAATGTTGCTTCTGGAACTTCAATCCCAACTTTAGCCGCATATTTTCCTGCTTTTTCAAGATAGCCATGTGTATCATCAATTCTTCCTTCCTTTGCTGCGATTCTTGCAAGTCTTAATATTCGTTCTAATCTTGGATGTTGAACTTCCATTTTAATTCACCTTACTTATAGTTATACCAGCAGTAATTTAAATCTTTTGGTTCTTTACTACTTTCAAGATACGCTTCCGACCCCTATAACGTCCTAACCTCAAACTTTGATTTTTTGCTTCGTAACGTTGCACTAAAAATTAACCATTCCAAGTATTCGTGGGCAACTAACAGCCGTTAAAAGACTACACAACCTTGCAGTTTGCTCCGTCTAAGTTTTGCTCCGCTACGTTCCGCAAAACTTCTTTTAACGGCATACGTCAGGGGTAGTTAAGTTACGCCATGTTTTTTTATTCTGCAGGCTTGGAAACAGCATCTTTTGCAGTTTTCTTGGTTGCTCTCTTTGCCTTTGCAGCTGCCTTGGCCACTGCCTTAACAGGCTCGCCTGTTGCAGCCAGGACCTCAGAGCGCCTTATTTCGACTCCGCTGACAGGGTATATTTTCTTGCACTCTTCCCTTACAAAAACCTGAAGCTTTCCGTTTATGATTTCTTTGACAAGCTCCTCAAATGTCAGCATGGACGCCCTGTCCAGCATCATCTGCTTCATTTTCATCCGCACAGCAACCTTTATGCTGGTTTTAACCCGTCTTGAAAGCACAACAAGCATTTTAAGCCTTAGCTGCTGCCCGTCTTTTGTGATAACATCTGTTATGGAATCAACGCGCCGTGTCCTTCGCTGGACCATCCTGTAGATGCGCTCAGTAAGGCAGCTGTGTCCGATAAATTCTGTATAAGCATTGCTTCCGTCAATCCTGTCAATCCTCAGCCTGAGCTTGACAAAAAAGCGCGAGTAATCGCCAACTACCTCGGCCATGGTCATCTCAATAACCCTTCCTTCCAGGTATTTCGTGTCTACAGACAGTGTTTCGCCAATGATTTTTTCGCCAAACATCTTTGGAGAAACAATGTTGTACCATGTTTTTTTAATAGCCATAGTTATACCCCATTTCCCTATGAAAATTTATCTGGAAATGCCGTATCGCCATATTAATAATACTCCCCATTTTTCTTCAAAAAATATCGTATCGCCAATACCCCTCTGCTAAAGCAGAGTCGTATCGCCATATTAATACCATAGTTATCACGATTACTTCACAAGCAGCTTTGCCTGTTCTATGTTGTATTTCCAGTCTTTTGGAAGCCTTCCTTTTTTGACATAATATTTTCCAAGCCTTCGTATCTTTGATTCCATGAGCTCCACAGCATGCTTGTTTTTTGTATCTTTTTTGTTCTTTTCAAGA
>JACRMX010000066.1 GCA_016219485.1 Candidatus Aenigmatarchaeota archaeon | reverse complement strand
TTGCCAAGGTTAAGAGGCGTGAGCATAGCAGTAGCTCCCAGTACCAACGCTGCTGTTAGCTCTGTTGCTTTCTTTCCAAGCTGCATGAAACCACCTAGTGCACGCTATTGCACTGCGTATACTTAATAGCACTAAGTGGGAAAAGGTTTATAAGGTTTTCGGGGATTTAAAGGATAGGTTGTGTCTAATAAAGGTATGATAGCAGACAGCTAAAAATAGAATCTTCTCCAGAATTTTCCCACAGCCAATGGTTTATGAAAATTGTTGCCCCTTCTAATGTCCTGAACCTCGGAAACCTGTTCTTGCACCGGAAGAAATTTTCTATGACGTTGTTGCCGTGCTTGAATGACTTCATCTGTTCATGTCTTACATCGTGGCCAAAAACTTTATGGATCGCAGATCCATATGCAGGCATTTTGTCTGTGCGGACAGTTTCTGGCCAGTAGCCAACAGGAAATCTTCTTCTCGTTTCCCACATTAGCATTTTTGTTTCATAGAGGTTTCTGTTTAATGAAACATGCCACCCAACAGGCTGCATACCTTTGCATCGAATAGCCCAGAACCAGAAAAACAATCCTTTCTTGTAGGTTTTTAGCATGGTTTCATCTGCATGCAGCAACTTAGCAAGCCCCTTCAAGGCTTGCCTTGGCTTTTTGCCAAACTTTTTGAGCCAGTTCAATATCGTCTGGCTGGACTTTATGACAAGCCCGAAAATTTTCTTTATCCGCTTACGCACTTTACGCAAGCTCAAACCATCGGTATAAAGCCCGATTGCTGCTTCCACAACCTCTCTTGGAAACCTCATGCGATAGAAACTGGTGTTCCTATGCTGTTCTCCACACCCCAGACACAAAAATTTTGGACGATACCCCTAATTTTTAAGGTTCTTCTACCATTCTTTACCATAGCAGAGCCACAGCATTCACAAGATTTGTGAATCATTTGCATCACCTTAGATACAAATATGGGGCTCTGCCCTATATATCATACGTTAATTGGAAAGAACCGCCCGAACTCTGCGGATTTGCTCTGCAAATCCATGTCCGATATCATCAATAAATCTGATATGCATGGACTTCGGAAATTGCATGCTAAGCCCGATAAGCTGACTGGTGCTTTAATTAAAAGGGGCATATACGCAATCGAGAATGAGTCCTGATTATTAGTAAGTGGCAGGCGTCTTTCTTGCTTCTCTTTCTTCTAATCTGTCTAATATTTGAATCGTTTTGTTTCTATTATATCTTTGACTCATTACTGGATAAAAATTTAATGCAATATCTATTACTCCCCATATAGCAGCACTAGCATAATCTTTATCTGCTAGATAAATTGCTGCCATAGTAGTACAAAATGGTGCACCACCAAATGCATGAATACCTTCTAGTATTTTTGTCAATACAATAAAACTTTCCAAATCACCCTTTTTTCTACCGTGAATCATAGAAGATTGTCCTTTTTGTGTCCAATAACTTCCACCGTTTGGACAATATTTTCCAAACCATTTTGCTCCTAATGCTTCGTACAATTTCCCACTTTTTTCAAAGGTTTTTGGTTCGAAATATAAATCGTTCAATTTTTGCCAAAATGTTCTTTTTGACTGGTTAGCTGTTACTTCAGAATAGAGCTCACTTTCCAAATTAGTTAATTCTCTTGCTTTAACTGTTGATGTAGCTGATTCTTCTGACATATTTATATAAAATTGAGATACTTTATAAAGCTTTTTATTACTACTGGATAGCACTTCGTGCTCTAAGACAGACTCATTCTTGACAGTCTTTGCTCATTGCATTAGTTTTTTCACTTCACCCTTTTTTTATAAGCTTCCGCAACTCTTCGCCTTTTTCTTCTGCCATATCCAGTATTGCGGCTATTTCATCTTCAGTAAATCCGCCGTTGCCGCCTTTCTGCATAGAGCAGAATCGTATCTTTCCGTTGCTGTCAAACGTGCCCACTGTCAGCCTTGCGTCCATGGCCAATTCCTCTGAAAGCAGAGGGTCTGCCATTATCTGCCCGCCTATTTTAACAAAAGTCGTTGAAACGGGTATTCCTGACATCGGAAGCTTTTCCTTGCTCCTGTTCTCATAGTCTACTTCATAGCTGTCTTTATTTTTTATCAGCTTTGGCATTCTTGCTGATGCAAGAGCCTGCACAGATGCAAGACCTGCTGCATCTATAAGGTTTCCGTCGTGGTCTATTACAGATATGTCTACAAAGACCATCCACACCTTTTTCCCCTCTTCTATGCACAGCTTTTTGAAATCTATGCACTTGCTTTCCCTTATTGCCCTGTCAACAACCCTTGCCAGCTCAATGCTGTCTTCTCTGGGCGGACCGCTTTCAAATTCCTCTGAAGCAAGAGGCAGAAATTCAGCATTTACAGTTAGCACGCCTGCGTCTTTGCTGTCAGGATAAGGCTCGCCTATGTCCATCTTTACGCCTGCTACGACCTCAGTATCTCCTATGCGTACCCTTGCAGAGCCTTCTGCTGATGAAATTACGCCAGACTCTATCGCTATTTTCCTGTACTCATCAAAAGCCCTTTTATCCAGCCTTTTTCCTTTCATCACTATATTTTTTATTAGCTCCTTGTCTGTTTCAATCATCTTTGCTCATCTCCTTATTTATCATATTATTGTTCATCTTTATCACCCTCTTTGTATTTTTCTTTCAGCACTTTCTTCTGGATTTCGTATATTTCTTCGCAACCCTTCTTTGCCAGTGCTATGATTTTTTTCATTTCTTCTTTTGTTGCAATGCCGTCCATCTGCAGGAGCGTTATCATTTTTTTGTGCGGATAGTATGCAACAGGCAGGTCAAGCTCGCCGTCTGTATCCTCTTTTCCGGCTATATCCAGAACTATCTCGCCGTTTGTTTTTCCTGCTGAGCAGCTTGCAACAAGGTCGCGCATCTGCACCCCTGCATCTGCAAGTGCAAGAGCAGCTGCATTCAGCGCTGCACAGCGCGTGGACGCATCTGCCTGCAGAACTTCTATATGAACGTCTATTGCAGTTTTGGGAAATTCCTCCAAAAACAGCACAGGAACAAGGGCTTCCCTTATCACCATGGATATCTCCTTGCTTCTCCTGCTCGGGCCTGGCCGCGAGCGCGATGTTGTGGAGAATGCTGACATCCTGTATTCTGTCCTCAGTATTGCGCGTTCTGCCTCCTCTTTGTGCTTGGGATGAACTTCTCTGGGCCCGAAGACCCCGGCAACTGCAATTGTGTTGCCCATCCTGAACATTGCTGAGCCATTGGCGTTCTTCAAAACACCAACTTTTGCTTCTATAGGCCGCAGCTCATCTTTTTTTCTTCCATCAATTCTCATTTATATCACCTTTTTGCATTTTTTCTGTTAACATGTTTTTTATCTGGTCAGTCAGTCCATGTATATGGGATTTTTGTTCTATTTCCAGCACAGCTTCTGCAGCTATGTCTTCATTATCGCCTTTTACCCACACAAGACCGTTCTGTCCTACGACTATCTGCGTTCCTGTTAACTCTTTTACCATCTCCACCATCGAGCCTCCACGGCCGATGATCCTTGGAACTTTTGCAGGCGTCACTTTTATGAGCCTGCCGCCTCTCAGCTTCCTGCATTTTCTGTCCTTCATTGAAAGCTGTACGGACTTTGTTTTTGTGACAGATGAAATTTCTGCAAAAACCATGTCATTGTAGCTGAAAAACCTTGTCAGGTCAGTTTTGGTCAGGTCTACGAATTCGTCAACTGCTTCGCTCAATGGCAGCACAGCCTGATAAGGGGAGTTTATATCCACTATCCATTTGGAAAAGGATATTTCATCTATTCTTCCTATCACGCCATCACCACGCTTTGGATTGTATATTCCACACAATGGTATGACGAATATAAGCTCGTCTCTTTTTTCCATAAGGCCAACGACCTTCGAGTACACTGTCCCATTTTCTTCGTATGTGCCATGCCCTGCACGGCCTGTTCCCAGCATGTCGCCGGGTATGACAACTTTTCTGATTTTTTCTTCCTTTTCAATTGTCTCTGTTTTTTCTTCAATTATCTCGCTTTCTTCTTCCATAACATCACCCATCCTTTTGTTGAATTGATACCTCACCGTTTGTGACTTTGTTCAGCCTGCTGAAAACATCGTCCTTCAAACCAGCTGGTATTATTATGATGGCATACAGAGAGCCGTCATCAAGCCATTTTCCTTCAGTGCCAAAGCTTTTGACAACTCCGTAAGCCTGGTTGCTGTACTTCGCAGGAACGTGAATATGAAGCTTTACTTTTTCCATAGAAATAGGTATGATGCCTTTTATGGCATCAATCACAGGCTGTATTTGCTTGTCTACAGGATGGAACGGATCAACATGGACGCCAGCCTGATCCATTGCTGACAATACCCTTTCTATAGGATGCGGCAGTTTTGTTCTGGGATCCATTGCATTTTTTGATATGAATGCAGCTATCTGCTTCTTCTTTTCCAGCTCTTTTTTCTTCCTGAATTCTGTAGTCAGCTGTATGTCTCCTTCTTTTACTATTTTTTCAGCTATCTGGAATATATCAATGTTCCCGAAAGCTTCCCGAAGCTCGCCTTCTCCTGCTTTGAGCCCTTTTTTAGAGTCTTTGAATATCTCGTTTACAGCGAGCATACCAGAAACAGAGATTTGTTTACCACTGCGCAAATCATATGCAAGTTCCGGGTCAACGAGAACTTCAAAATGTTTGCCTTTTTTTTCTATTCTGGCTATAATAGCCTTATCAACTGTAACCATTTTATCACCAGTATCCTCCCCCTGCATAGTACAAAGCCACTTGATGTGTATCCAAGAGGGGGGTTTCTTTAAAAGTCAAAACTGTTATGTTCGGTATGCAGCGTTCCGAACCATATGAGCATACCGACACCAACGAGAACATACGTTCTCGGGGGTGTCGAATAAACGAAGTTTATTCGAACATGCTGTTGCACAAGCGGAACGCCAGTGCAACATCATAATTCGTTTTTAATATGAACCATAAATATTTAAAGCAAGCAAATTCCTTTGTAATGGATTTTCTGAGGAATTCATTAGAATTGTAAAGCAATTCTATGCATTCGAAAAGCCAAGCTTTTTCCTTGTATTGTTAGAAGGTTTTTTCTCTTTTCCCCTAACATTGAGGGGAAAAAGAAAAAATTGCATGAAATATATAGGAAAAGTTCGGACTTTTTCTTATATCTCTCTAATGTATAATAAGGATTTTCCTTGCAATTCTGATAATCAGCCTAATTTCTTGACAATCTCGTTTATCTTTTCCCTGTCCATCAGCGCGAATTTTTTATCCTTTATAATGCCTGTTTCAATGCCCTGCGGGATGAGCTTTTTTTCGCCTGCCTTAAGGGCTGTGAGCGCAAGCTCTACTGCCTTTTCTTCAGTCATTTTTTCCTTGTAGTTGTCAAGAAGGGCTTTTTTTGCATCCTTGGAACCGCGGCCTATTGCCTGGGCTTTCCACTCCCTTATTGTTCCTGATGGGTCTGTCTCATAAAGGCGTGGATGATCATCAAACCCTGCTATAAGGAAGCCTACGCCATAAGGCCTTATGCCGCCTATCTGCGTGAATCTCTGCTTTCGGTCTGCTATGTCTTTTACAAGCGCATTTATCTCTACCGGCTCGTTGTATGTTATTCGGTTTATCTGTGCGCGGACGCGCGCATAGTCTATCAGCACCCTGCAGTCTGAAATTATGCCGCACGATGCTATTCCGATATGCTCATCAACCTTGAATATCTTTTCATTTGAAACAGTCACAAGAAGCTTTGAGAGCTGCCGTGCAGCTGCCAGCACAACGCCGTTGCTGAAAACAACGCCAACCGTAGTGGTAGACAGGTTCTCTACTGCTTTTCTAGCGTACTCAACCTGGTACATCCTTCCTTCTGGTGAGAAAATAACAATAGAGCGGTCAAATCCCATTTTCATCGGGGATGGCATTTCAACTTCCATAATAATCACTCAGAACTGTAATATATTGAACATATACCTTTATATAATTTTCAGCCCGATTCTTTTTAATTAGCTTTAATTGTTAAGATAAATTGTTGGGAATAAAAAGAAAAGGCTTCTTTTCTTTTTATTATGGGCTGACCCTTTTTCAGTCGCTGAGCTGAAAAGGTCTTTTTCATCTAAGCTAGCCTTTCGTTCCTAACCCTGGCATTTTCGTTTCTTGGACACAATTTTCACCCCTCCTCGTAAAGTTTCCTTATTCGTGCCCTTGCTTGGGATTTTCTATGGATAAAATAATACGCAATTCCGCAAATAGCTGCCAGTATGGCAACAGCAATGCCCATTAGTGTGCTATCTGCATTGCCAGATGCAGCAACAGTCGTTGTAGTTTGAGCAAGCGTTGTGGTAGTTTCAGCTATCGTTGTGGTTGTCTGATTTAAGTCTGTTTCGTTCAATAAAATAATTGTAGTTGTTGTCGTGCAGTCTTTAGCGCAGAGTTCGCCGTAGTCGCAGACACCATCGCCACAGTAGTCGGTCACCATACAGTCTTCAGGGCAGGTTTCAGCTTCTTCTCGATCGCAGACACTGTTGCCGCATGTATTTGCATGCGCAAAAGGCATAAGCATAATTACTATAACAATTATTGCAACGATTGCTGCCAGTTTCATGATTTTTCTTGTTCCCGGCATTATAAAAGTTTTTTATTCAGCGTTCAGGCATATAATTATATGAAGGTTACATACGTTTCATTTCTGATTCTGATGCTCCTTGCTGTTCCATGCATTGCAATAAATCCGCGGTCCATGCACAGCCTCGATGTTACGATAATACAATCAGGAAGCATGAATATAAGCGGAAATATACATCTGCTGACGCTTTCTCTCTATATTCCGCAGGAAAATGTCGAGGATATACGTGTCAGCCCTGAAAGCTGGACATATTCAACAGACCGCTATGGCAACAAGATTATTCTCATAAGCTGGCAGAACCCGTCATCTGCAGTCGAATACAGGGTTGAAACGCTTGTTAAAAACAGCGCACAGCAACTTGAAAAAATCTATCCGATAAAAGACGGTTATCTGGAAGAAACCAATCAGGTGGTTTTCACAGAAGGCATAAGGCAGGCTGCATACCCATATGAAAAATCACCTGAAAGGGTAGCTGAGCTGACAAAATGGGTCTATGGATATATGTCTTATGATACAAATGTTTCCGGACAGAAAGACAGTGGATGGGCTTTCATAAACCGGAGAGGGGTTTGCACAGAATATTCCAACCTGCTTTCTGCAATGTTAAAGCTTAATGGAATACCTACAAGGCATGTCGTAGGATATGCCTATTCCACGCTTGAAGAAAAGTTTCAGGGGCATGCATGGCTGGAGATACTGACTGAAGGCGGATGGGTTGGCGTGGACCCCACATGGCTCCAGTTCGGTTATATTGATGCGACGCACATAAGAACAGCTTCTTTGCCTGACCCGAATCTTACAGAGAAAATAGGTTATGTGGGATTCGGCTCTGTTGAATGGCGCAGGAATACTGAACAGTTTGAAATCAGTGGCTACGAAACCAGGGCTGTAAATAAAATATATCTGGATGCTGACGACCTGATAAAGGCGCGCATCGAAGGCGATTGCGGCATGAGCATCGTTGACATAAAATCATGTGTAAACAAAAATATGGAGCCTATGCTTCTTATTCCTGATACAAGAAGGGTTATATGGTTCTGCGGGTCAGCAAACGTTTACTGGCCTTATGAAGCAAAAGATGGGCGTTATATATGCCCTGTGACTGTTTTTGACCAGTCAGGGTCAGCAGAGGTTCTGAACATAACCATAGGAAACAGGAAAACAAAAGAATTTTTTATAGAAGGCCCTGACACTGTAAAAAAAGGCGAAACGTTCACCCTTACAGGACCTGGAACTATCTTCTCGCCAAACCTTACAGGCTATGCCGAGAATTCATGGACTCTGAGGCTCGCAATTCCAGGGACATACAAATTCTACATAAACAGCACCACAGCTGAAAAATCAGTCGTAGTTACAGAAGAAAAAGAGTTTGATATCTCAGCAGACATTCCGGAAAATGTCACAGCTGGCAGCGCTTTTATTGCATTCCTGCGCGTCAGAAATCTCGGAAAACCGCGTTATGCTGTTGCCGGAGTTAAATTTGAAGGCAGTGAAATGAAAAAAACCTTTTATGTGGATAAGGAGGCTTTGGTTGAATTTAACCTCACTGCAAAAGAGGCTGGAACAGGAAAAATAATTTTCAGCGTTTATAACAGCAGCGTTGTAAGCTACAGCAGCATCATGACAGTAAACAACATTGAAGTCAGGACGGGATTTGACATTTTTATGGTATTCAGGAGCATAGCAGATGGCATAGCTGGATTTTTTTCCAGACTATTTTGAACTTCATCAGAAGTTTGAAATTAGAGGCAATGATAGATGTCAAAGGTTTGCCTCGGTATTTTGATTTTTTAAAGCTTATAACTTTAGCTTAATGTGATTAACTGTGAAAATCATAGCAGTAGCAGGAACGCCCGGGACAGGCAAGACAGCTCTGGCAAAGCTGCTGGCAAAAAAACTAAATGCCAATCTCATTAGCATAAACATCCTTGCAAGGAAAATCCCTGGAACAATGGACAAAAAACGAAAAACAAAAGTCATTGACATAAGGCTTCTGCAGAAAGCTGCTGCCAGCAGGCTAAAGAAAGGCCTGAACATAATAGAAGGCCATCCTTCACATCTGCTCAGGGCTGACATAGTTATCGTGCTTAGGACTGATCCTGTTGTACTGAAAAAAAGGCTGAAAAAGCACGGTTGGGATGCTGCCAAAATCAGGGAGAATGTTGAGGCGGAAATGCTGGATGTGGTTACGATTGAGGCGCTGGAGAAACATAGGAAAGGCATTATTGAAGTAGATACGACTGGCAAAACTGTTTCACAGGTTTCAAAGCCTGTTATGGCTACGATTGAAAGGCTTTTAAAGTCTTCGCATAAAACAAACATAAAATTCAAGCAGGCTGGTGTTAACTGGAGTGGAAAATATACAATGAAAATTGCAATGGTTGATGAATTATGATATTTCGCACAGCACTTTTATTCGGGGTACTGACAGCAATATTCCTGTCCATAGGGCTTTTTTTCGGCGGCACAGGCGGCATGTTCATAGCGCTTATCTTTTCAATCGTGGTTAATTTCTTCAGCTACTGGTTTTCAGATAAAATAGTGCTTATGATGTACAGGGCAAAGCCTGTAAAAAACAAGGATGCGCCTGACCTGCACTCAATGCTCAAAGAGCTTTCTGTAAAAGCTGGCATACCAAAGCCCGGGCTTTACCTTGTTGAAATGGATATTCCAAATGCATTTGCAACAGGCCGCTCACCAAAACATTCTGCTGTTGTTGTTACAAGAGGCCTTCTGGCTGCTCTTAACACTGATGAAATAAAAGGCGTTATTGCACATGAGATAACACATATAAAGCACAGGGACACGCTGCTGAGCACAATGGCTGCCTCTGTAGCAGGAGCGCTTACATGGCTTGGCTACCTTTTCTTTTTCAGTGATGAAAGAAACAGGAACTTTTTCAGCTACCTCATACTTTTCATTGCAGCCCCTCTTGCCGCAATGCTGGTAAGGCTTGCAATATCAAGGAACAGGGAGTTTTTTGCCGACAGGGGAGGCGCTGAAATCAGCGACCCGCTGGAGCTTGCCTCAGCACTTGAAAAAATATCATCGTCTGGAAAATCGCTTAACACAAAGCCGTCAACTGCCCATATGTTTATCGTAAATCCTTTCTCCGCGGGTAACGTGGCTAGCCTTTTTTCAACGCACCCGCCTATAAATGAACGTGTGGCAAGACTAAGAAATATGGCTATGAGGTAATGTTATGGCAAAAAAACTTGCGAATGTGGCTATGAAAAGGCTTTTTCTGAACGTCTTTATCTGCATGAAATGCAATGCAAAGCGAAGGGCGAACCCTGACATGGTCAAGAAAAGGAAAATTAAATGCAGGAAATGCGGCTCAAAACAGCTCAGGCCAAAGGCCAAGGAAAAAAGAGGCCAGAACAAGTAGGTGTCAGGATGATAGCCGAGTTCATAGCAAAAAATCGCGTCGTTCCTTCTGACTGCTTGTATCATACAAACCGCTCTTCACTAAACAGACATGGAAAAAGCTCTGGTTCCATACGCGTTCTGGTGCTGAAAAAAGACAACATTGCAAGAAGCGAATATGTTTGCCCGGAATGCGGGCATAAGGGGTACGAAGAAAGCGCGTGGAAGAGGCCGTTTTATGCCAAATGTGAAAAATGCGGCTTTCGCATATCAGTCCCTAAACTAAAGGAGCAGATCAAAAAGGAAATGAAAGCTGGGAAATAATGATTTAGGACTTTGAAAAAACTACTGTTTTTCAATTCATTGGAATTGTTCTGCAGTTCTGTATACAGAAATCCAAAAAAATCCAATATATTCCATACGGTTTTTTTCTGCTTTCCCCTCGAAATTAGGGGGAAAGAGAAAAAAACCTTCTAACAAAACAAGGAAAAGTTTCTATTTTTTCTCATATTTATTCAATGGTCTGCGAGATATTGGAAATTCTCTTGATTAGAAATCAGCGTCTTTGTGGAAACGGTTCATGGCAATATGCGTCTTCTCCTGTTATTGAAACAACAAACCCGGCGTTGCGTAGTGCTCCTCTTGCCTGTTTTACTTCTTCTCGCCTGAAGGCATTCAAGTTTATGCTTGCCTCATAACCACTATGATGCATCTTTCCAGAAACATA
>JACRMX010000065.1 GCA_016219485.1 Candidatus Aenigmatarchaeota archaeon | reverse complement strand
TAGTATCACTCCTTCTCAGCCTTCACTGGGTTTGATTCTGCTTCCTTTTGCTCTACCATGTGTATCACTCCTTGCTGGGCTCTTTCTTGGCATGCTCAGCTTCTTTTGTCTCTTTGGGCTTTTCCTCCCTTTTTCCCTTGGCAGGCTGTTCTTTCTTCTCTTCAACAGCTGCCTTTTCCTTCTTTTTTCCCTCAACAACTGCCTTTTCCTTCTTTTTTCCCTCAACAACTGCCTTTTCTTTCACAACCTTTGAAAGGTCAGGAACCTTTTTTTCTTCCCAGATGAAAATTTTTGCCTTTGATCTTCCCTCGCCGCCTATTGAAAAAATATTTTTTACCTCAACTTTTTCCAGCTTTGAGCCGAGTTCTTGTGCTGCTGTCTGCTGCACAACTGCCTTGTTCGGCGTTGCTGTGCCATGATGCTCTAACGTGATATCCACCTCTTTTCTTTTCATATAAGGATTCATCGTTTCTTTTTCTATGACTGTTTTCATATTCACACCTTTATTGCATACTTTCCCGGAGCTGTTATGCTGAGTTTTTTGGCTATCTCTGATTCAACATCAAAAATTGCGACAGTGCCCTGAAAATTTGAAGTGAGGTCAGCTGTTTTGCAGACAGGGCATATACTTCCCTCCACTATCCTTTTGCATTGCCTGCACGCTCTTTTTGGCATCACTTACCACCTTTAGCCTTCTTCTTATCTTTTTCTATCCATTCCAGTGCACCCATACATGGCTGCCTCATTGTCAGCGATATCTTTGTCCTGCCTTTGCCAAGCGACACAGCCACAACGCGCGATAGTACGAGGTCACTTTCTTTGAGCTTTTTGCCGGTTTTTTTTCCTACAAATGTGGCATTTTTTGCATCGTAAGAGACCCTGTCATCCATTATCTGGCTTACGTGTACCAGTGCATCCAGAGGTCCTATCCTCGTAAATGCGCCAAACTCGGTTATGTCAACTACCTGCCCTATTACCACTTCATTTAGCTCAGGCTTGAAAACCATGCTCTTGAATTCAGCAGGGTAGTGTATAGCACCGTCCTCAGGAACTATTTCTCCCTCACCCACGTTAATAACATCCAAAACTGCCAGAAATACGCCCAGTTCAGGGTTCATCTTGCCTTCTATCTGTTCCTGCAGGCTTTCTTTGACACCCTGCTCTATAGGAAGGTTGAATTTGGACGGTATTACCCTTACTTCATCCTTTATCGTCAGTATTCTATACATAATTATCACTCCTACAAACAAAACTTTTTAAAGACGTCTGACTTTTGCAATAATTTCGTTTTGTAAACTATTAATAAGTTTTTCACACCAACAGTGGCACAGAAACAAGGGCCACTATGGACATGAGTTTTATCAATATATTAAGGCTCGGGCCCGCCGTATCTTTTAATCCATCACCCACAGTGTCTCCGACTATAGCAGCTTTATGCATCTCAGAGCCTTTACCGCCTTTTTGGGATTCTATGTATTTTTTTGCATTGTCCCATGCGCCGCCGCTGTTTGCCATCATGACTGCAAGCATGAATCCTGAAGCTATGGAGCCGACGAGAAGCCCTCCTAAAGCCTCCTTTCCCAGCAGGATGCCTGTTAATATCGGAATGATAATAGCGCTCAGTGCAGGCAGCATCATTTTTTTAAGCCCTGCATCAGTGCTTATTGCAATGCGTTTCCTGTAGTCAGCTTCTTTTTTTTCACGAAGTTTTTTAATTTCTCTTCCTGCTTCTTCTATTATTTTTGCTGCAGCCTAACCAACTGCTGACAACGTGACTGAAGAAAAGAAAAATGGCATCAGCGCTCCTATGAGTATGCCGACAACCACCACAGGCGTTGTTATTGATATGACCTGAATTTTTGCTGCAACAATGTACGCGCTGAACAATGCTATTGACGTAAGCGCTGCAGAGCCTATTGCAAATCCCTTTCCTATTGCTGCTGTTGTATTTCCTACTGAGTCCAGTTTTTCAGCGCGTTTTCTTACAGTGCTTCCAAGACCAGCCATTTCAGCTATGCCTGCTGCATTGTCTGCAACAGAGCCATAACAGTCCATTGCAAGTGAGATGCCAAGCGTTGAAAGCATGCCTACTGCAGCCATTGCTATTCCAAACAACCCTGCCAGTGCAAATGACACGAGGATAGTAACAGAAACTGTCATCACAGGCACGATCGTGCTTATCATTCCCAATGAAAGCCCGTGTACGACATTTGT
>JACRMX010000064.1 GCA_016219485.1 Candidatus Aenigmatarchaeota archaeon | reverse complement strand
TGTGCGGCCAGAAAAGAAGTCGAAAATTTGAATTATGGAGATCTCTCCCCCGAAGCCATTATAAAAGGTTACTCTGCTATTAGAGAAAAACACTCTGAATCGACTTTAGACCTGACTTGCATGGGCAAAGGAGAGCCGTTACTTAACTGGGAAGGTGTTTTGACTATTGATGATATTGGAAAAAGAGATTCAAATACAAGATTGTTAGCAATTACAAATGGCACTCTTCCAGTAAGAGAAAAGGCCATGGAATTGGCTAATAAAAAATGGATATTGGCTGTTTCTTATGATGGAATTAATAATGAAATAGAGAGAAAAGGCGCTAAACATGAAGTTGTAGAAGAGACCATCCAGGAATTGATGAAAATTTCCCCAACTAAAACTATAATAAAGATGACGGTTACCCCACAATCATCATTTTACTTAAAACAATCATTATTAAAATTGCGAGATTTAGGCACAAAATATGTTATGTTTGGTCCTGTTTCTCCTTTGGGGAAATACGAGGACAACGGTGGGCTTATAGAAGATCCTTCTCGAATGAATTCCTTGTTAGAGGATATATTGTTTGCCAAAGAGATTGGGTTAAAACCACTTTTGTCTATTCAAAGAGCTTGCGGACTAGCAACAAGCGGATATTATGTAATGCCTGATGGGAGTTTAAGCATTTGTTATCTAAAACAAATAGAACCAACTGAAGAGACAAGAAAAAAAGCCCAAGAGCAAGGATGTTTAGTATACAATCTTTTTGAAAAAACATAAACTTCTTTTTCAAAAAAGGAAACAAAAACTAACCGCCTCCATCTCAAAACTCTTCTTTTTATCCGCCCCCCGCCCGCACTCTCAGGTTTTTAAATATTTTACAAATCCATTCTAGACTGGAGGCTAGGCTGGGCCAGTAGCGGCGGCCTGAAAAATTGAAATGCTTTGTTGAGATGTTTAAAGCTTGCATTTCATTCCAGGAACCGGAAGTCCGCTTTAGCCGGAGCTGAAATCTGTATGCGGCATTTATGTTGTCTGCGGTCTGCATGCTGAACTGCGAAGCCCAGTCCTGTGGGATTCTGGTATGGTGAAACGGGTCAGGGCAGGAATGCAGCAGCCCTAAGCTGTATTCAGGGTGCTCATAGGGGTGCTGGGTGGAGTGATGCTTGCAGAGCAACCTCAGGCATCATATATGTACAACTACAGGCTGCCTCCAACTACCCCATTTTTCTTACGAAAAATGTCGTAGCCCATTTTATAACTACCCCATTTTTTGAATTTGCACAACTCTTAGCGTTATGCGAAAAATGTCGTAGCCCATATTACTAGACTACCCCAATTCCCTTCTATATTGTTATGGAATTGTCATGTTCGGAAATTAGAAGAATTTTCGACATGCTCGAAATTGCTTTGCAATTTCGGCATACCAGAAAGCTTTGCTTTCTGAACATAGCCCATATTATAAAATACCCCATTTTGCACGAACCGACGGGCTTCGCCCGTCAATTCACTTCAGAAAAAGGCTTTATGTTTAACATAAGATTTATCCTACTCTTTCTTTTTCCCAAGGGTTTTTCTTTCGTCCAAAAAGAAGAGCTTTGCTCTTCAATTCACTTCAGAAAAAGGCTTTATGTTTAACATAAGATTTATCCTACTCTTTCTTTTTCCCAAGGGTTTTTCTTTTTTAAATAAAAAGGCTTTAGTCTTCCCAGAATGGCCTTGGGCCTGCTATGCCTAAAATATCGCGCATGTCAAAGCTGCCCAGGTCTGCAACAGGCCCGCGGTACCTAAAAGTGCCGTCGCCATTGCCTGATGCCCAGAACAGGCTGTTTCCTTCGTAGTTTACATAAAGAATATCAAGATTTCCGTCTTTGTCAACGTCGAATGCGTCGCCTGCGTTTATATCATGCAAAGTTTCATGCGAATACACAACAACAGGATTTTCAAAATTTCCGTCTCCTTTTCCTTTGAAGAATACTAACACATGGTTGTGCTTGCTGTACGGGTTTGTAAGCACATCGTTTATCCCATCATTGTCAAAGTCGCCTGCTATAACGCCATAGCTTTCATTGTTGCCCCATGTGCCGACAAGGTGCGGCTCGCCAAACGTTCCGTCACAGTTGCCTGGAAACCACCATATGTCCCCGTTATTTTTAGCATCTGCCACAATGTCCTTGCATCCGTCTCTGTTAATGTCTGCCGAGTCTTTTCCAAGACCTCTTTCGCCGCCAGTTGGAGAGAATTCAGTTTTCTTTGTAAACGTGCCGTCCTTGTTGCTGAGAAAAACGCTGTAATAATTATTGTTTCCAGAAACTACAAAATCCATATCATCGTCATTGTCAAAATCAGCCACTGCCATGTCCATGGCCCGTTTCATGTAGTTCGGATTCGTCACGTCAGGGTTGAAGTCTCCTATATGAACACCTGGAGAAAACCCGTTTATTCCGCTGTTTTTAAAAAAGTAAATCCTTCCGCTGTTGTCACCGCTTACAAAATCGTAGTATCCGTCAGCGTTGAAATCAGCAACTGCTATGCCCCACGAGCCTTCATATGGCATGTCCTCCACTATGTACGCATTAGTGAACGAGCCATCCTTTTCACTTTTTACATAAACCCATTTGTCATACCTGTCGGATATGATTATGAAATCCTTTATGATTATCTTCTCGCCAGGCAGTTTCATTTCCGTAAACGTGCCGGATGAGCTTATTTTTATAGTGCTTACGGCATTTGCGCCAGTATATGGAACTGTTATGGTTTCCGGCACTGATACTGATGCTACCCGGCCTTCTGGAATAACTATGCTCCAGCCATTGGTGCCGTTCTTTGCATTGAAGTGTGCCCTGTCAAGATAAATGTTCAGTTCAGTTATATTCCCTTTTCCGCAGTTTCTTATGTATATCTTGTTTCCGTTGACATGCTCTATCCTGATGCACGAAGAAATGCCTTTTGTCACAGTTTCCAGCGATGTTTCAACTGCTTCCTCAGTTGAAGAAAGATTTTTTCTGAACATCATGTACACAAATCCGGTGGCTGATATTACGATAAGAATTATAAGAATAATTGTAATGACTGGTGTGATGCCTTTCATATTTTTATCTATGTCATCACCCTCTTTTTAAGTTTTTGATTCCTTCTAATTTTTCTAATTGGCGTGTGATTGTTGAACTTGATGCACGAAAAACAGACGAAAAAAACAAACAGACAAGCAGAGCTCGTCTTTTCTCTTCAATAGATTTTCGTCAATAGTCTTTCGTCTGTTCATTTCTGAAAAAAGGTTTTTCTGCTTTCCCCTCGATAAGTAGGGGGAAAGAGAAAAAACTAATTCCGATAAAGAGTTTTTCGAAGTCTTCATACGTTCATTGGGAAAAACAAAGTTTTTTCCATGCATAGCATCAGGAAAGCTTTGCAATTCCAATGTATTGAACACAAACTAAGTTTTAAATGCACAGAAACTTCTGAATTTACAGGGTGCTTTATGATAGCTGAAAAATTGTGCAAAATTCTTGAAAAGCCGGTATGTGACCACTGCCTTGGAAGGCAGTTTGCGCAGCTGCTGCACGGCTATGACAACAAAGAAAGGGGGCGCATACTGCGCACTGTTGCTGCCATGTTCGTAGACATAACTGAATACGAAAACAGGATGTACATGTCAAATTTTCATGCATTCCGTTTTCATAACATAAAAAACGCGGCTGTCAAAAACAAAAAGTGCGATGTGTGCGGAGGCATATTCAGGGAAACAGAAAAATGGTCTGAACGTGCTGTCAGAAAAAAACCGGATTTCAGGACGTTTCTTGTGGGGACAAAGCTTTCTTCAGAGCTCATTAGAAAGGAAGAGGAGATGTGGGAGCGCGTTGGCATAGACTACTGCGAGCCGATAAAGGCTGAGATAAACCGGGAAGCCGGGAAAATAATCGAGAAAAAAGGCTACGCCTTTGACCCGAAAAGGCCTGATGTAAATCTCATAATAGACGTTTCAAAAAGGAAGATAAAAATTGAAGTGAACCCTATTTTTATCTACGGCGAATACCAGAAGCTTGTGCGCGGCATACCGCAGACAAAATGGCCGTCCGGAAAGTACAAAACAAGCGTTGAGCAGATTATAGCAAAGCCGTTCATGAAAGCAACGTCAGGCTCTGGCCATAAGCTTCATGGCTGCGGTCGCGAAGACATAAATGCGAGATGCCTTGGATGGAGGCCATTTGTCCTGGAAATTTTGCAGCCGAAAAAGCGGGCTATTGACATTAAAAAGACAGCAAAAAAAATACCCGGAAAGGTCAGGGTAAGAAATCTCAGGCTTTCAAACATAGAGGAAGTGCGCAGAATAAAGGAGGAGAGAAGGGACAAAACATATCATGCTGTTGTCAGGTGCGAGCACATAACCAGGAAGGACCTGAAAAAACTCAGTGTGATAAAAGAGCTGAGGCAGCGAACACCAACGCGCGTTTCTCACCGTCGTGCTGACCTGTGGAGAACAAGAACAGTAAGGCACATAAAAGCCAGCTACATAAACAAAAAAACATTTGTAATTGAAGTGAGGACCGAAGCAGGGCTTTATATCAAGGAGCTTATAAGCGGAGATAATGGAAGGACAAACCCAAGCATAAGCTCTGTTCTGGGCCAGCCATGCACATGCAAAGAGCTGGATGTTATTAGAATACACACCAAAAAATAGTTTGTGAACTACTCCCAACTATCGCAAGGAGCTTCCTGCTTCTCTGACCAAACTTGCTCAACACTGAGTAGAGGCTCAATCTCCACAGGCGTAGATTCCCGCCGTTCCAGCGGTAACGATTCTAATGCTCTTTTAAGTATGTTCATTGCGGAATTATAGTCCCTGTCTATTTCTAATCCACAACTGCATTTATGAATTCTGTTCCAGAGCTCCTTATGGACTTCTTGTCCGCAATTTGAACACTTTTGTGTTGTTCCTCTCGGTTCGACCTTCACGACTGTGCAACCAGCTCTTTCAGCCTTGTAACACAGCATCTGGATGAACCTTGACCATGAAGCATCCATTATGGATTTTGCAAGGTAGCGGTTTCTAACCATGCCTTTGATGTTAAGATTTTCAACTGCCATGTAACCGTAATTACTTGCATAGTAATGAGAAAGCTTGTGAAGAAAATCATTTCTTTGATTTGCAATTTTCTCATGTATTCTTGCGACCCTGATTTTTTGTTTTTGCCTGTTACTAGAGCCTTTCTTCTTTATTGATAATCGCCTTTGTTCTTTCCGCAACTTTTTCAGGGATTTATCAAGATGCTTCGGATTGTCAAAATGGTTTCCATTGCTATCGTAGGCATAATTTATTGTTCCCAAATCTATGCCAACTTTGCCTTTATTTTCTGTTTTGGGAATTTCATTGTTCGTTTCAGCGATTATTGACGCATACCACTTACCAGAAGGATAGTGCTTTATTGTAATATGCTTTATTTTTCCTTCTACATCTCTGTGCATTATGAAAGGAATTTCTCCGATTTTGGAAAGCCATAACTTGTCGTATCTTGTTTGGTTCTGCATAATGGCAAACCCGCTTTGATTGTATGTGAACGTTTTGAACCATTGCTTTCCTTTGAAACGCAATCTGCCGACTTTCTTACCGTTCTTTTTTAATTGCGATAATGCACGAAGATTTGAGAATAAACGGTAATTTTCATATTGCAAAGCTTTAGAATGGACTTTCTGTAATTCAGGTTCTATTCTTTTCAAATCAGTTATCATTTCCTGAAGCTGTGCCTTGTCAATAATTTTCTGGTTTTCTAATTCAGAAAGAAGGAAATTGTAGACGTATCTGCACTTGTTCAGAGTCCATAAGAGTTTCTGCTCTTGCTCTTTTGTCGGATACAACCTGAATTTATACGTTGTTTGCATTTTTTCCACAATTATTCTCGTTCAAAAGTGGTATATAAATCTTGCGCGCGCGCAAAAAGTGCGAAAGTGCGAAAATGCAAAAAGTGGCTAAAATGCCTCTATAAGCATTGTTTAGCGCTGTTTTTTTTCTGTATACTTTTCATCTTTATTTACAGACCGCCTTTCATCCCCATCCATTAGAATTGCTTCACAATTCTATGCATAGAAATTTCAAAAGAATTTCAAATGTTGGAAAGGGGACTTCTCGGAGACGAATTTAAAGGCAGAATACCACCAGTCTTTGACTGGTGGTGCCGAGGCATCTTTTTAAAGATTGCAACAGAGATGAATCTTATGGAGCTTAAGATGACTATTGCCAATTTCAGCTTGGGTGCTGTCATGGGATATGTTTCCTATGTCCTGAACCAGCCACTGCTCTCCGCAGCTACGTCTCTTGCAGCCATGGTCCTGCTAAATCTTCTGCTTAAAAAAGCATGGAAAATAACAGAGGAGAAGAAATGGTGGCTTGGCAATGCTGTGCTTGTCTTCATTTTTTCGTGGTTTGTTGTGTGGACGATTTTCTACAATGTCAGTTTATAAAGTGATGGTATGAAGACGAGGATGAGAACGCACAACTGTGGTGAACTGGATGTCAAGCACTCCGGAGACAAGGCCATGCTATGCGGCTGGGTTCATAGCAGGCGCGATCATGGCGGCATGATATTCATAGACCTCAGGGACAGGTATGGCATAACCCAGGTTGTTTTTGACCCTTCATCAGACAAGGCTTCGTATGATACTGCACAGAAGCTTCGCAGGGAATATGTTGTGCAGGTTTCAGGAAAGGTCAGAAAAAGGAAAAAAGGAATGGAAAACCCGAAGCTTGGGACAGGAAAAATAGAAGTTATTGCCAGTGCGCTTAACATAATCAACAGGTCTGAAGTTCCTCCTATTGACATTGATAATAGAACAGAATCAGGAGAAGAGATAAGGCTGAAATACAGGTACATTGACCTCAGAAGACCTGTTATGCAGCAGCGCCTTAAAATAAGGCATGCTGTTACACAAACTGCAAGGGAATACCTGAATAAAAATGATTTCATTGAAATAGAAACGCCCATGCTTGTTCGTGCTACTCCGGAAGGAGCCCGCGACTACCTTGTTCCTTCGCGTGTCAGTACAGGAAAATTCTATGCGCTTCCGCAGTCGCCACAGCTGTACAAGCAGATTCTGATGATAGCAGGCTTTGACAGATACTATCAGATAGCGCGCTGCTTAAGGGATGAGGACCTGAGGCAGGACAGGCAGCCTGA
>JACRMX010000062.1 GCA_016219485.1 Candidatus Aenigmatarchaeota archaeon | reverse complement strand
GATAGCTTTTTATTTCATATCAGACGCAATGCTTACAATACAGCAGTTTTTCGCAATATATTTTTCAGAAGTATGGCAATTATCTGACAGCATGAAAGTCCTTCTTTTGAGTTTCCTTTTCATAGGAGCTATTCCGGGAGCTTATTTTTCAGGAATATTATGCCATAAGTTCTCTCCTAAAAAACTGCTTTTGTGGATATGCACCTTGATCAATGTATTGATATTTTCCCTGACCATTGCACCACCGCAAAAATATCTATTATATATCCTGATACTTTCAATGGGAATAGGCTGGGGCAGCTTCTACACTGTCGCAAGGACATTATTTGTAAATATAAGCCCGAAGAACAGGATAGGAGAATACTTCGGCTTCTATTCAGTGTTCCAGAGGTTTGCGTCATTTATCGGACCGTTAATATGGAGCTTGTCAATTTTTGTGTTTTCAAAATCTCTGATAAAATACCAGATTACAGTGTTTCTGCTGGCGATAATGATGGCTGTTGGGATATTTATCATGATGAGGGTTGAGGAGAAGGGGAGTAAGGTTTCTTCTGGGAGTTAGAAAGATAAAAGAAAAGTTTATAAAAAATAGTCTATAACTGAATATACATGGGAACTATTACTATTCCAGCTGAAGAATACAAAGAACTAAAGGAGAAGGCAGCTATGAATGAAGGCCTTTTAATTAAATTGGTCAAGGGCTTAGATGATATAAGGCAAGGAAAAATAAAGCCTTGGAAATAAGTTCTATAGATTCAATCTTTTTTTAATCATATCTTTATAGACTGGTATTAAATGCTTTACTGTATCTATGGCTTTTTGTTGGGTCTTTTTATCACTTAGTGCAATAACAAAGACAACAACATACTCCTCATAAATAAGGTAATATATCCTATAATTTTTTATTTTCTTTTCTCTGAAAAATTTATATCCTAGAGGTTTTCCGACATAGGGATTTGTCTTCAGTTGATCAATCTCTTTCTTAATTTGGCTCATTAAGGAAGAATCAAGTTTAGTATAATCCTTGTCGAACTCTTCTGTTGTGTAGATTATGTAGTTGGACATTATGAAGCGTAAGAAAGTTTCGTTTTATAAATCCTTTGAAAAATCAAGGTAGTCAACAATTTTTTTTTTTTTTTTTTGACACCTCTTCTACCGTCAATATACCCATCACTGGACACACTGGACATCCTCGTGTGAGGTATATAAACAAAAGCATTCTTACATTAGTTAGCTTGTCCGAAAGACAGGCACTCCCGCATTTGGAGATGGATAGGCAGCTTTGCCTGTTTTATCTCATAATGAAGAATGCGTTGAAATAAAACCCGAAAGGAAAGGAGGCATCTAAGATGCAAAAAACACAAAAAATAGATATGAAGGCAAACCCGCCTGAAAAAAAATACAGGGCCGGCGCAGTGTGCGCAACGGTCTGGAAGAACCATTCTGCAAAGGATGGGAAAGACGTACAATATAGGACTGTTTCTTTTGAGAGAAGCTTCCAGAATGACAAAGGGGAATGGAACACAACCAGTTCTCTGAGAGTGAATGACCTGCCGAAAGCTGTGCTTGTATTGCAGAAAGCATACGAGTATGTTTCGCTTAAGGACAACATGGTAGAAGAGGAATTTATCCTCTAATCAAAAACAATATAAGGGTGAAAAATATGCCAAAAGAGATAGTAATAACTGATGAATTAAAGGTAAAAATGGGAAAAAAGAATGAAGAGAAAGTTGTAGAGAAAGAAGAGCTTACTGTGATGGACCTGCCCGGTGTCGGCCCTGCAACAGCTGAGAAACTCTCTGCTGCAGGTTATGAAGAGATGATGTCAATTGCGGTCGCAACTCCTGGAGAGCTTGTAGAAGCTGCTGAAATCACAGAAGCTGCCGCTAAAAAGATAATCTATGCTGCGAGGTCTACCCTTAAGATGGGTTTTGAATCAGGCACAGACATCCTCAAAAAAAGGCTGAATGTACTGAAGATTAAGACTGGCTCAAAAAACCTCGACACCCTTATGGGCGGAGGATTTGAATCTGGAGCTATTGTCGAATGCTTCGGGGAATTCGGATCAGGCAAGACACAGATTGCACATTCTCTTGTGATACAGGCGCAGAAGCAGGATCCTACTGCCGTTGCTGTCTTCATTGACACAGAGAACACATTCAGGCCTGAAAGGCTAATAGACCTTGCAAAAGGAGCCGGCCTTGACCCTGACCAGGTGCTCGCAAACGTAAAGGTCGCTAGAGCCTTCAACTCAGACCATCAGATGCTCCTAGCTGAAAAAGCCTCTGAACTCATAACAAAACAGGGTTTGAATGTGAGGATTGTTATCGTGGATTCATTGACAGCACATTTCAGGGCAGAATTCATCGGCCGCGGGACTCTTGCAGAAAGGCAGCAGAAGCTAAACAAGCATATGCATGACCTGATGAAATTGGCTGATTCATATAACCTGTTAGTCTATGTGACTAATCAGGTGATGTCAAGGCCTGATGTCTTTTTCGGGGACCCAACTGTTGCTATCGGCGGCCATGTTGTCGCCCATTCTTCCACATTCAGGATCTACCTGAGGAAAGGAAAAAAAGGCAGCAGGGTCGCAAAACTGATTGACAGCCCGAGCCTCCCTGACGGAGAAGCCATATTCATCGTCGAGACTGACGGGCTTAAGGATGTCTAGGTTCTTATTTTTCTTTTTTCTTATTTTTTATGAAATTGCTTAAAAAAAGGCGCGTTTGAGGCCCATGCAACCATACTTTTTTAAATCCCAAACTCTTTTCTATCCCAAGAGGCATAGAAGCCTCAAAAGAGATAGGTGTGAAAAAATATGTACGCAAATAATAATAGGTTTGACAGAGCAGCCCCGGTCAGGGAAGGCGAAGAGTTGGATGTAAAGATAGAAGCCCTTGGAGAAAAGGGAGACGGCATTGCCAAGAAGAACGGCTTTGTCTTGGTCATTCCTGGAACGCAGGTCAATGATGAAGTCAAGATAAAAGTCACGAAAGTGCTCAAAAAAGTAGGCTTTGCTGAAGTCGTCGGAAAAGCGACAACAATGGTCGG
>JACRMX010000060.1 GCA_016219485.1 Candidatus Aenigmatarchaeota archaeon | reverse complement strand
TTGAGCTGGAAGAAGACGGTGCTATATACAGGTTCTGCAATGCAATAAACCGATTGGAAGAGGATGAAAGCTACAAGAGAGCAGGAGAAAGAGAGAATATTTCTCGAATAGCTGTACCTTATACCAGCACGATGTACCAATGCCTTTGCAGCATGGCAGAAGCTTACGAAGAAAGAGATGCATTGTTGATAAGAAGCGATGAGCTAAAAAGAATGTTTGAATAGCAAGTTAAAGTGAAACCAGAAAAGAATCTGGACATGTTTTCTGGCTTCACATACATGGTTAAGCAAAAGCTTAACCTGTACAGGAGAACCTTTGGTTCTCCATGTATAGCTCACAAGGAAATGATATCTTAATTGTTTCCTTGTAAAGCTATAAATATTTTTTCTCTAAACAAAAAGCATGGCTTTCACATTTGCGCACATGGCTGACTGTCATCTTGGTGCATGGAGCATGCACCCTGAGCTCAGGGAGCTTAGCCTTAAGTCCTTTGATTACGCAATAGACGAGTGCATATTAAGGAGCGTTGATTTTATACTGATAAGCGGGGACCTTTTTGACACAAGCATGCCACCTGTTGAGGTTTTATGCAGGTGCGCGGCAAGGCTCAGGGAAGTTGCAGAAAAAGGCATACGCGTATACGTTATCCCAGGGTCGCATGATTTCTCAGCTTCTGGAAAGACAATGATATCAGTGCTGGAGAGTGCAGGCTTGGTTACAAACGTTGCAAAAGGCGATGAGTATGATGGTAAACTGAAATTTTTCAGGGACAGAAGCGGAGCCTGGATAACAGGAATTCTCGGAAGGCGCGGTGGCTTGGAAAAGTCTTATTATGAATCGCTAAAAATGGAAACACCAGAAGGGTTCAAAATTTTCATGATGCATTCTGCGATAAGCGAATACAAGCCAGAGCATCTGCAACAGATGGACTCTATTCCGCTGTCGCTATTGCCAAAAGGGTTTGACTATTATGCAAACGGGCATGTTCATACGAAATTCGAGAAGACGGAGCAGGGTTATGGAAAAATAGTTTTTCCCGGACTGCTCTTTCCTACAGAATTCAAAGAGCTTGAAAAAGGCACAGGAGGCTTTGTCATTGTGGATGACAGCCTTAATGCAGAATATATCAGGGCGCCTTTATACGAAGCCTGTGTTATTGACGTTGACGCAAGCGGAGAAACGCCTTCTGAGATAGAGCGTTCTGTAAGAGCAAAACTCCATGACCTTGGCGGTGCTATAGTTCTTGTAAAAATTCACGGTGTTATGGAAAGCGGAAGGCCGTCTGATATTGATTTCAAATCCATGTCGGCGCTTGCGCACGAGAAAGGAGCGCTGGCATTCAAAAAGAACATAAGCCAGCTCAGGATAAAGGAGATGGAGCAGATAGATGCGATGCCTGAGCACATGGAAGATATTGAAGACAAAATTATAACAGAGCATCTTGGCCAGTTCAATGTTTTTTCAGATGAAAAATCTGTTGTTAAAGAGCTTATGAAATCATTGTCCGAGGAAAAAGGCGACACAACTGCCTCTGTATACGAGGAAAGAATAAAAGCAGAGGCTAAAAAAATTCTGGGTGTATGAAATGCTGATAAAATCCGTTGAAATCCACAACATAAGAAGTTATTTGCAGCAAAAAATAGATTTTCCTGCCGGCTCGATACTGCTCTCGGGTGATATAGGCTCTGGAAAGAGCACGATGCTTCTTGCTATAGAATTTGCCCTGTTCGGAATACAGCGTGGTGAAATAAGCGGCTCTGACCTTCTCAGGCACGGAAAGCGCGAGGCTTATGTGGAACTTGAGCTTGACATAAACGGGAAAAGCGTTAAAATAAGGCGCTGCCTGAAGAAAAGCAATGACAGCATAGTTCAGGATTCCGGTTACATGGAAATAGATGGCGTGAGGCAGGATTTCAGCCCGAGCGAACTTAAGGCAAGAGTATACAGGATGTTCGGCTACCCCTTGGATATGCTAAACAAAAAAACGCTGCTCTTCCGCTATACTGTTTATACACCGCAGGAGCAGATGAAGGAGGTAGTTTCAGCAGACAGCCAGAGCAGGCTTGAAATAATAAGGAAAATATTTGACATAGACAAATATGGAAGAATAAGGGACAATGCCCGGACCATTATCACTGAGCTCAACGCAGTGCAGAGGGAGCTCAGGACATTGTTCAGAAACATTGAAGAAAAGAAAAATGAGCTGCGCGAAAAAAAAGCAGATGCCGAGTCACTTGAGAAGAAGCTTTTTGAAGAAAGGAAAGAGCGTGATGAAGCCATGAAGGCAGTGGCTGAAAAACAGCAGGAGCTTGGCAGGCTGAAAGAAAAAATAATTGTGATGAATGAAAAAAAGCGCAGCCTTACAAGGCTTGAAACAGAATTCAGCAGCAACAAAAAGCGAATGGAAACCGCAGAACATGGCGCAAAAAGCCTTGAGCAGCAGCTGGCAATGCTGGAAGCCGAGCTGAAATCATATGCGCATGCCAGAAAAATGGATTACGCGAATATAGAAAAAACAATGGAAGAACTGCGCAGGGAAGAGAAAGAAAAACTAAAAGGGCACGTGCTCATCACTGAAGAAATAACACGGCTTAGTGGAATACTTAACAATGGAATCTGCAGGACATGCGGGCAAAAGGTCCATGAGCCCATGGCTTTTAAGCAGCATATAGACATGGAGAAGGAGAATGTAGCAAAAATAGAGTCCGACATTTCGCAGATAAAATCCAGGCTCAGCGCGCTTGGCGCAGAGCTTACAGAAGCCAGAAAAAATGAGCTGCTGCTCGAGAAAAAGATACATGCAGAAAAAAGAATTTCAGAGTTCACAGCATTGCTGGAAAAAAGCAACGAAGAGAAAGCTGTGCTGGCCGGGGAAAACAAAAAAATTTCAGAAGGCATAATAGCGCTGGAGAGCGAACTGAAAGAGTATGCCCTGATAGAAAGCTATTACAGCGATATTGAACAGCAGTGCACAAAACTGCAGCAGAAGCTCATAGTGCAGGAAAAAAATGTTTCAAGAATAGAGCAGATGTGTGAGGACAACAGAAAAACTACCATTATACTTCAGTCTGATATAAGGAAGATGGAGGAAGCAAAAGACAGGGCTGAAAGGGTTTCTGCAGTGAACCAGTGGCTTTCATCCTTTTTTATTCCGCTGACAGAAAAGATAGAAAGGCACGCAATGCTTGCTGTGCAGCAGGAATTCAACAGGTTTTTCCAGGACTGGTTTAACATGCTGATAGAGGATGAAAATATCAATGCCTCTGTAAATGAAAACTTCGAGCCGGTTATAAACCAGAATGGCTATGAGACTGACTATACAAATCTTTCAGGAGGAGAGAAAACATCTGTTGCCCTTGCGTATCGCCTTGCGCTTAACAAGGTCATTAACATAATGATAGAAGGCATAAGGACAAATGACCTGCTCATAATGGATGAGCCTACTGACGGATTCAGCGCTGAACAGCTAGATAAGGTAAGGGATGTCCTGCAGCAGCTTGGACTAAGGCAGGTAATAATAGTGTCCCATGAGCAGAAAATGGACAGCTTTGTAGACAGCGTAGTGCGCATAGAAAAAGAGAACCACATCTCAAGAGTGATGTAGACACGTAAATATATTAGGTATCTAAATTAGATACAGAAATCTTTATATATCTTTAGGTATCTAAGTAATATCATGCGACTTCTTGGACAGGTAAGCCGAAAATATGGGGAGACAGAATATAAGAAGCATTGGGTTATTATACCGAACAAAATCATCGAGAAGCTTGGCTGGAAAATAGGAGACGAACTGGAACTTGAGGTAAAAGGCGAAAAACTGGTCATTGAAAGGGTTTAAATATTAGGTATCTAAATACATAACGAAAATCTTTATATATATTGTCTTCATAATTAATTATCAATTATAGCCGCTAACGTTCTTAACATGGACGTTAGAAAATATGTTTGTTCTATTAAATATGGTGTGGTGTTTAATGGATAAAACAGCCGTATTCATAGACAATGGTTATCTCAAAAAAGTGCAAGACGAAATGAAGATAAGGGTTGATTACGAAAAATTTTCAAATGAGATAGTCGGTAATGGCGATGGACGTTTCAGAACATATGTTTATGATTGTCCACCGTTTCAGTCTAATCCACCAACACCTGAAGAAATCAAAAGGAAGTCAGGTTTCGATAAATTCAAATACAATATAACACGACTTCCAAGATTTGAATTTAGAACAGGAAGGCTTCAACAATTAAGGGATGACCATGGCAATGTCATACAGAAATCCGATGGAACACCTATGTTAAAACAAAAGGGTATTGATATGGCTTTAGGAATAGATGTGACAAAACTTTCTGCAACAAAACAGATTCAAAAGATAATTATTGTTGCTGGTGATAGCGATTTTATACCTGCAATTATAGCAGCTAAACAGGAAGGTATTTTAGTAACTTTGTATTATTCTGCTGGCACTTTTTTGCATGATAGTTTATATGAAGTATGCGACGATAGGGTTATTATTACAAATGAATTGATGTCAAAATGCATAAGGGCATTTCCTCAATAATTTTTTTAAACTTTTATAACCAAGTAACTTAACAATCCATAGCCAGGTACTATTTTTTTAGGATTTTCTTTTTTCTTTGCTTGCATGCAAAGCATATCCACTGCCCATTTACCCGGTCTACCAGCCTGATGCGCTTGCATTTCACGCATTTGTTTATGGACAGCTTCATCATAATCTATCGCCTTATTGGCTGCTGTATCGGCAGCATACCTTTCCCTTTTAAAATATCTTTCGCATTTGCTATGCCGGCTTTGACGTATTTTATCATCCTTCCTCTTTCAATGATGTTTACATCCCTTTCTTCCATTACAACCAGAGTCGGCTCAACCTGGTCCAGTGTTGTTAAAACAGCATTTCGCAGCTGGCCCGGATACATCCTGTCAGCCTTTTCCCTGACCCTGTCATATCTTTTCCGCAGGCTGTAAATAGCACGTTTGCGAAAGAATTCAAACACCATGATTATTATTCTGTTGAACGCTATATAAATAGATTCTTTTCAATTGGCGTATTTCTGAAATGGCCTTTAGTTATGTTTGTAACCCTGACATTTTCATTCATTGAACATAATCACAATCGAGGACTTTTTAAAACACTATTTTTCCAATTATATGCGGTTTTTTCTCTTTCCCCCTAATAATTGAGGGGAAAGCAGAAAAAAACGTTCTGACAAAGCATTAGGAAAGCAGAGCTTTCCTATGCATCAGGAAAACAAAGTTTTCCTGATGCATGGAAATTACTTCGGAATTTCCAATGCATGGAAAAGGCTATGCTTTTCCAATGTCTATTTAATTGTCTGCGAGATATTGGAAATTCTTTCAGGATTTCCATACATAGAATTGCTTTGCAATTCTAATGTAGGGGTTTTCAAAACTCACAATTCTCAAAACAGAAAATAAAAATAAAACTAAATTTCAGAAATCCTGACGGATTTCTAAAATATAGAAAAAAAGCTACCTGCCTGCTGTCGCAGTGTTCAGGACCTCGTCTTTGTTCAAAAGAGATATGCCTGCATTTTTTCCTATGACTTCTACATGCACTATTTTGTCCGGATTCTTAAGGTCAACATGAGGCCGGTCTATCGGGTCTGTCAGCTTTATTATAATGTCTTTCGGTGCATCGTACTGCCTCTTGTTAAAATCCATCTTCCATTTTTCATCCCGCCCGATTTTCTTTCCCATTTCAGCTATCGCCTTTGTCATCTCATTCATGTCGCTTTTTACCCATTTTTCTATAGGAACCCATCTGTGCGTGTAT
>JACRMX010000028.1 GCA_016219485.1 Candidatus Aenigmatarchaeota archaeon | reverse complement strand
TTTGGTCAGTTTGTGTTTCACGTCAGCAAGATTTTTTCTTCTCAGCTCCAGGAATTCATCGCTTATCTTCATATCTTCAATATACAGCGGCTCTATTTTGGAGCCACGCTTTATCAGGTATGGACCATTAGGAATCCATATCTTGCTTGCAAGCATTTTGCCTTTAAGAAATGTTCCTAATGTTTCAGCTATCTTTGAATAGTAGAGAAGAACATCAGTCTGACCTTTGGGCTTTAGAATGTCCATAAGAAATAATAGCTGCGCATGTTTAAACGTTTTTCATTCAGATATTTTTGACCTGCTTTTTAAGCTCTTTTACAGTGGATATTATTTCTTCAGCTGCAGCAGTAATGGTTTTTTTTGGGTTAGAGCCTTTTACTGTAAGCACAGGGTTTGCAAGGTACGGGTGCTTTTTCGCATATGCTGAAAAACCTTTTGCTTTTATGTGAAACAAGTTATCATATCCAGATTATTTACTTGTTTCACTATATCATATCATTGTACCTATCAAATCCCCTGCATTGACAATCGTTTTTGAAAATGCGCTGTCTGTTAATCTTGGGCAGGCTGTATTTATATACGCGTCTGCTTTAAACGGCATAAGCGCATCATTTGTGACTTCATCCATTATTATAATGAAAGCCTTTTTATCCTTTTCTTCAAGCTTTTTTTTCAGCCTGTGCGCGGTTTGCATGTCAAATTGTCCTGGCTTGCTTGAAACTATTATTCCTATCGTGCCTGCGTCCATGAACGTTGCCATGCGTGCCTGCCTTTTTTTCTCTTCGTGCATAATTTCCTGTGCCATATCCACTATCATACCTTTTTCCACATCCAGCCTGTAGGCTTTCCTTTTCAGACCCAGTGCATGAAAACTGCCTGAGCCTATAAACAGAATAGCATCTGTCTTATCCAGAATTTTTTCTGCATTTTCTGTCCTGCAGCCAAGAATCTGACCTCCGATAACAGGTTCTTTGCCAGCTTTTCTCAGCTTTTCAGCTATTTTTTCCAGAGAATCAAGATGCTGTATTGTTGTAACAAGCCCTATTCTTTTTTCAGCTATTTTTTCAATTTCTTTTTCATTTATATCCACATCTATGTTCCATGGAAAGTAAACAACAGGTATTTGCGTGCTGGCGTCAAGAAACTTGTTATGACCTACATGAACAATCAGGTCACAGCCTGCCATTTCAGCCTCTTTAATGCGCAGGTCACATGCGCCATAGCACGGGTCTGCTGATATTATCACTTCAATATTTTTTTTGTTCAGCTCATCAGCAATTTCTATGGCCTTACGCTTCAGGCCATCAGGAAGCTGAAGAAAAACTTTTTTCAGCTTTCTTGTATTTATGATTTCTAACAGCTCTTCTATGTTATTCATGCATAAAGCAGAACAGAAAAATTTAAAAACAGAACCATATCCTTATGCCCTGCTCTTTACAGAATGCTCTTATCTCTTCTCTCAGGCTGCTATAATATGTGCTTCGTCTGAACAGGATCTTGTCCCATAGCGGCAGCAATTCCGGAGGCAGCACATTTTTTATGTGAGGCCAGTTGCCGCTTTTTATGTTCAACTTGTCAACCATCATGCGGTCCACAAAGGCTGTTTTTTCTATTATATTTTTCCAGTCTGTTATTTCCGGCAGTATAGGGCCAAGAAAAACATAGGTTTTTATGCCGTTGTCTTTCAGCGTTTTCAGTGCCTGAATGCGCTTTTCTGTTGGCGACGCATCAGGCTCAAATTTTTTTCTCATGGCTTCATTGGTGGTGGTTATTGTAAATCCCACATCACAATCCATTTTTTTCAGCAGGTCTATGTCGCGCAGCACAAGGTCTGATTTCGTGAGTATGGACACAGGCCACTGTTTTTTTGAAATCTCCATCAGGCATTTTCTCGTAAGTTCGTATTCCATTTCTGCTTCCTGATAGGGGTCGCAGACTGAAGAAAAAAATATCAGCCCCTTCTTTTTTGCACTAAGCTCTTTGCGAATGACCTGCGGTGCGTTTGTTTTGGCAATGCAGAATGTTCCCCATGCTCCTGTTGACGAGCTTTGCTCGTCAATGTGCGTGTATTTTTCCATAAACCGCGCATAGCAGTAGACGCAGCCATTTTTACAGCCTATGTAAGCATTTACCGAGTAGTCAACTCCTGGTATTTTTGATTCAGTCAGAACCGATGCTGCCATTCTTTCCATCCTTTTTAAGCGTTTTTTAATGCTTTAAAAGGTTTCTTTTTACATAAATATGGACTGGTGATATAAGTGCAAATACAGAATGTTGTCGCATCGGTGAATCTTGAAAGAAAGCTTTCGCTTGAAAAGCTGCTGGAAAGTCTAGACAAGTCAGAGTACCAGCCTGATACATTTCCCGGACTGGTTTACAGGATAAACAACCCTTCTGCCACTTTTCTCATATTCCAGACAGGAAAAATTATATGCATAGGCTCCAAGACCATAGCCCAGGCAAAGCAGGCTGTAGGTGAGCTTGTTAAGATATTCAGGGGTCTTGGCATGAAGATGCCCAAGGAATATAAAATAAACGTTGAAAACATAGTTGTGACAGACACGCTTGGAGAGAAAATAAACGTTGACGAGCTCGTATTTTCTCTTCCTGAATCAGAGTATACGCCTGACACATTTCCCGGAGTAGTTTACAGGATAACCGACCCGAAAGTGAGCTTTCTCATTTTCGGCTCAGGGAAAATAGTCTGCGCAGGAGCAAAAACAATAGCTGACTCTAAAAAAGCTGTTGATATTCTGAGGAAAAAACTAAAAAGCATTGGCGTGCTGTAGTGGAAATGATGCAATATAGAGGACTTTGAAAAATTCTTTATCAAGATCGGTTTTTTTCTCTTTCCCCCTAATTGCGAGGGAAAGCAGAAAAAACGTTCTAACAATATCTATTTAATTTTCTGCAAGATAAAGGTAATGGTTTTTCACATTAAGATAAAGTATAAAAATCTGCCAGATACT
>JACRMX010000057.1 GCA_016219485.1 Candidatus Aenigmatarchaeota archaeon | reverse complement strand
AGAGATATGCGGCACAATATCAATTACGCCTATTTCAGATTCAACAGCATTTGTTGCATAGATCTCTGCGCCTGTGTCTCTGAGCAGCTCATGTGACAGCCTTCCATCTTCATGCACGCTACTCATATCAAGTCCCACGATGCAGACAATTCGATCTGCGCCTGCCATTTTTCCTCTGTCAATTCCTGTTAGCATTGTGCCACCTTTGCCAAGCATATCATCATAGATTAACAGGTTCCGTCCAGCAAGAGACCCGAGATCGCCATTTGTTACAATATTACCAGTTTTCAGGTCCCTTTTTTTGTAGAAGGCCTCGCTGTTAGTGCCAAGCATTCTTGCTATTTCCAGCACATCCTCGTTGGAGCTGCCATCAGGCGCAAGAACAAGCGGATCCTTAAGATCAAGGCTTCTGGCATAGTCTGCAACTGGCTTTACTGGGGAGAAATTGAAGAACAGTTCATCTACGTAGTCCTCGCGCCTTGTTCCATGCTCTGCTACTGAAAATAAATATGAACAATATCGCTCCAGATCCCTTATTCCCCTCCTTCTTGCTACAACTACGCCTCTCTCAAAGCCTTTGTCTTCTCTTGCATATGGCAATCCTGGCAGGAAAGTCCACACATCGCAGCCGTATTCTTCACTTAGCTTGCCTGTCATAAAGAGGGTTTCTACAAATACGCGGTTAGCGTCAAAAGGAGCTTTTCCACGGTTAATGAAAAGAACGCACTCTCTCTTAAGCCTGTCATATTCGCTAAGGACCTGCTTGGTTTCATTACCACTTGGAAAAATTTCATAGTTTGTCAGTGGGGTATAGTGCAGGCCAAGAGAATTTGCCAGTTTTTCTGCAAACTCGTCCGGCTTGCTGACAACATACTCAGGAACCCGTTCCTTTACCATTAATGTTCATCTCAGTTTCCCCTGTAGCAGCAAACTTTTTATTGCTTTTGTGGGAACTGGTGCACTACTTCTGAGGCATCTCTATTGTGAAGACTTTGGACACGCCCCTGTCCATGCTCACTCCGTATACATTGTCCCCTGCAGCTATTGACAGGTCGTTGTGCGTTATAACTATGAACTGGGCCTGGGACTTGTATTTTTTCAGGAGGTCTGCTATTTTCTTTGTGTTCACCTTGTCAAGCGCAGCGTCCACCTCATCCAAAATGTAAAAAGGAGCAGGCCTGAGCTGTTGCACTGCAAACAGGAATGCAAGCGAGGTTACTGATTTTTCGCCGCCTGACATTATGTCAAGGTTCAGTATTTTTTTGCCAGCCGGGTTTGCCTCTATTACAAGGCCGCTGTCTATATTTCCTTCTTCCTCGAGCCTGATGCCTGCCTCTCCTCCCATCAGGTCCATGTAAATTTTGTTGAAATTTTCAGAGACAGCATTGAGCGTGGACATAAATTTTTCATACCTATTCTTCTCTATTTCATCTATGGTTTTCAGGATGGCGTCCCTTTCGCTTGTGATGAGGTCAAGCCTTTTGCTCAGGGCTTCAAACTCCACATTTTCTGTCTGAAATTCTTCCACTGCCTTGAGGTTCACAGGGCCGATGCTGTTTATTTCTATCTGGTTTTTGCGTATTTTTTCCAGCAGCTCGTCTTCAGGCAGGCTGTAAAATTCCTTGACGTCTTCAAATTCCTTCATTCTTTCACATATATTTTCAATGGATGTTTCTATTCTCATTTTCTGCATCCTTAGTTCTGATACAATTTTTTGCAGGTCATCCCTCTTGCTCCCCTCTTTTTGCTTCTGTTCAACTATGTTGTTCAGCCTTGCCTGAACTTCATTTATCTGGCTTCTTATCCTGTCCATATTTTTTTTAACATCTTCTGTCTCCTTTTCGAGTTTTTCTGACTCCATCTCAAGTTGCTCAATTTCCTTTTCAAGCATATGATTTTCCTTTAGCAGGTTTTCTATGCCTGTTTTCGTGTGCTGTTTTTTTTCGTAATATCCGCCTATCATTGCACCTGATTTTTCCACAAGGTCTCCGTCCATTGTCACGGTTCGTCCACTGATATTTTTTGTAATATCTATATTCTTGGCAACTATTGTGGCGCCAAGCACATACTCCATGGCAGGAAGATATTTTGCATTGAAATCCACAAGGTCTATTGCATAACCTATTACGTTTTGAGGCAGCTTGCCCTTTTTCTCTCCCTTGATTTTGTCAAGGGGAATGAATCTCGACCTTCCTATCCGCTGCTCTTTCAGATACTTTATGCACGAGACGCCCACATTTTTGTCAGAAACAATGATATCGTCCCTGTGCCTGCCAAGAGCGACTTCTATTGCCGTATGGTACTCGCCTGGGACTTTGATAAGGCTCGAAACAGTCCCGTAAACGCCATCCTTTTTGAGGTCTATTACCTGCTTTGCAACCCGGTTTATCACACCTGCTCTGTCCATTTCCAGCTGGTTTCTGTAAAGTTTCTCCTTCTTATCATTTATTTTTCTTCTTATCTCATCCAGCTTTTTGTAATTTTCAGACGTAGCGTCCCTGCCCATGATCTGGTCCATTCTTTTTCTGAGCTCTTCAGCTGTTTTTCCAAGAGCAAGCTCTCTCTCAGAGACCTCGCTGTCCAGTTTCTTGAACTCAGCCTCTTTTTCAGACAGCTCCTTTACGATTTTTTCCTGCTTCTTTTCCTCTTCAGTGAGCCTTTTTTTATGCAGAGAGGCTTTTGCTTTTTTGAGAGACTCATTCATCTTTAAAAATTTTTCAGCCTTTTCCTTTTCTTCCCTGAGCCTTATAACATTCCTCCGCCTTTCTGTGACCATTACAGTCATTTCTCTGGTCTTGATAAGCACACTTTCCAGCTCTCTCCTTGCCTTTTCCTT
>JACRMX010000061.1 GCA_016219485.1 Candidatus Aenigmatarchaeota archaeon | reverse complement strand
GTATTCTATGTGTTGGGCTGCGCCCGACACATGGAAATCCTGTGGATTTCCAATGTATCAGAAAGCTATGCTTTCTGAATACACCAAAAGCAAAGCTTTTGTTTGTATCTCTGCATCATGCTCAAAGACCGAAGGTCTTTGGCACACCGCAGAAGCTTTGCTTCTGCGAGTGAATTCCTTAGATAATTCATTTCGAAGGAATTTGCTTGTATCTATCTGCCAAAAAATTCATCATAAACTGCGCGCGTTGCTTGTTTTTGGTATTCATGCTCTACGAGAACAGCAGAAAGGCATGGCGACTGGTCGCACGGGTCCACCATATTTATTCCATGCGAAGCCAAAGCAGCCTGGAGGCGCGATGATATCCCGATTACAACTCTCATATTACCCACAGCACCAACGACGCAAAGATCCCTTGAATAGCTATCAATTCTAAGATTCCCTGAATTTACCATCTGCTTTATTTTTCTTCCACCGATTGTTTCACCATCTACTATCATAAGCCTGACACTTCCTCCGCCAGAACCGAATGTGTAGTTGTCAACGCCAATTTTATCAAGCGCTGTTTGTACGCTTGCATAGGCAGGCCCGCTCAGGTGATACACTGCTGGTATATGCCTTGAGCCTATGAATTTCACAGGCTCTCCTTTCAAATCAGTTTCAACTATTTCAGTGCCTGTGCCAATGTTCATTGCATTTGTTATACGCACTTCAGGGTACCTTTCTTTCTCATAAGTCCTTTTCAGCGGGTCTACGGTATTTGGTTTGGGAAGCTTGGCTTTGAGAAATCCTGCAAAGCTGGCTTCTTTCACATCCAGTGTTTTTACAAGGCCAGAGCCTTCGTAGGGGCCTGTTTTTATACCATCAACATCTGTGCAGATGTAGCACCTGTTCGCACCTGTTGCATACAGGCACATAAAAGCTGATGTGTCCGAGCCACCTCTTCCCAACAGTTTTTGCCTTTTTTCACTGTTTTTTTCTTTGCTAATACCGCCAAATCCTGGTATGACATAAACATCCCGTTCTCTCCAATCAATGTTGCTGGCAGCTTGCTGGCTTTCATCCAAATCCGGAAAGGCGTACATATCGTCACCACGAACCCTCACAGGAAATCTCTTGTCGTCAAAATCAATCCAGTCTGCATTTATATCATGATTCCTGAAAAGCTGCGCTACAATAGCAGCCTGATACACTTCTCCAGTGACATAGAGCAGTGCTCTGTAAGAATCCACTACTTCTTCACCTATAGAAATAACACCTTTTTTCATCAGGTCAAGCAACTCATCGAATACATGACGCCCGCTCATCGGATCCCTGACGCTTTTTAATCCTCCAAGTGCTTCGCGGTAACCATATTGTATGTGAAATACCTCCTCGTCAGTTCTGGGTGTTTCCCCTCTTCTGGCTCTTTCAAATTCCTTGATAGTCTCATCAGTCGTTCTATACTCTTTCGTCGACGGCGCAGAAATAACGACCATTACTTTATTGCCATCATCTACATGAGCCTTGACTTGTTCTGCTATTCTCTCCATTTGTTTCATGCTTCCCTGCGAGGTTCCGCCGAACTTCATTATTTCCAAAGGCTTTTCCAAAGTCATGCCTATTTATAAGAACTAAAATGTTTTAAACGTTCTGGGCATGAAATTTGGCCAAAAATTATTGGGAACGGGTGGGACATAGCTAATATGCTTGATATGTGTAATGGAAATATTTTTATAAAAACACGAAACCAACAATAATCCATGGAAGATGTTTTCTGGGCAGACCAGATTGCTGCGCAGGCAATTGAACGCGCAAAGAAAGAAGGCAATATTGTTACATGCAGGAGCGCGGCGTCAACGTCAGGCGCAAAGCACATAGGAAACATTTTTGATGTTGCAAAATCCTACATAGTTCATAAAGCTGTTCTTAAGAAGGGCTTTGAATCACGGTTCGTGCTTACGCACGACGACAGGGATCCACTAAGGGCTATACCAGACAGAGTGCCTGATTTAGAAGGCAAATGGCATAGCATTTCTGAAAAGAAATTTGAGCAGTGGCTTGGCCATCCATATGTGAATGTGCCAGACCCGTTTGGCTGCTGCACATCATGGGCAGATCATTTTGCAAAAGTGTGGGAAAGCGGGATTTGCTCGGCAGGCATAACTGATGTAAAGGTATTTAGCACTGACAAGCTTTACAGGAAAGGCGTTTTTGACCCTTATGTGCTGAAAGCACTGGAAAAAATAGGCCTTGTGCAGGAACTGATGCAGAAATTTCAGGAAACCAAAACAGAAAACTACATCCCGTTTGACGCTGTCTGCGGGAAATGCGGAAAAATAACTACAGTGGCTGTTGATTTTGACCTGAAAAAGAAAAGGATTTCATACGAATGTTCAGGAAAAGAGCTTGCAGGGAAATACAAAATAGATGGCTGCGGCCACACAGGAACCGCAGGCTTTAGGGACGGCAAGCTTCCATGGTCTTTTGAATGGCCTGCGCAGTGGGCTATTTTCAAAACAACATTCGGGCCTTTTGGAAAAGAGCACGCAGAGGGCTCATGGCCAAGGTGTAGCGCAATTATGCGCGAAATATACGGAAAGGAACCGCCGATACCGCATATATATGAATTTCTTTTAATCAACGGGGAAAAGATGTCAGCAAGGCGCGGCAATGCCTACATAGCCCAGGAAATGGTACGGATAGTTGAGCCAGAAGTTTTCCTCTACTTTTATACAAAGAGAAGCAAAAAGCAGAGGGACCTTGACCTTGTTCACATAGAGCATATGGTCAATGATTTTGAGCACGCTGAGCGCGTGTATTTCGGCATTGATAAAGAGAAGAATGAACAGGATAAAATAAATCTTATGCGCATGTACGAATCTTCGATGGATAAAATACCTAAAAAAATGCCTTTGCGTGTTCCATATCAGTTTGCAGCGCTCATTTCGCAGATACATAATCCCGAAGAAGGTATTGAGCGGGCGATATCCCTGCTGAAATCAACAGGGCATGTCAGATCCCTAACGAAAAAGGACAGGCAGTATATAAGGAAAAGGCTTTTCTGCGCAAAGAACTGGGCTGAGAGCTTTGCTCCGGAAGAAATGAAAATAGTGCTGCATGAAACAAACGTCAAACTGTCAGAGCAGGAGAGCAAAGCCCTTTCCAGCCTTCTGAAAATTTTAACAAAAAAAATAAATGAGCCCGAGCTTCAGAACCAGATATACGAAATAGCAAAGAGCAGCGGCATGGACCCGAAAGACTTTTTCAGAATTATCTACAGAATTCTGACAGGCAGGGACAGCGGGCCAAGGCTTGGCCCATTCATCATATCCATAGGAGAAAAGAAGGTTGCAATGCTACTGAAAAAAGCAGTTCAGTGAGAAATAAATCACCAACCAAACCAGCTCTGGTCCATCAACAAAATTTTTAACATTTTCAGAAAGCCAGTGATAACGCCATGCCATTATGTTTTCATGCTAAAAATTTTCAAGAAAACTACATTGGGAAAAACTTCATTTTTCCCATGCATCAGGAAAACAAAGTTTTCCTGTTCAAAG
>JACRMX010000006.1 GCA_016219485.1 Candidatus Aenigmatarchaeota archaeon | reverse complement strand
ACACGCCTGTTCTGGTTTTAAGTTCTCTTACAAATGCCATGTAATGTAATATATTACATTACATATATAAAGATTTGTATACACAGGAATATACGTCAATTTTCCGTATAGAACTCTAGGTATTTTTGCTGTCATTTGTAGTGTAATTTTTACACGCAGTTAAGGTAAAAAAAAAAAAATATATGCACACAGGTATGTGTCAAACATCAGCATAGAATAAATTCCATAATTAATAGTCTTGAACACACCCTTTTTATGCGGCTTTGTTTTTTTGTATGTCTGAATATATTGCTTTGCCACGGCCTTGATGTTCATCTTTTTTGCAAGTTTTATACCGTTAGCACCAAGCTTTCCTGCAAGTTTCCTGTCTTTGCATATGAGTTCTATCTTTTTTGAATAATTGTATATCTCATTATTTTCATGCTTTACAAGGAAGCCGTTATAGCCGTTTATAATTATGCTTTTCAGGCCGTTTGATTCTGCACCAACAATAGGTATGGCAAAGTCCATTGCTGTCATAGCCGAGACATTGAATGTTTCGAACAAGGCAGGAGACACAAACACATTTGAAAGCTTGTAAAGGCCTTTGAGGTCTTTTTCGTCGATATAGCCGGTGAAGATAACTTTTTTGCTTATTCCGAGTTCTTTTGCAAGAGTCTGCATGTCTTTTTTAACAGGTCCATCGCTTGTTATTATGAGCTTTATATTATCGTATTTTGCCATAAGATTAGCCGCTACCTTTATTACAATATCTATTCTTTTTTCTGTAGATATCCGCCCTACATGAAGTATAACAAAATCTTTTTTATTTATATTGTACTTTTTTCTGAGCACGGTTTCTCGGGTTCTTTTTCCTCCTGAATTGTAGAAATTCGGTATAACATCAACCTTCTGGTCAGGACAGTGAAATGATATATAATCCTTGCAGATTTTTGATGGAACTGTTACTCTGTCTGGAAGATTATAATAACTGGCTAATCCTAAATCGCCAAGACCTCTTATAAGGAGCTTGACAAAAGAATTTGCAGGCTTGAATTTAGAAATAAATTTCATTGGTGGTGTGAATTCGTTTGAATACCCGTCAAGTACCTGGCAGGCGAAGTCTATTATAAACGTATGGAAGGTTGACACAAAAGGCTTGTTGAGCCTGCATGCCATCTGATATGCAACTGCGCCCATGACAAAATTTGAATGCGAATGAATAATATCTGGATCAAATTCCTGCAGTATTTTGTATATTTTTCTGGTTGGTTTTATAAGACTGTATTGGTATGCGGGGTAAACATTAATGGTTTTAGACTTAAACTTGTAAATTTTCAGCTTACCGAAATCCAGGATTTCGTCTCTATGGCCCAGAGAAAATAAAATAACCTCATGGCCCGCCTTGCAGAAATATTCTGCAAGCTCTTTTGTAATAATCGATACACCGTCTTTCACAGGATAGGCCGTATCGGTAAAAAATGCTATGCGCATAAATGATTATAATATGCTCCTATATATATACAATTGAGAGTTTGGCTACGCATTTAGCTCGCAGAGCCAATGCCATAAAATTCAGCATAATGCAATCCGGTTTGTGCTCATTCCATGCATGAAAAAACGTTTTAAATTTGCGAGGATAATAAAAAAGCGTGATAACATGAAGATTTCTGTTGTTATACCTACACTGAATGAGGAAAAATATATTGACAGCATGCTTTTCCACGTAAAAAAGCTTAAGCCCTACGAGATAATAGTTGCAGATTCGCTCTCCAAAGACAAAACAAGGCAGATAGCAAAAAAATACGGAGCAAAAGTTATTATGTGTCCTAGAAAGAATGCAGCCCTAGGAAGGAACGCAGGGGGAAGAAAGGCGCGCGGCGATGTAATTTTATTCTTGGATGCAGATAGCATTGTTTTTCCCAATATTCTTGAAGTTCTGGAAAAGGATTTTAAGGATAAGAATATTGTCGGATGGACATGCTCTATATACGGCTTTACGCCAAAATGGAGCGAGCAGCTGCTTTATAACATGTCCAACCAGCTTATAAATTTCCTTACAATGAGAATGAAAAAGCCGCACGCAGCAGGCATATGCATAGCTGTTCGCAGAGACATATTTAATAAGCTTAATGGTTTTAACGAGAGCCTGAAGGTTATGGAAGACCATGATTTTGCCCAAAGAACCAAAAAGTATGGCGATTTCATATTTTCAAAAGAAACATGCGTATTCACGTCTGCAAGGCGCATTGAAAACTGGGGCGGCCTAACGCTTATAAAGAAATATTCCAAAATCTACATAAGCTTTATGCTGAACAAAAACAAGGACTATCAGAATGTAGAATATGAACCAATACGGTAGTGTGGCGACTATGGACCTATGGCTTATTGCTGTCAATGCATTCTGGCTTATTGCGCCTGCCTATGGTTCAAATGCATTTCCTCCGCTTGTTGGCGGAAAGAGGTCTGTAGATTTCGGACGTACGTTCAGGGGAAAAAGAATTTTTGGCGACGGAAAAACCATTGAAGGAAGCCTTGCTGGCATCCTTTTCGGGCTTCTTATCGGCTCTATCCAGCTTTTGTTTCAGCCGGCTCTTTCAGCGCTGATAAGTCCGTACGGACCTTTCATATTTTTAACACTTCCGCTGGTTTTGCTACTTTCCATGGGAGCTATTGCCGGCGATATGCTTGGCTCTTTCATAAAGAGGCAGCTGTGCATAGAGCGGGGCAAGCCTGCGCCCTTGCTTGACCAGCTTGATTTTATAGTGGTTTCAATCCTTTTTACCTATCTTTTCTTTGGCATGGCACTTGAGGTTATAGTTTTCATAATAATCGTCACACCGGTCATCCATTACGTAGCAAATATAATAGGCTTTGTGCTGAGAATCAAAAAGCATCCATGGTAACGTGACATAAAGCTGCCATTGAGCACACAAGCCAGCTGTGATAAATTCTAACTGAGGACTTTGAAAAACCCCCTGTTCTTCAATATCTCACATCTCATCAGAATTGGTTTTTTTCTCCTTTCCCCCTAATTTTGAGGGAAAGCAGAAAAAAACGTTCTAACAAAGCCTATTCAATTGTTTGCGAGATAGTATAAGAGTTTTTCAAAACTCTCAACCCTAACAAATTTATATTCTAAAGTGCTAAGATAGACCTATGCGCTCCATAGTTGTCAATATACTGTTCTTTGTCTTAGGTATCTGTCTAATGGTTGGGGTAATGGTTTTCTTCGGATTTGACAAAGTAGTTTCGCAGATGTCCAGTGCCAATATTAACATATTTCTCCTGGCAGTTGTTGTTGAGGCTGTTACTATGCTTCTGGCAGCCTTCAGGCTGAAGATTATTGCAGGTATTCACCCGCCTCTGGGATTTCTGAAAGCATTGAAGGCATCAGTAGTAGGGGAGGTTGTTGACATGCTGACACCTATTGCCAAGATTGGCGGTCAGCCTGCAAAGATAAGTATACTGAAGCCTGTTTATGGCTTTTCAAAGTCAGTTGCAGTGGTTACCATAGATACATTTTCCGATTTGATATCTTTCTACATAGTGATAGTTCTTGCGATGATAATGATATTATTCAGCGGACTTCTCCCTTTCAGCACACTCTTTCCATTTCTCATGCTTTTTGCAATTTCTATCCTTGTTCTGACAGCATTTCTCTATTTGCTTATGAATGAGGAGCTGCTCAGAAGGGTTATAATATTTGTAAAAAAATTAATCTCCAGATACAGAAAAGTCAGCGACCTGGATTACGCTGCGCGATTCAAGAAATATACAGGCCTTCTTACGAGAAACCGCAAAAGGCTGTATACTGTAATAATTATTACAGCTATTCTAAGAGTATTGGAAGTTACAAGGCTGTGGATTATTTTCCATGCACTTGGATTGAATGTCTCTACAATACTGATAGTTTTTGCATGGAGCTTTATTTTGCTGCTTAACATAGTTCCATGGCTTCCTGGTGGTTTGGGCCTTGTGGAAGCAGGTGGTGCATATGTATTTATATTGTTTGGCATACGCGAGACCGCAGCTGTTGGTGCAATAATGCTCGACAGACTTGTTTCCTACTGGTTTGTGCTTATACCAGGCATATTTTACATGATGCTGATTGCCAAGATGAAAATAATGGATATTGGTGAAGAGCGGGCAAAAAAATCAGAAAAGCTGTTCAAGAAGCCGGCAATAAAGAAGCCGGTAATAATAGAAAGGTAGCCGGTTTTCTGAACTTTTCAACTGCTGAAAAACTAAAATTAAAGCTTATAAAAATATCTTGTCTTTGAATTGATGATTAGCATGAAAAAATTTGATTTGCATATTCATACAAACGCATCAGATGGCATATGCACACCTGAACAGGCTGTTTTTGCAGCAAAAGCCGCTGGTCTTTACGGTATAGCCATAACAGACCATGATAGTATCAAAGGGCTACCATCTGCCAAAAAAGCAGCAAAAGAAGCAGGCATAGCTCTGATACCCGGCATAGAGGTTACCACGCATATGGGTGATATAATTGTTCTTGGTGTTGAAGAAAAAATTTCTGGAACGCCTTCGCAGGTTTTTGACAAGGCGCACAGGCTCGGAGGAATCGTCATAGTTGCGCATCCGTTTGTCGGATTTTACCAGACCTCGCTGGCAGGCATGCTTGGCATAATCAGGGACAAAATAGATGCCATAGAGGTTTATAATGCAAACACGTCCATGGCTGCCAACATAAAGGCTATGGAAGCGGCAAAGCGCTATAAAATCACAGGCATAGCAAGTTCGGACTCGCATATGGCAGATACCATAGGCTCTGCTTTCACTGCCTGCAATGGCAATGACATAATAAAAGCCATAAAAGAAGGAAAGGTTGAGATAGGGTGGTTATGATGAAGGTGGAACTGCATTGCCATAGCAATTGCTCTGATGGATCGGCAACTGTTGAGGAAATATTAAAATACGCAGAAAAGACAGGCCTTGGAGCTGTTGCCATAACAGACCACAACAACATGAATTCAATAAAGCGCGCAAAAAAATACCGTGGAGATATTTTGTTCATTCCAGGTATAGAAGTCAGCTCGGACAAAGGGCATATACTTGTTCTTGGCTCAGAGGAGATGCCGCCGAAAACACTGGAGGGCATAGCAGATTTTGCGAAATCCCGTGATGCAGTAACAATAGCTGCGCACCCCTTTGGCGGAGTTCTCAGGCCCGGAGCTGCCAAATATCTGGGCATGGTTCATGCAGTTGAAGTCCTGAATGGAAAAACATTTTCATGGCACAACAAAAAAGCCATGGAAGCGGCTAAGCATTTTTCAAAGGTAAGCGGAAGCGATGCCCACCTCCTGGAAGAGGTCGGATTATTTGCATGCAGCGTGGGCGCTGACAGCGTTGATGGCATTCTCAGGGAAATCCGGAAAGGCCATGCCATGCTTCCAGAAAAGAGCAGAAGTGCTTTAAGCATAATATGGAGTGCATGGAAAATCAAAGTACATTGCATAATCTGAAGGGTTATCATAAGCCGAAATAGTCAAGGGTCCACGACATACCATATAATCCGGCGTATGCTATCATGGTATATTTGACTATTTTGCCGGCAAATGTTATCACAAAAAACTTTTTCTTGTCGTAGTTTACTGCTCCGCATAGCAATCCAACAAGGTCAAATGGCAGCACAGGAGCTGCAGAAAATAGAAAAATAATCACAGGTGGCTTATATTTTTCAAAAAGCCGCTTTACTAATTCCCTTTTCTTACTGTACTTTTTTTTAATCTTAATAGCGCTATAGCTTGCACCATAGCCAACTGCGTAGCCTATCATTTCTCCAACAGCAGCTCCAAGCCCTCCTATGATTCCGAGAAGAATTGGGTTTAGCGTGGAGCCAAGAATAAAAACAACTATGAATGTTGGCGAAGGAAGGAAAAGCGTAAATGTTGAAAAAAAACCAGCGAGAAAAACAGCTAAATAACCCCATGTGCTCACAAGGCCGAGAAAAAAATCCACGCCTAACATCAAGTCTAATTATTTTTAGCTTATTTAAATAGGAGAGTTTTGAAAAACCCTAGCTCGTAAACAATTTAATAGATTTGTCAGAACGTTTTTTTCTGCTTTCCCTCAAATATTGGAAATTCTTTCAGAATTTCCATACATAGAATTGCTTTGCAATTCTAATGATTAGGGGGAAAGAGAAAACAAGCAAATTCCTTTGGAATGAATTTTCTGCGGAATTTATGCGAAATTCAATGTAGAATTTCGTATATCAGAAATCCAAAGGATTTCTGAAATGATGCATAAGATAAAGTTATGAACTTTATCTTAATGAAACCGTATATGAAAAACAAGAGTTTTTCAAAGTCCTCATAGCCTATTTAAATTATTTTGCCAAATTAAAGGCATGACAATACCCAATATGCTTACGCTGCTCAGGCTGTTCCTTACGCCTGTGATAATAGCGCTTCTATTTGTAAATATACCTTACGCGAAATGGGCTGCTGTTCTGCTTTTCGTTGTTGCCGGGCTGACAGATGTTTTTGACGGTATAATAGCAAAGAAGCTTGACCAGAAAACGCATTTCGGCTCGTTCATGGACCCGATGGTGGACAAGATAATGATAAATTCCTTATTCATTACGCTGCTCGCACTTCAGATAGTTCCATTATGGACAGTGCTGCTGATGGTAGCGCGGGAGTTCGCAGTTCAGGTGATACGAGACGCTGCAAAGGCAGGCGGCAAGATACTGCGCTCAGAGTGGAGTGGAAAAATAAAAGCAGACCTGCAGGGCATAACTATTTTTATCAGCCTTTTTTCCATAGCCTATGGCATAGGCTACATGTATGCGGAAATTGCAATGATAATAACACTTGCTGTTTCCTATTACGCGCTTTTTGAATTTCTTTTCAAGAACAGGACATTTCTGAAAAAATGGATGTAGTGATATATGGCAACGATAGTCATACCTGCCTGCAATGAAGCGGCAAAAATCAGCAAAACCCTGAAGCATACACCGAAGAAATACAATGTCATTGTTGTTGACGACGGCTCATCAGACAGCACTGCTAAAATCGTTTCTGGTTTAGGCTTCGAATGCATACAGCTCAAAAAAAACATGGGCAAGGGATATGCATGTCGCATCGGTGCAGAGCACGCTGATTCTGAAATTGTTTTCATGGACGCGGATGCGCAGTTCAGCGCCAATGACATACCAAAATTCATCAAGACGCTGAAGCATTATGATATTGTTCTCGGAGAGCGCATTGCAGGGATTCCTCTGCAGAGAAGAGCGGCCAACAGGCTTGCTGCATGGCTTGTCAGCAGAATAACAAAAAGAAAATTCAGGGATGTCCTATGTGGATTCAGGGCCATTAAAAAGAGCAGATTTTTTGAATTAGAGCTGAAAAGAAATGGATATGAGTTTGAATCTGAAATGTTAATCAAAGCTGTGAGAAAAGGAATGAACATAGGAACTGTGCCTGTGACTGTGCACTATGATAGAATAAAGGGCATGACCGTTGGCAAAAGCATATGGTTGGGCATTTATCTTGTCAAAGAGGCACTAAAGCCATTTAAAATATCCAGACAATGATTCCCACATGCTTGCAGAAATTTCAGCGCTTTTTATTTCCGCAGTGCCAGGGCTTGAGGCGCGCGCAGCTGCGTTGTACATGATGTGCACTGGAAATTTTATACTCATACCAGCAGCAGTCCTGATAAATTTTATTGCTGTTCTTATTTTTCTCCGTTTGCTTGACAGCGCGCTGGTTCCGGAAAGAGTGGAAAGATTTCTGAAAAAGCGCGCAAGGAAAGCAATGCATAAGGCTGAGCGCTGGTTTAAAAAATACGGGAACATTGCCATTTTTCTGCTTGTTGCGTTGCCGAGCACAGGCATTGGCTCGTTTTCAGGAGCTTTCATTGGCCGCATATTTGGTCTCAGGGGCTATGCATTTTATCTGGCAATAATTTTTGGCATAGCGCTATCACTCATACCAGCTATGCTAGTTGCATATGGAATTAATGTTTTAGGATTAGGGTGCTAAGAAAATCAATAAAAAGTTTTCTTGATGAAAACGTGATTAGACTTCTGTGAAAAGAATCCAAAATTAGTTTCTTCATTTTTTACTAAAGAATTCAGCACTGTCCAGCGCCGGTTGTGCCGCTTTCTGTTGTTGTCAGGCCTGTTGATACCTGTGCTGTGCTTAGCGTCGTGCTGCATGCAGCAGGTTTTTCCTTGAAAGCGCAGCATATCAGCGTTTTCAGAGCCTCAGGTGAGCGGCCTCCAAAGTCAAATTCACTCACTGTTTCTCCATCAAGTATAAGCGTAGGCGAGCCCGAGACCTGATACTGGTCCTGAAGCAGGAAATCCTGTTCAGCATATTTCACGCCTTTTGTCGGGTCTTCTATGCAGGATTTTAGCTTTGTTTTATCAACCTTGGTTTCAGTCAGGCATTCATCAGCCTTCCCTTCTTTGATGAAGCATTTAACATAAGCCCAGTATTTGTCTTTCTGCTCTTCCCTGATACATATCTGCCTGAGGTTTTCTGCGGCCTCTGTTTCTCCGTGCATGGATGTAACTTTTCCGTTTTCAACAGAGCCTATGTACCTTATTTTTATATTATCGCCCATAATTTCCGCAACCGACACAAGAGCCCTCTGCATCTGCAGCCCGTACGGGCAGTATGAAACAACAAAAGCCTGCAGTACAGGCTTGTCGGTTTTCTTTATATCTTCGCAGGTTTTCGTTGGCTGTTCAGGCGTCGCTGAAGGAACAGGCTTGTTGAGGTCTACGACATTAGGGAACAGAAGGCTTCCATCCTTTGTTATGAAAGAATTATACTCCACGCCACCTATATCCAGCTTTACATTATACATTCCGTTTGATTCTGCTATGGAAACAGCCTTTGCAGTAGCCTGGCCCTGAAGAAGATTGGTATTTATGTAGTCCACAGCCTTCTTGGCAGCCTGCTCGCCAGACAGCGAGCCTGCTGTAACAAATGCAGTGAACCCTGTTGTTAAAATGCTTGCAACAAAGAGCATGATCATGACAATGGCAGCTATTTTCCACATGTTATATTTTTTTTCTTCTTTAATTTCTTCCTTTTTCTCTTCTTTGCTATCAGCTTCTTTTTCTTCTTTAATTTCTTCCTTTTTCTTCATAGCAACACCATATCATTAGAAATTCCTTCGGAATTTCTATGCATAAGAAATCTAAATGAACCGACGAGCGAAGCTCGTCAATCGACGGGATTTCTTTGCATTCGGAAAGCTCTGCTTTCCGAATGCACAGGAAAACATTGGAAATTCTTTTAGAATTTCCATGCACAGAAATGCAAGGAAAACACTTTGTGTTTTCCTGCATCGGAAAAGCTTTGCTTTTCCTTATGCTTCGCATTTCTGATGCTTTGTTTTCCTGATGCATTGGAAAAATGAAGTTTTTCCAAATGTATTCTAACTAATTAATGCCAACATATTTAAATAACTTTAATAATTATGCGCAGTGAGCAAAGCTTACTGGCATGTGCAATAACGCCTTTTTAATGTTTTTTTAATGTGCGCGGAGAAAATAAATCTGGTGCATCATGGTGGAATGGTATACAATAAGCCCTGAACAGGCCATGAAGAATCTAGGCACATCCGTCAAAGGCCTGGATGAAAGCGAAGCTGCCAGCAGGCTGGAGAAATACGGCTTGAATATGGTAGATTCTGGTAAAAAAATTTCTCTGCTGAAAATTCTTTTTGAGCAGTTTACAAGCATACTTATAATAATTCTGATAGCTGCCAGCATTATCTCCTTTTTTATAGGAAATGCCATTGATGCGGCTGTAATTCTTGCAATTGTTATCCTTAACGGGTTGTTCGGATTTGTCCAGAACTACAGGGCAGAAAAAGCAATAGAAGCCCTGAAGAAGCTGGCTCCTAATAATGCCATTGTACTGAGAAACGGAGTCGAGAGGGTTATTGATGCCAGGGAAATAGTTCCAGGAGACATCGTGCTTCTGGAATCAGGCAGCAGGGTTCCTGCTGATTTGCGGATAGTTGAGGCAATTGAACTCGAAGTTGACGAGTCCATACTGACAGGAGAATCTGTTCCTGTCAAAAAATCATCTGCCATAATTTCAAAGGCAGTTCCTATAATGGGGCAGACCAGCATGCTGTTTACAAATACCGTGGTCTCAAGAGGAAAGGCAAAGGCAGTGGCTGTTTTAACAGGGATGGGCACTGAAATTGGAAAAATGGCAAAAATCATAGAAGAGGCTGGTGAAACACAGACGCCTTTGCAGGAAAAGCTGGACAAGCTTGGAAAATCCATAGGCTATATTACAATGGCTGTATGCATATTCATTTTCTTTACAGGGCTTCTGATGCTCAAGCTCGAAGCCGTTGACATGTTCTTATATTCCATAAGCCTTGCTGTTGCCGCTGTTCCAGAAGGGCTTCCTGCTGTCGTTACCCTGTCGCTGGCAATAGGTGTTCAGAAAATGGTAAAGAAAAAGGCGCTGGTAAGAAAGCTGCCTGCCGTGGAGGCGCTCGGCTCTGTGGATGTTATCTGCACAGACAAGACAGGAACAATCACAGAGAACAGGATGACTGTGCGGAAAATCTATTTTAACAGAAAGCTTATTGACGTTACAGGAACAGGCTATGAGAGAAAAGGCCTGTTTCTGCATAAAGGAAGAAAAATAAAGCCAAATAGCCTGTGGCCCCTTCTCAGAATAGGGCTGCTGTGCAACAATGCAACTATTTCAGAGGATGGTGTAATAGGAGACCCGACAGAGGCTGCCTTGATAGTTTCAGCTGAAAAGGCAGGCCTGAAGCTAGAAGGAGCACGATTGCATGAAATACCTTTTGATTCCATGAGAAAAAGAATGACTGTAATTTATGAAAGAAACAGAAAGAGCACAGCCTATTGCAAGGGAGCGCCTTCTGTAGTAGTCAACATGTGCAACAGGATTTACGAGAATGGAAAAATCAGAATTCTAACCAAAGAGAGAAAGAAGGAAATTGCTGAAATAGATAATCAGCTGGCGTCAAATGCATTGAGAACGCTGGCTTTTGCATACAAAGACAATGCCAGGAAAAATGACGCTGAAAAAAACCTTATCTTTTTAGGTCTTCAGGCAATGATAGACCCGCCGCACAAGGGTGTCAAAAAAGCCATAAAGCAGTGCATGTCAGCAGGCGTGCGTGTTGTAATGCTTACAGGAGACAACAAGTACACTGCAAAGGCGATAGCAGATGAAATAGGCATGGAATATACAGATGTAGTCACAGGCGATGAGCTCCCATCAGGCAGCATTGATGAAATAGTGGAGCGCACGAATATATTTGCAAGGGTTACGCACGAAGACAAGATGCGAATAATGGAAGCGCTCAGGAAAAGCGGGCATACTGTTGCCATGACAGGCGATGGAGTCAATGACGCAACTGCGCTAAAGAAAGCAGATATAGGTATTGCCATGGGAATAAAGGGAACAGATGTTGCAAAGGAAGCAAGCGATATGGTGCTGCTGGATGATAATTTTGCAACAATAGTTTCTGCCATAAGAGAAGGAAGAACAATATACGACAACATAAGGCGTTTTGTCTTTTACCTGCTCTCTGCGAATATCGGCGAAGTGCTGTTAATATTTCTTACGTTTCTGTTTGGCCTTCCGCTTCCACTGCTTGCTATACAGCTGCTGTGGATAAATCTTCTGACAGACGGCCTTCCGGCTTTGTCAATAGGCGTTGACCCTTCTGCCGAAGATGTGATGAAAAGAAAGCCAAGAAATCCTAATGAAAATATCCTGAACAGGCGCATTTTGCGCTATACATTTCTGCTCGGAACAATTCTGGCATTGGTGACGCTGGGAATTTTTGTTTACAAAATGGATAACCTTGTAAAAGCGCAGACCATGGTATTCACAGCCCTGGTTATATTTGAAATGGTCAAGCTGGAGTTCGTGCGCTCGCTGGACGGGCTGAAATTTACAGACAATAAATATGTTGTTTTATCCATAGTAGCTTCTATTGCGCTTCAGTTGCTTGTGATATATACGCCACTGAATGTATTTTTCAGGACAGTGCCGCTTAATTTGTACGACTGGGCTCTTATAGGAGCTGTAGCTGTTTTCTATTTTGCTGCGATGAGGGCAACAAGATATATTATGAAATAATTAGCCGACGATTTCTCCAACGCCTATCAGATGCCATCTGCCTCCAACCTGTTTTGAAATGGCGACTCTGTCACTTTTTTCCGCGCATATGGGTATTTTCAGCTTCAGCTCAGCTGTATCAGCCTGCGCTGATGAGACAGACGCAACAGTTTTTGCTATGCCTGCTGTTAGCATAAGCGCATCGCCTGTTTTAATAGGCTGGACCTTCTGCTGCCCGCTGATGCCGACAACATAATCAAACAGCTTCGGTTTTATTTTTATCCCGCTTCTGGATTCAGGAAGCTCGCCTTCAAGCCCCGCAACGTGTCCGGCAAGCCCATCGCTCTTTGTTATTGACGGGTCAAGCATCGTTGCAATTGATGCAAGCCCGCCATGTTTTGCCTCGTCAAGATTCTGGCTGCTCTGCACTATTTCGTCTATTTTTGTCTTAAGTGTTTCCCATTTTCCGTTAACAATGGCTCCAGGGCTGATTTCTATACTGTCGCCTTTTTTGAATACGCCTCTTATAACAGACCCGCCTATTATGCCGCCTTTCAGCTTTTTGATTTCTGTGCCAGGCTTGTTGACATCAAAGCTTCTTGCTATGAAAAACCTGGGCTTCATCGAACTGTCTCGTTTCGGCGTTGGTATAGTCCTGTCAATAGCTTCTATCAAGAAATCTATATTCACGTCATGTATGGCGCTTATTGGAATTATGGGAGCGTTTTCAGCAACAGTGCCTTTTACAAAATTTCTTATTTCTTCATAGTGCTGTTTTGCTCTTTCTTCCGAGACAAGGTCTATTTTATTCTGCACTATCACTATGTGCTTCACGCCTGCAACATCCAGAGCTTTAAGGTGTTCTGCTGTCTGCGGCTGCGGGCATTTTTCATTAGCTGCTATCAGCATAACTGCGCCATTCATCAGCGCAGTTCCGGAAAGAACTGTTGCCATAAGCGTCTCGTGCCCTGGAGCGTCTATGATGCTTACTGTCCGCTTTGGCGCGCATTCGCCAAAGCATTTTTTGCATTTTTCTGCATTGCAGTGCGACCTGCATTTTTCGCAGTAGTAGAACGTAACGTCAGCATATCCAAGCCGTATAGTAATGCCCCTTTTAATCTCTTCGCTATGGGTGTCTGTCCATTTTCCAGTAAGCCTTTCTGTCAGCGTGGTCTTTCCATGGTCAACATGGCCAACAATTCCAATATTGATTTCAGGAAGCGGTTTTGTGAATTCAATCACCTCTTATAGTAGATTGTAATAATAATGGAACTTTATATTACAATCTGCTATATGGAAAGAACATTGTAAAATGTTCTAAGATTAATGTTCTTTACTATTATTTGCCTCTTGTTTGTCATCTTTGTCGCTCTTTTTCGGCATCACATCTTCTATTGTTTTTGTGCCTTCTTTCACAACTTTACAGTTAATCTGGACAATATCGTTTGCAATGGTGTTTCCCCTTAAAGACTTTCTTCTTCGCTTTCCATGTATCACGGTTCTGAAGCCATCGCCTTTTACAACAAGAATCTTTTTTCTGGTAATTCCTATTATGTCTTTTATCATTGGAAAGCCGTCCTTGTCAGAGCCTCCTGTTATCTGAAGCTCATAGCCTTCCATTCCAAGAAAGTCTGCTGAGAATTTGTCTCCTATCGCCTTTCCTATCACTGCGTTGCATTCGTTCTGGTCTTTTTCTATCTGGAACGACTTATCTTTGCAGCTTATTATAAATTTGAATACAGGCAAATCAAACACCCCCAGTTTTTCCAGCCGGGCTGGAGTTCATGCCTATTTTTACGCGGGAAAAGTTTTTAAGTCTGAGATTTATATTTTTCATATGCCAGGAAAGATGATTGTTTTTGAGGGCCTGGACGGCTCTGGCATTTCCACACAGAGCGGCATGCTCAAAAACTGGCTCGAATCCTCCGGCCACAATGTTTTGCTTACAAAGGAGCAGACCGACGGGCTTATAGGTGGGATTATAAAATCAGGACTGCGTGGTGAATGGTTGGTTTCCCCACTTGCGCTGCAGCTTTTATTTGCTGCTGACAGGGCGCAGCACCTTGAAAAAGAGATTGAGCCTGCACTTGCCAAGGAAAAGTATGTTGTTGTTGACAGGTATATTCTCTCCTCGCTTGCATTCGGCTCGCTTTCAGTTGATGCGAAATTTCTCAGGCAGATTAATGCAGGATTCAGGAAGCCTGACATGACAATATTTGTGGACACTGCAACAGATGAATGTATCAGGCGCATGTCTATGGTGCGGTATCATGTTGAACTATTTGAAAAAAAGGAAAAGCTGGAAGATGTGAGAAAAAATTATCTTTCCCTGCTTGGCTATTTTCCAAATACCATCAGGATAGATGGAAACCGCACAAAGAGCGAGGTTTTTGCTGACGTGAAAGAGGCGGTTTTGAATATTCTCGAGTAAATTATCCAATGCTTTGCAATGCTGCTATTTTGTTTGAGCATTTTCTTTTCCACGGTTCAGTAGGGGAAAAGCAAAATGCCTTAGAAGTAAAAATTCTTCAACGAAACTTCAGCTCTTTATCCTGCTCATATTTCAGGCCGAGATTCAATGCAGTTTCAGCTTTCTGCAGCTCACACCCTATGTCAAGCGCATGTGAAACCTGTGATATCGTACAATCAAGCGCTATTTTTTTGCACAGCTCTAGTGCAGTTTTTCCACGAATTTCTCCTATCCTTCTTCCATCAGGATAAAGATGCGTTAACTTTATCCAACCCTCTTCAACAGAAATTATAATATTTCCCCTTGGGTCTGGAACAGGCATAAGCCTTGCCCTGTTTTCTTCCAGTGTTTTCAGCACCCTGTTCCAGTCGCTTTCGTATATATGTGCGCTGTTTGATATCATTGTCAGGCTTCCGGGCTGCGTGCCGACGGCATCCGCAATTTTGTACTGCAGTGCGCGCAGTGCATATGCATTCATCACCCATGCCTTGAATATGTCATTGCTCCTGATGTAGGCTGTGAGAAAAAGCCTTTCATCCTGTACCATAGCCTGAATAAGGATCAGGCATGGCGGGTTTTTGCTGTCCGGGTCTTTATTAGCATCCCATGTAACTGCAACAGCCCTTCTGGTATGCGCAGACGCCTTAAGATTATCAATTAATTTCTGAACATGATTCTTCCCTTCATAGTTCCACAGCCTCTGGCCATAGCTGTACTCTACTCCGTCAAAGGGCATGCCTGTGAGGACCTGGGGCAGGTATTCGTTCATTTCCTTTTCGCCAAAGCCGCAGAAATGCATAAGCCTGGGCTTTTCCGGATTTTCTTCTGTTATAACAGCCACAAGATTAATTATTTCTTTCTGGTTTTCATGATGCTGGCTTTTTTTGACAACGCCAAACCGCATAACTGCATGAAGGGCATCCAGCCACAGCTCTCCTATGTATTTTCCCTTAAAAAGAAATCCGGAATTTTCATCCGGCATCCTTTCAGGCTTTGCTATTTCAGCTTTTGGAAAGATCTCGTTTTCCCCATAGCTGCCTCTTTCTGGAAATTCCAGCATGAGTTTTGAAAAATCCTTTACATTCCTCTGGTCAGATACGAGGACGTTTTTTCGCATGGTTTCCAGAGATTCCTTGGGTATCTCCCTGTCTATGAAAACATCTGTTCCTATTATTTTGTAGTTCCCGTCAATGCCGTTTTCAAAAAACTTAACCAGGGTTTCACCGCTGTTTGTTACATCGGCCCCTGTTATCACTATATTCCTTATGTTTTTGTTTGCAAGGCAGTTTCTTATCAGCACATTTATGCCCTGGTCCTTTGAATAAAGCTGTCCTATTGCAGCATAACTGTTTTTATCCACTGATGCAGCCACTTTTTCTTTAGGCGTCCATAGGGTTATTATGGCATTTTCACTCGTTGGTCTGCCTTTAATGATGAGGTCATTGAAGTAAACAAAATTCATGAAAGATTTTTCCCACATAATTATTTAATATATTGAAAGGTTTGAAAAACCTTTATTCTTTACATTAGAAATGCAAAGCATTGAAAATCTACAAGGTTTTCATGTGTCGGGCGTAGCCCAACACATGAGGAAAAGCAGAGCTTTAGAAGGTTTTTTTCTGCTTTCCCCCTAATTATCGAGGGGAAAGAGAAAAAACCGCATGAGTATTGGAAAAACGTGGTTTTTCAAAGTCATTTATCTGATTACAGGCCCCATGAAGGATTTTTCCTTTTTTTTATTCCGGCGATTTCGTCAAGCGTCTGCCTCTCGTTCTGCGTCAGAAGGTCTTCAAACTTTTTCAGCTTTTTGTATTCCTCGGCTTCAATATTCGTGTAAAGCTCGTCGCTTTCGCGAATCTGGCGGCCCACGGTCGGGCCTGTTATGGAAACAGCAACCTTGTCGCCTATTTTTGCTTCATCCATATCATTACCCTCCTTTTGTATCTGCTTGATTGTTCCTACAACCACTGGAGCATTGTTTACAACTTTGAACAGTGGCGATTTCGGAAGAATTTTTCCAGAAACCACTTCGCACCCTACTATTGCAGGGCTGCTTGTTCTGAAAACACATCCAGGCAGGATTTTGATTTTTCCCGGCTTTGTTACGTTTCTGAGTTCTTCTCTTCTCATTTCTTCTGCCTTATTTTCACAGTATTTCTCATAGTCTTCAACAAGCCTGTAAATTATGTCGGAAGTGAATATCTTTATTTTGCTTGCATTGGCAATAGCTTCAGCCTCGTCGCTTATGCCTGCATTGAAACCTATCACTATTTTTAGCATAGGGTTGTTGTTCGCCTCGGCGTTTATCACGTCATTTTTATTTATATTCCCTATTTTTGCCGACCTTATTGCATATTTTTCAAAGACCCTTATCAGCGCTTCCAGGGAGCCAACAGTGTCTGCCCTCAGTATCAGGCCTTCAGCCTTGCGTTCTATCTCTACTTCACTTGCTTCATCCTTCATTTCTTTCATTATGCTTTCAGCATCATGCTGACTTTTGGCTGTCCTTACAGGAAGCCCTGCAACAATATCCTTCAGGCCTGTTGCAACTATTTTTACCCCGATAGCAGCAGAGCAGCTGTCTATTGAAACGAACTGCTTTTCTGTCCTCATGTCTTTCATGGCCTGCGGCTCAAGCAGGGCTTTTATTTTTGTTGCAACAGGGCTTTTGCCGCCTATTATCAGGAAGTCTCCTTTGCTTATGGTCCCATCATAAACAATGACGTCTATGGTTGTGCCAAGTCCTGTAACTTCTTTGACTTCAAGTATGGTTCCACCTGCTTCCTGCGTGGTTATGAGCCTGTTTTTAAGAAACTTTTCAGAAAGGCCTGCGATGACAGTGAGCAGGTCAGGCACACCCTCGCCTGTTTTGGCGCTTATCGGAACAATTGCGATTTTTTTGGAAAAATCAGCTATCCTGTCAAACCGTTCAGCATCAAGGCCAAGCTCTGTTATCTGTTTCACGATGCTGTAAAACTTTTTTTCAAATTCCCCCTTTACATGCTCGTACTGCTCACTGAAATTTTCTATGAAACATTTTCCCGAAGACCAGTCATATATTCTATCTATTTTATTCATGGCTATAACAAACGGCGTTTTGAATGATTTCAGCATTTCAATGCTTTCGGTAGTCTGCGGCATCAGCCCCTCATTTATGTCTACTACGACCACAGCGATGTCAGCGATGCTTCCTCCTCTCTGCCTCATTGTTGTAAAAGCAGCATGCCCTGGCGTGTCAATAAACAGCAGCCCAGGTACTGATATGCTGAATTTGAATCGTTCCAGAAGCTTTTCGCATGTTCCTGTAACCACGGTTGTTGGTATAAATGTGGTTGATATTGTCTGCGTGATGAGGCCGGGCTCTTTCGCTGTGACAGAGGTTTTTCTAATAAAATCAAGCAGCGTTGTCTTGCCATGGTCCACGTTTTTGGTTGATTGTCAATAAGACAATCAATGTCCAACCACGGCTATTATGGGCGAGCGTAGCGTCATAAGAGACACCAAAAATATCTTGGCGAATAAGGTTAAAAAGCATGATTAGATTCTTTCTAATTGGCGTATGCTTGTTGATGTTTACACAAACAGAATGCCAGTGCAGCATCATAATCTCAATCATTCATACCCGATTTCTTTCAGAATTATGGGAATCATGACCTCAGGCGGGCCAACCACATCAATGACCCTGAACATGCCTGTTTTTTTGTAATATTTGATTAAAGGAGCAGACTGCTTTTCGTAGACTTCGAGCCTGTTTTTTATTGTTGCCTCATTGTCGTCTTTTCGCAATATTATTCTTCCGCCGCAATCGTCACAAACTCCTTCTTTTTTTGGAGAAATCGGTGGAAAATGATAATCACTGATTCTGATATCAGCTACGTTATATATCTTACCGCATTTTTCGCATGTTCTTCTTCCAAGCGCTTTTTTCAACAGCACACCTTCAGGCCATTTGAAATAAAGGACTGTGTCTATTGCTGTTATTTTTTCCAGTGCCTTCATCTGCTCTATTGTGCGCGGAAACCCGTCAAGAATAAATCCCTTTTTACAGTCTTTCTTTTTAATTCTTTCTTTGAGCATGTTTATTACAATTTCATCCGGCACAATTTACTTTTTCAATTATAGCTCTACAAGGAAACAAATAAGATATCATTTCCTTGTGAGCTATACATGGAGAACCAAAGGTTCTCCTGTACAGGTTAAGCTTTTGCTTAACCATGTATGTGAAACCAGAAAACATGTCTGGATTCTTTTCTGATTTCACTATAATTCCAATCTTTAAATACGTTTTCTTAATTTTGCAACGAAAAAGCCATTCGTGTTATTGTGTTGCGGGTATATCCTTAAACAATTCCGTGTTTTTTCTGTAAGGCCTTTTTCGTGTTTCAAGCCTCTGATATTTATTTTTTCCAGCATGCAGTTATTTTCCAGAGCAAGCTCAACAACGTCTTCGTTTTCCTCTTTTTCAAATGTGCAGGTCGAGTAAATGAGAACACCGTTATCTTTCAGGAGCTTTAGCGCATTTGTTACCATTTTTTTCTGCATCTTTGAAAGCCTTGATACCCTTTTTTCGCTCCACATCTTTGCAGTTTTGTGGATTTTGCCGACAATGCCTTCTGCGCTGCATGGAGCATCCAGCAGAATGCGGTCAAATTTTTCTTCGTATTTCAGCCTGCATGCGTCTGCCCTGATAATTTCGCAGATATCTGCTCCATAACGATTTATGTTTGATTTTAACCTCAAAATCCTTTTCCTGCTGATGTCGTTTGCAATTATTTCCCCCTTATTTTGCATCATAGCTGCTATATGCAGCGTTTTGGTTCCCGGAGCTGCGCACATGTCCAGCACAAGCTCTCCAGGCTTTGGGCTCAGCGCAAGAACAGCTATGCATGAAGCAGCATCCTGCTTGTAGAAGAGCCCCTGTTCAATGAGCTCTGCGGGGACATCTGCATAGAAGCATTCTTTGCACCACTGGACAGGATTTTCCAGCTGCATGCCTGTTTTAAGCGTATTTATCCGCACGCATCTGGCAGGTCTCTTGTCATAAACTGAAGAATCGAGCCCAATTTCTTCCAGCCTCTTCAGAAGTTTTTCAGGTATTTTCATGAGATTAAATTTCCACAGATATTTAAATTCGGTGCCATGAGCATTGTTAGGATTTCTAATGTTTCGTTACTCTGTTGCACAAATATCCGATAGCTCAAGCTAACTAAGATTTTACGCCCGCGTTTCTGCATATGCTTTCATTGTACCATACGCCCAGAACTTTCTTCTGACT
>JACRMX010000036.1 GCA_016219485.1 Candidatus Aenigmatarchaeota archaeon | reverse complement strand
TACAGCGAGTTCCAGGGCAAAGTGATGAAAGGCTCAGAAGTAATTGCATCGCCGATTCCAGAGCCTGTGAAAATCCAGGTTTCCGGTGATACAGTTTACTGGACAGAGGGTCCGGGCGCAATCATGTACATGAAAAAAGACATGCTTGGCGCTGAAAAGGAACTGACATTTACGCTGGAAGGATTCATTGCACCATCAATAGAAGCAGAAGCTACGTTGCAGGGTGTTGCTGGAAAAGAAGTGGTTTATGAAATTACTGTAAAGCGGCCAGCAGCAGAGCCAGCTTACCTTTCATCTGCTGTTACATATACGATAGAAGCGAGCGTGCCAGCAAACTGGACAGCCAGTGCTGATAAAAAAACCATAACCTTGAGCAGGGGCCAGGCTGAAAAAATAAAGCTGACTGTAAAGTCTGCATTAACTGCGCTAAAAGGCACCTATCCTGTTACGCTCAAAGCTGTGAGCAAACAGGTTTCTTCTGAAAAGACGCTGTACTATGAAGTCATAGAGTATGCTGTTACCGGAGCTGCAGTTTCCATAACGCCTGAAAAAATAACAAAATCGCAGGACGAGGCAGGAGCTGTGCGGTATGCTGTCAAGCTATCCAATGCTAATCCTGCTGAGACGCTTCCGCTGACGTTCTACGCAACAGTTGAACGACCAGAAGGCTGGCTTGCTTCAATTTCCAGCCAGATAGTGGTTGCGCCGCAGTCATACGAAACGCTGGACCTTGATGTAACGCCTGCCAGCCCTTCAGACGGGCTGTATAAAATAAATGTCATATTCTCAACAGAGAAGCCTATGGTTAGCGAAGCTATAGCAGGCATCACAGATATGCAGGTTGTCACGCTTGCAGGTACTGAATATATTTACTACAATGCAAATGGTGCAATAAAGCGCATGTATTATGTTAACATCAGTGGAACAGCAGGCCCTACGAAACAGGTTAAGACAATTGTTTATAACAATGCAAAGGCATTCTTTGTTGACAGCCAGTATGTATATTACATATATGAAGACTCCTCAACCAAAGAGATACGGAGAATGAGGAATGACGGCGTCGGTGAAGCAGTTACCATAGCAAGAGGCTTGGACAATCCAGTGGACATAGCTGTGGCTAACTATGTTTACTGGACAGAGAACGCAAAAGGCAAGATAATGCGCGCATCCAAAAACCAGACTAACATGCTGGTGAACTTTAATGACAGCTATGCTGTTGCTGATTCTCCTTATGCCATATATGCTGCAAATGACATCTACTGGTCTGAAACCAACGGCATAATGAAATGCGAAGAACGTTGTTCAGCGCCAGAAAGGGTTATATCTGCTGCTGATGTTAAAGGCGTATTCGTCTCTGACGTTGTTTATTATACAACCTATGAAAAGAAAGGCTATGGCAAGCTATGGAAAGGCACGTCGCTGCTGGCAGGAGGCATTGAAAATCCAACGGCAGTTTCTGTGTCAGACAAAACCTACTTTGCAGACCCATCAGGCATAAAGTCTATCAGCAAAGCTGCGTTCGCTATTATGGGCACTGCTGTTTATGAAATATCAGGGCTTCCTGCTGCAAAAGGCTGCAGAAATGCGCCTCTTATGCTGCAGAAAGACAGCCAGCTTATTGCAAGGCCAGCTGACACGCTGCGTTACGGGCTTACGATAAAGAACAGGGATGAGGTAGGCTGTGCTTTAAGGACGTTCTTCCTGACCATAGAAACAAAATCAGGCTGGTCTGCTGCCATTGAATCTGTGAGCACTCCTGTTAAGCTCAATGCAAGCATGTCTGCGGATGCAAAGCTTGCAGTTACCTCACCATCATCTGCATCTGTAGGCGTTTACAAGACTTCACTGCTCGCTTCAGATGCTTTGCCCAAGGCTTCGCCATACTATACAACAGGCACTGTGAAAGATATTATGTTCAAGGATAGCTACATGTACTACAATGAGAACAATGAAATCACACGCTCAAAAGACGGAAAAAAAGAAAAGATAGTTGGCAACAGGGCAGGTGTAATAGGCAGGTTTGTCGTTGACGATGCTTATGTCTATTGGATAGAAACCTATGGAACGCCTGCTGTGAAATCCATATACAGGATAAGGAACGATGGCACAGGTGAAATAAAAACTGTTGCAAACCACCTTACTGACCCGCGCTATGTTGCTGTTGACAGCGAAAATGTCTACTGGAGCGATAGGGAGCAGATAAAATACATCTCTAAAACATCCTCTTGTGATAGTTCGTGCAGCTCTTATGCTGAGGCAGCAGATGCAAAAGGCGTTTACAGCTATGGAAGCCTTTACTGGATAGACAGT
>JACRMX010000035.1 GCA_016219485.1 Candidatus Aenigmatarchaeota archaeon | reverse complement strand
CAGCACTGATAAGAGTTCCGCAGTGGTTCAAGCAAAGGCCAAAATCAGCAAGGATTGAGCTGAGATGCCCTGACCCGTCATGCAACCCCTACCTGGCATTTGCAGTGATGCTCAGGGCTGGTCTGGATGGAATAAGAAAGGGACTACAGCCGCCAGAGCCTATTGAGGAGGATGTCTATAAGCTTGATAGTGAAAGCCTGATAAACAGAAATATAGACATTTTACCATCCTCCCTGTTCGAGGCGCTGAACGAAATGAAAAGAGACGGCCTTATTCGCGAAACGCTTGGAAGCCACCTGTTTGACAGGTATATTAAAATAAAAACGAGCGAATGGGATGAATTCAAAACACAGGTAACCAGATGGGAACTGGATAAGTACATGGATATTTACTGATCGAGATGCTTTGTACAGTTTATTATATGCTCTTTGTCAGCTTCGATTATGCTTACAGCGGTATTGTAAATTTTTATTGAGCCCGCCTCTTCCATGCTCTTTCCTGTGAGTAGACTGAGAAGCATTCTTATGAAACCTCCATGGGAGACTATAACAACAGTTTTGCCTTCGTATTTCTGAATTTTTTCAAGAAATCTTTTTGCACGTTCCACGACATCTGGGAAACTTTCTCCGCCTTCGGGCTTAAAGGCGTATCTGGCTTTTCCGCTTTTTTCAAGTATATCACTATACTCTCTTACGAATTTGAGCTCAACAGATCCGTAATTCCTTTCCCTGAGCTCTTTTGATAGTTTCACAGGAACGTTATGAAATTTGGATATTTCTTCTGCTGTTTCCCTTGCTCTCCTGAGGTCGCTTGAAAAAATCATATCTATTTTTTCATCCTTGAGCCTTAGCGAAACTTTTCTGGCCTGCTCTTTCCCCTTTTCGTTCAGCAGCGTATCCGTATGCCCCTGCACAATTTCTTTTGCATTTTCATCTGTTTCGCCATGCCTAACCAAAATGAGCCTCATACATTTATTATGATGTTGCATTAATAATTTATACCGAATATAAAAAAATTTCTTTAAATAGCAGGAAAGCTATAAGTAATATTGATTCTTTTGGGGTAGGGTCACGAATGTGTGGAATCTGGGTGATAAAGTGGCCAAGAAAAAATATAATAAGACATATTTAGAGGCATGGCACTGTAAAGAATGTGAATTCGAATGGGCATATAGAACAGCCAAATGCCCTGTATGCTCATCCACAACGATGACAAAAATTATCTGATCCTTATTGCATTGGCTATCTCGTCCACCACATCTGTCGCAAGCATTGAGGGGCCAAGACGTTTTGCTGCCAGATCCCCGGCAAAACCATTTATGTAAGCAGCAGCGCATGCAGCATAGAATACATCTGTCTTTTGCGCAAGAAGGGATGCACATATGCCTGCGAGCACATCGCCTGTGCCACCAACAGTCATGTAAGGGTTTCCTGTCGTGTTGTGCGCTGTTTTTATGCCGTTTGAAATTATGTCAACCGGACCTTTTAGCAATATGGTTCCGAGTTTTGAAGATAGCTTTTCAACAGCAGCTGTTCTCTCTTCCAGTTTTTTTGGAAGATGTTCTCCTGCAAGCATTTCAAATTCGGTTGCATGCGGCGTGATTATTACATGCTTCTTCTTTATACCCCTGAGAAGCGGGATAGCCTCAGCGTCCACAACCATCGGCTTATCGCATTTGCTTATGAACGATTTTGCTGCTGGTTTTGACTTCTCCCCAAGCCCGGATCCTATGGAAATCACATCGGATTTTTTTGAAAGCTCAATTAAATTTTTAACATGCTGGCTTTCTATGTGTGATGAGTCCAGCTCCTCTGTTATTATATTCGGGGAAAATCCTGCAATTATGCCTGCCTGTTTCCATGGCGCAGCAACCCTGACTATGTCTGCTCCGGACCTCAGGGCTGCCATAGCAACAAGCGCAGGAGCTCCTGTATATGAGCCGCCTACAACAAGAACGCGCCCGAAATCTCCTTTTCTGCTTTCTTTTGGCCTCGGTGCATAGACAACTGATAGTATTTTCCTGTTTACAAACACAACCATAAATTAACTTGCACGGGCTTCTATTAAAACTTTTTATCTGTCCCTGTAGTTATTATTTCATGCGTGTCGCGATAAACGGGTTTGGAAGAATAGGGAGAAATGTTCTCAGAGCAGCTGTTAAAAAGAAGTCAAAAATAGAGTTTGTTGCTGTAAATGACCTGACTAACCCAAAAACGCTTGCACACCTGCTTAGGTATGACTCTGTTCACGGGATGCTTGATGGAGTAAAGGCTGGTGAAAAATCAATATCAGTGAATGGGAATGACATCATGGTCTTTTCTGAAAAAGACCCTGAAAAGCTTCCGTGGAATAAAATGGATGTTGATATTGTCATAGAAAGCACGGGCTTTTTCAGGGACAGGAAAGGAGCAGAAAAGCATATCAGGGCTGGTGCTGAAAGGGTTGTAATATCAGCTCCTGCAGATGTGGATGCTACAATAGTTTTGGGTGTCAATGATGAAAAGCTGAAAAAGAGCCATAAAATAATTTCAATGGCTTCCTGCACTACAAACTGCCTTGCGCCCATGGTAAAAATATTAAATGAAAATTTTGGCATTGTGAACGGATTTATGACAACTATACATGCCTATACAAATGACCAGAGCATACTTGACCTTGCGCACAAGGATCTGAGAAGGGCAAGGGCTGCTGCATTGTCAATAATACCTACAACAACAGGGGCTGCAAAAGCAATAGGAAATGTTATACCTGAAGTTGCCGGAAAGCTTGATGGAATAGCTATAAGGGTCCCTGTAGCTGACGGCTCTATAACAGACCTTGTGGTAAATACCGGAAAGGAAACTACAGCAGAAAAAGTCAACCATGCTTTCAGAAATGCAAATATGAAAGGGATAGTACAATACTCAGAAGAGCCGATTGTCAGCGCAGACATCATAGGAAACCCGCACTCCTGCATTTTTGATTCGCTGCTGACAAATGTCTATGGAAAAACCGTGAAGGTTTTGGGCTGGTATGACAATGAATGGGGCTATTCCTGCAGGCTTGTTGAACTTGTAGAAAGGTTGTCAAAGTATGAAAACCATGGATGACTACGACTTCTTGGGCAAGCGCGTACTGCTCCGCGTAGACATAAATTCTCCTGTAGTTGATGGAAAAATTCAGGACAACCCAAGAATAGTCGCACATGCCATGACAATAAAAGAGCTGGCAGAAAAGGGGGCAAAAGTAATAGTAATTGCACACCAAGGCAGACCTGGAGACAAGGATTTTACAAACCTTAAACAGCATGCAAAGCTGCTTGAAAATCATACAGGCATGTTAGTGCGCTTCGTAAGTGATATCACAGGAGTAGCTAATGCAGCAGAAAGCATGAAGAAGGGTGAAATAATGCTGCTGGATAACGTCAGAAAGATGGAAGATGAATTTTCCGAAGAGCCGGAAAACACGCTGCTCGTCAAAACATTGTTCAGGATGGCAGATGTTTATGTAAATGATGCATTTTCCGCATCGCACAGGCCTCACGCATCGATAGTAGGATTCAAAAACCTCCTTCCATGCATAGCAGGCCGCGTAATGGAGGTAGAGTTAAGCGCATTGAAAAATATCGAAGAGTCAATTCCTCCTGTAGTGCTTGTTCTTGGTGGAGCAAAACCAGAAAACAGCATAAAGCTCATGGAAAGCAGGCTTAACTATGACATTGCCCTGACATGCGGCATAGTAGGAGAGCTTTTCCTTATAGCAAAGGGGCATGACCTCGGAAAAACGAGAACGTTTCTGACAGAAAAAGGTTTTGACAAATTTCTTGTTTCAATAAAAAAACTTGAAACCGAGAACAAAAAAATAATTACGCCACTTGATGTTGCATATGATGACAATGGAAGAAAAGAGGCGTCTGTGCTAAAAATGCCGCACGACAAAATACTATATGACATAGGCTCTGAAACTATTGGAGAGTACAGGAGCGCCATAAAGCACGCTGGAACAGTCATAATGAATGGCTGGGCAGGCATGGCAGAAGATAAAAAATTCAGAAAAGGCACCCAGGAGCTGCTGAAAGCTGTGGCAGAGTCAGAAGCCTACTCGCTTGTCTGCGGTGGGCATACAACAGAATTTATAGAGGAGCTTAAGATACCGAAATCATCGTTTTCCCATATTTCTATTGCAGGCGGGGCTATGCTGGCAGCACTTGCAGGGGAAAAACTTCCTGGCGTAGAGGCGCTTGGATAAACTTTGTTCGGATAAACTTTTTTATATGATTCCACATAGAATTTTCCTATGTCACTGGTTTATTTTTACAAGGACGTGAATAACATAAAGACAGGGGTAAACAATTTCTTTGAAAGAATAGCAAAGGAAATGGGAAGCAGCACAGCAACAGTTGGGCTAAAGATTCATTTTGGAGAAGAAAAAAACACCACGTACATAAATCCCGAATGGCTAAAAGACGTGAAAAAATTCTTTAGCGACCCTGTTTTTATTGAGTGTAATGTGCTTTATAGGGGCAGGAGAACGTTTACAGATGACCATATAGCGGTTGCAAAAGAACACGGGTTTGGCTTCATTGAAATAGACATTCTGAACGGCAAAAAGGGTGAGGAAACAGTAGAAATTCCTATAAACATAGGCCTGACTAAAAATGCAAAAATAGGCAGGGGCATTGAAAAATATAGAAGCATAGTAGTCCTCTCTCATTTCAAAGGGCATATAATATCCGGATTTGGCGGCGCTATCAAAAACATCGGCATGGGGCTTGGCTCAAGGCCAGGAAAACTTGACATGCATTCTTCTGTAATGCCTGTGATAGATGCAGAAAAATGTAGAGGATGCGCACTGTGCAAAGAAAACTGCAATGTTCATGCAATAGACATGGAAAAAGGCAAGGCTGTTATATCAAAAGAAAAATGTATAGGGTGCGCAATGTGCATCGCAGTGTGCCCAAGAAAAGCCGTACGAGTCCCTTTCGGAAACGATACAAGCGAAAGGCTCATGGAAAAGATGGCAGAGTATGCCGCTGCTGCTGTAAAAGGAAGGTGCATGTGGTACATCAATTTTCTGACAGATATGACATACCGATGTGACTGTGTGAAGAGAAAGCAGAAGCCATTTATGAAGGATATTGGAATAGTTTTTTCCAGGGACCCTGTTGCCATAGACACAGCATCGCTTGAGCTCGTTGAAAAGAATTTTGGCAAAGACCCTTTCAAAGCACACAACCATAGGAATGGGAAGCACATACTAGAATACAGCGAAAAAATAGGCCTTGGAACAATGGATTATGAGCTGAGAGAAGTCTGAAGACTTTGAAAAACTCCTGTTCTTCCAATTACATACGGTTTTTTTCTCTTTCCCCTAATAATTGAGGGGAAAGCAGAAAAAAACGTTCTGACAAAATCTATATTCAGCTTGTTTACGAGATAGGGTTTTTCAAAACTCTCGTCTGAAATTTTATATTCTTACGAGCAATAATTTATCCATGTCTACTGTAAATGACATAAAGTCAATGAGAATACGAGGTGCCAGCGAAATTGCTATTGCTTCTCTTAAACATCTTAAGAAGCATGGTGGAAAGAAATCCTTTAACAAAGAAGCTAAAAAACTTCTTGCTGCACGGCCAACAGCTGTTGCATTATACAACATCATGGATGAACTTAGGAAAGGCAGAAACATAAATGATCTTCTGGAAGAGATAAAAACCACTACTGATAAAATGGCTGAGCATGGCCAGAAGCTTGTAAAAAGAAATGCAATAATAATGACACATTGTCATTCTTCTTCAACACTGGCTGTCATTAAAAAAGCGAGAGACAAAAAAATAAGAGTAATTGCCACAATGACAGAACCAAGAGAGCAGGGCAAACTTACTGCAAGGGAACTTGTGAAAGCTGGGATACCTGTAACACTAATTGTGGATTCTGCTGTCGGATACTTTATGCCTGATGTTGATTTGGTATTGGTCGGCGCGGACGCGCTTCGTAATAAATTAATAAATAAAATCGGTACTTGTCCATTAGCTATTACTGCTAATGAGTTTGGAAAACCTGTCTACGTTGCTGCTTCCACAATGAAATTGGACAGAAGAGAGAAATTCAAAATAGAAATGAGGCCAGCAGATGAGGTTTGTAGTAAAATAGCTGGTGTTAAAATACTGAACCCAGCGTTTGATGAAACTCCATGGAAATATATTCGTGCTGTTATAACAGAAGAGGGGATAAAAAAACCAAAGGATATCATGAGGTTATTGGAATGAGGCTTAAAGTTATTCTTCCACAGCTGGATGCAGGTGGAAAAACCATTGCCATAATAAACAAAGAGGACGCAGAAGAGCTTGGAGTCTATCCATTGGACAGAATTGTACTAAAAAAAGGCAGTAGATGCATCACAGTCATAGTCAACATCACAAATAAGTTTGTTAAGCGCGGGGAAATAGTGGTATATGAAGAAGTAAGGGAGATGCTCTCCCTTAAAAATGGCAACTATCTGACTGCAACACCAAGGGGCGAGCTCATATCCAAACAGTACATTAAGAAAAAAGTCTTGGGCAAGAGCCTAGGTTATAAGGAGTTTAAAGCGATTTCTCTAGACGTTATGGAAAGGGACCTCAACGATCTGGAGCTCGCAAGCTTCATAACAGCGCTGACCATAAATGGCATGAGCCTGAATGAGAATGTTGCAATGACAAAAGTCATGGCAGACATGAGCGATAAATTGCAGTTTCCGGGAATAGTTGCAGACAAACACAGCATAGGTGGAGTGCCTGGAGACAAAACATCATTGCTTGTTGTCCCGATAGCAGCTGCTGCCGGACTGACTGTACCAAAAACATCTTCGCGCGCAATAACTGACCCTGCTGGAACAGCAGACAGGATGGAGGTGCTTGCTCCTGTAGACCTTGGAAGGGAAGAAATGAAAAAGGTTGTTAAAAAAACCATGGGCTGCCTTGTCTGGGGAGGTTCAGTAGAGCTCGCTCCTGTAGACGACCTTTTCATACAAATAGAAAGGCCGCTTTCACTGGACCCTCTCCTGATACCTTCAGTCATAAGCAAAAAAAAGGTTGTTGGAGCCATGTCAGTTGTAATAGACATCCCTGAAGGGTTATATGCCAAGGTCAAAACAGGGTATGAGTTCAGAAAAATGTCGCGGATGTTTATGCACACCGGAAAAAAACTCGGTATAAGAGTAAAATGCGTGAAAACTAGTGCAGAACAGCCGGTTGGATATGCATTGGGCCCCAGCCTTGAAGCAAGGGAGGCTCTGCAGTCACTTATAAATATAGAAACAGCGCCATATGACCTTATTCAAAAAGTAACACGGATTGCCGGTGAGATGCTTAAAATAAACAGAATGGGTGATGAAAAAACTGTAGTTAAAATCTGGAAAAGTGGCATCGCAGAGAAAAAAATGAGGCAGATAATAGAAGCCCAGGGCGGAGATCCAATGATAATGCCGGAAGATATCGAAATCGGAAAATACAGCATGCCGATAAGGTCTGTAAAAAGCGGTATAGTAAAGGCTATGAATAACAAAATCCTTGTCTACGTAGCCAAAGCAGCAGGGGCACCAAAAGACAAAGCTGCTGGAATTCTCCTGAACAAAAAACTTGGGAGCCGCGTCCGTAAAAATGATATATTGTTCACAATATATGCGCAGAAAAGCCATAAGTTTAGGCTGGCTTCAAGAATCGCTAAAAAGGAAAAAATTTTTGAAATGAGGTAACTAAGATGTTCGTTATCAAAGCAAATGGGGAAAGTGAAAAATTCGACAAGAAAAAAATAATAAGAACCTGCATGAGAGCAGAGCTTCCGATGAAAGAAGCAAAAGAGGTCGCTAATAAGATAGAAAAAAACGTGACCAGTGGTACAAGCACAAAAAGAATATACAAACTCATCCTGAAAGAGCTGCAAAAATACAGCGAAAAGTCCATGTTTGTATACAGGATCAGGGAAGCAATTGCACGCATGGACTCAGAAGTCTTTGAAAAATTTGTTGAAAAGCTTTTGGAAGAGCATGGGTACATGTGCAGCTGGAATAGGATTATAAAAGGTGAAATCGTGGAGCATCAGGTTGATCTCATTGCAAAAAATGAGATGAGCTATCTGGTGGAATGCAAAAAGCATGCAAATCCTCACCGCGACTGCGGCTTGGGTGAAACAATGGAAGTCTGGGCAAGGCTGGACGACATAAACAGGGGAGGCAGGAATCATTTTGATAAAGCATGGATAATAACAAACACCAAGTTTTCAGAACATGCAAAGAGGTATGCAGAAGGGAAAAAAATTAGGCTGACAGGATGGCGGTATAAGGAAGAAGACTCGCTCGAAAACCTTGTCAAGGCAAAGAAGCTGTATCCGGTAGCTATTCTCAGTATTGATAAAAGAACAGTCAGCATGCTTGAAAAAAACGGTTTTATCACAATAAAAGACGTGATCAAAAACGAGAAAAAACTAGGGTCGAAATTTGGAAAAAAGCTGGCATATGAAATAGTCCAGCAGTCAGGAAAGCTTCTTTAGTTCTGTGAGAAGCTGGCAGCTTTTGCACAATTTTCCTCCTGGTTCGCCGCATCTGTCGCAGTACCCTATGCTAACTTTATCACTCTTGCTTACCAAGGGCTTTATGCGGTCATAGAATTTTACTATCTGAAAAATAGTGCCTGGATATTTTTTTTCAAGGCTATCCAGCATATTCAATATATCCCGCCTCTGGTTGTCATAGGAATATATGCACCGCCTGTTTATATGCGGTATTTTTTTAATTCTGGCATAGAGCACGATTTCTGCTTCCGGAATATCGCGCAAAGGTTTTATTCTGTGAACAAATTTTTTGTCTTTGACGGGATCCGCTCCTAGTCTCTGAAAATGGTTACAGTCCCCCCTCAGGAAATTAAGCAATATTGATTGCGCCTCGTCATTCAGGTTGTGCCCAACAGCTATTTTGTTCGCCCCGAGCTCCCGGGCCTTTTTGTTTATCAGATTTCTTTTGAAGACCCCGCAATATGTGCATGTTTTTCTGTCCTTGATGCTGTCTATAGTTATTCCCAGCTCCTCTTCAAATGAAAAAATGAAATGTCTTATTCCAAGTTTTTTTGTAAGGCAGGAAGCTTTTTCAAGGCATATACCCCTGCCACGAATGCCCTCATCTATACTGATTGCAAAAATTTCTGTTTTCGGGTTTTTGCTATTGTTCAGCATGTAAAGCAGTGCAGAACTATCCTTCCCTCCGCTAAGTGCTACTGCGATAGTATCCCCGGCTTTGACAAGCTTGTTCTCGCTTATAGTCTTTTGGAACCGCTTTTCAACCTGCCGAGCAAGGCAGTCATCACAATAAAAACTTCCCTCTGTCTTTCTTTCATAAACAGCTTTGGACCCGCATCTGCATTTCATTACGATCACTTTTAAAGCTTGATGTATACCGAAGGGCATAAATTATTGAAAATATTATAATGCCTTCAGGGTGCACTCAAAGACATTCAAATGTTAAAATATTAATGTCTTTGAGTGCATAATATTTAAAAAACAAAGCCGGGATGGCGGAGCTTGGTTAAACGCGCCAGCCTTGAGAGCTGGTACCCTTCGGGGTGCGCAGGTTCGAAAGGCCTTTCTTCTTTTAGAAAAAGAAGAAACCCCTGGGAAAGAAGAAAAGATATGCCCGAAAATCCTGCTCCCGGCGTTAAACCAATACGCATGCTTGGATTGATTTCCATGCAGCTGCGTCAGTCTTGTAGTGAGCCGGAATGGCGGAGACTGTGCTGAAAAAACAGGCAGCCGCGATCAGGTTAAACGCGCCAGTCTCGAAAACTGGTTTCCGAAACCTTGGCGCAACGAGAAAAACCGACGAGCTTTGCTCGTCAAGCGACTCTGCGCCAGTCGGATGGAAGCGCAGGTTCGAATCCTGCTTCCGGCGCTATTAAGTTTATAGTGAAACAAGTAAAGAATTTGGACATTATACAACTTGTTTCACATATAGCAAACAAGGAAGTAATATACTGTTTATTTCCTTGTATTGCTATAAGTGCAGGATTTGAACCGTTGGAGGCATCAGCCGACACAGAGGTTCGAATACTGTTTCCGCGTATTTTATCGTACTGCGTCCTAGAAAAAATCTTTATAAAGGGGCCATCAGGTAATTATATATATCCATAGTTAGGCGTAACAGCAATACGCTAGATAAATAATGGAGGATTAGAAAATGGTAGCTCCAATTGTAAATGTTTTGGGTGAGCTCGGAACACAAACAGTAGTCTATATGCCCAACATTATCAGCGCTATCATCCTGCTAGTAATCGGCCTAGTAGTCGGAAAAATCGTCGGCAGAGTAGTAAAAGAAGTTCTGACGAGGATAAAGCTCGACTACTATGTAACAGAAACGCACAAGCCGGTAATAAGCCTGAGCGACATCTTCGCTCTTATAGTAAGATGGTGGATATACCTTGCCTTTGTCGCAGCAGCATTGTCAAGGGAGGTGCTTGGTATACCATCGCTGGCTGAATGGATGGGAGAGATCACAGGATTCATACCTAATGTGATTGGCGCAGCAGTGATTGTAATCGTTGGTTATGTCATCGGAGAGTACATAAGAGCGCAGATGAAGAAGATGAAAGAAATCTATGCAAGCCTTGTTGGCAAAATACTGTACTTCTTCATACTCTACGTTGCAGTTGCTCTTGCTCTGCCGATATTGGGAATCCCAGCGACACTGGTGAACAATATACTGCTGGTCGTAATAGGGGCACTGGGTCTTGGTGTTGCAATAGCACTTGGCTTGGGCTTGAAAGACGCTGTATCCGAGGTTTCGAAGAAATACGTCAGGAAGTTCAGGATTTAATTTTTTCTTTTTCCTATTTTCTTTAATTATTTTTACGTATTTTAGTCTAACGTATGGAACAGCCTTTCAAACATATTTATTTGTATTAATGGATAGTTTCTTACTGCGGTGGTAGTCTAGCTGGTTAGGACACAACCCTGCCACGGTTGAGACCCGAGTTCGAAAGCCGGCATATAGTTTATGCCTGCCGCATATCTCGGCCACCGCATAATTATTTAAGCATTGGAACCAAAGATTAAAAAGTGGGAGCATGATTTTTCCAAAAAAGACTAGTGATCTGGAGGACATAAAGAAAGCAGTCGAGCCGGAAGAAGAGATAGTAACCACCAGCCCTAACATTGGTGCGCCGCTTTTCGTCAAAATAGAAAAGTACAGGGATATCGTAAAAAGCGTTCAGGAAATAAGGACGTTCATCGCAGGCACAAAACAGGCTTTTACTATTCTAAGTGAAATAGAAACCATACGAAAGGATGCCCTTAATATACTGAAAACAACCATGCAAAGGCTTGAGAAAAGAACTGTTGAGCTCGATAATATTATGCTAAGGCCGCGTGGCATACCTTTTGAAGAAGAAAGCGTGGAAGAAGTCGGTCATGTTGAAGACGGACTGATGGACCTGCAAAGGCAGATATCTGAGCTGAAGAAAGATCTTGAAACGCTAAGGTAAATATCAGAAATGTGAATATAAGGAAAAGCAGAGCTCATTAGGAAAGCAAAGCTTCTTTGATGCTATGCATGGAAAATTTTCATAAGAATTTTCAAATGTTTATAAGCCTATTTCTATTATTATTCTATTATTAATTTATGCGAGAGTAGCCAAGCGGTCAAAGGCGCAGGACTCAAGTAACCCTTTTCTCTTTAAAGCGAATTGACAACCGAAGGTTGTCGGTTTGGACGAAAGAGAAACTTCCTGAAGGCGCTATCTACTTGAGTGTTGACCAGCAGAGCTGGAGTGAAAGAGAAATCCTGTCGGTTAGTCCGTTCGCAGGTTCAAATCCTGCCTCTCGCACTTCTTTTATTTTAAAAGGCTACTCACCACTGAATGCTTTTATTCCGGCAAAAGACTATAATTATTATGTACCACAGAGAATTGATAGGTGAAAACCTGAAAAATTTCAGCAGGCTAAAGGGGGCATTTCTCGCTTATAATACAAACATAGACAACATCGTCCATGTTGACAGCAGAATTGAAAGATACATGAAGGGCACGAAACCTGAAATTTCCCGCAGGATAAAAAATGAAAAGGATCTTTTCTCAGGGCTGCTTTACTTTATGAAAAATGGCGAGGCAATGGAAATGCCCATCAGCAGAAAAGTAAGCCTATGGCTTGAGAAGAACATGAAACCTGAACAGCAAAAAATGGGGGGACAGGCAGGAATAATGGGCAATTTCCTGTCATCGATGGAAATTCCGGCTGTTGTGTATACGCCATTTCTCTCAAAAAGGCAGAGCAGGCTTTTTGGAAAAAATGTGAAATGGTGGAAAAATTTTAAGCACCCGAAAAAAAACTTCCGCAATGATAAAGAAAAAATAAACTGGATTTTTGAATACAACAGCGGAACGATGGTAAGAAAAGTCAGGGCTTTAAAAAATGGCAGGTTTATAGCAGCATCCCGGCCTGACAAATATGAATTTGGAATAAAAAGCGTGAGAAAAATAATGCCTAAAATAGACTTTGCGCTGCTGTCTGGATTTCAGAATGTGAAAAACAACTACAGGCGCCAGTTTTCATGCGCCCGCAGCGTAATCAGGGTTCTCAACAAAGCTGGCATACCGGTCCATATCGAGCTTGTTGCGTCAGATAAAAAAAATCTGAAGCACATCGTGCCCCTTATCAGGTATGCTGATTCTGTAGGGCTTGACAACACTGAGCTGAATCAGATAATCAGAATAATTCATGGAAAGAGATGCAGAACAATCGAAGAGAAGTTCTCGGGCATTTTAAAAATTCTCGACCTTGGCGCTAAAAGCGTGCATTTTCACTACAAAGGATATTTCCTTGCTGTAAGAAGAAAAAATTATTTCTCTGATCCGGGTGAAATCAAAAAATCGCTGGAATTTGCAGCTGCTTCAGCAGCAGCAGAGGCAATAGGAGACATAAACAAGAAAAAAGATGTTTTTTCAGGGCTTGACGTGCCCCTGTCAGCAGCAGGGAAAAGAGAGATAAAACGTCTTAAAAAATGGCTTATGAAAAGGGGTATTATAATGAAAAACGGCATTGGAATCGGAGACTATTATGATGTCATTGCTGTGCCCAACAGAATGGCAAAAAAGCCCAGAGACATAGTTGGATTAGGTGACATTGTTTCTGCTTCTATTTTCTGCTGCGAAAATGCATATTCGAAATCACATAGTGATTTGGCATAAACCGGCTTATGCGAAGTGCGAGGCGTAACCAATCATTTGGAATTCTGAAAGAATTTTGCGTATCCATGCAGGTGGGCTCAAATATTTTCAGGTTTTTTTTGGTCAATGATTTTTAGTTATTCAGTTTTTTATTCCTTTTACATCAGTTAGTGGAGCTCCCGAAGATTCTAATACTTTATTAACATAATCGCTCAATTCATTATATTGAACATCGCACATTTTTCTTACCCATGTTTGTTTTAATTCCTCTAAATCTAAAATGTCTTGACCAGAGAATTCTTTTTGTATCTGCCTAAATCCCCATGAACCGGGGAGAGGCATCCAAACAGAACATAAACATTGTTCTAATCTTCCATTGCTTACTTCCTGAATTTGTTCGGCATGAGTGACTGTATTCTCTAGAGATTTTTTTGTTTCGCCAGGAGCTCCTAAAACAAATGAACCAAGGATTTTAATTTCAAAATCTCCTAGCAATTTTGCAGCATAAAGGTTTTGCTCCGTAGTTATCCCTTTAGCCATATTATCCAACATTTGCTGGTCTCCAGATTCAAAACCAATATAAACTTCATAAGTTCCAAGTTTTTTTAACAATTGTACTATCTGGGGATTTAATTGATCTGCCCTAGCAAAGAATCTAAATGAAGGATTTAAATCCGTGGGTTTATCTCTTAAAAATTGTTCTGCGTATTCTGGTCTCTGAACAAAAGAATCAGAAAAATCAAATAGCATTTCTGCCCCATATATCTCAACTAGCTCTTTAATCTCTTGCCAAACTTCTTTTGTATCTCTCCCAAACCATTGCCTATCTGTTCTTCCACAGAATTTACAATGATGGGAATTACATCCGTATTGGGACATAATACTTGTAGCTTTTCTGAAAGGGGTTAGCCCTTCAAATTTTCTTCCGTAAGTACTTAATACTCTTCCCATATCAAAAAAAGTATTGTCAATTAAAGGCCAATTATTCTTATCTTCTCTAAGTCGGGGTGTAGTAATTAGTTCTCTATTAGATAGAAAAGCTAGATTTGGAATACTTTCCCATTCTTTTCCAGATACAAGTTCATAAGCAGTTTTCACCCCATCACCACAGACAACGACATCTACACAATAATCTCTGGAATTCGTACCTCTATTAGTTAACACTTCACCGTACAGTTGTGTCGCTTCTGGACCCCCAAGAATAGTCAAACAATTTGGGTTTACTTTTTTCGCCTGTCTAACAATTTTTAATGCTTGAACATAATTCCCAATTGTTGTCGTACATCCAACCACGTCTGCTCCAACCTGTCCTAGCATTTCTCGATGACTTGTTCCAGAAACCCCTGAAAAGACCTCTACATCGTAACCTTTCTGCCGGAGGTAAGTTCCAATAATTCCAACTCCATGTGGTCTTGTCCAACCTTCTGATTTTATCTCTCGATATTCTTGTTCGGGAATAAACATTTGTATTTTTTTAGTTACCATAATCTCTCTCCTTAATTTTATTTAATAGTAGTTGCACGTAAAACATATAAAAAAAGTTGTTGTTACAATATAACAACAGATAGAAAAGGTTTAAATAATAGAAACTATATTCTTTAATTATGGAGATAGAGAACACATTAAAAGAAATAGGACTAACTGAGCAAGAAATAAAAATATATTTAGTAATGTTAAGAAGTGGTTCTATTTTAGCAAGTAGAATTGCAGAAGAAACAAGAATAAATAGGTCGCACGTTTATCAAATCCTAAAGAGATTAATCGTGAAAGGATTTACGAGCTATGTAATTAAAGAAAATCGAAAATATTTTAGTGCGATTAATCCTGAAAAAATCTTAGAGTTGGTAAAAGAAAGGGAAGAAAAAATAAAACTTATCCTTCCTCAGCTATCCAAATTATCTCATATTTCTGAAAGTAAATCAATAGTAGAAATTTTAGAAGGAAAAGAGGGGATAAAAACTATACTTAATGATATTTTAAGATTAAAGGAAGAATGGTTTTCCTTTGGTAGTTCTGGAAAAGGCCCGGAGATTTTGCCCTATTATATAGAACACTGGGAAAAAGGGAGACAAAAAAATAAGATTAGATTAAAGGCTATTCTTGATACCTCTAAGACTGGGAAAAAGAGGGGAAAAGAGCTTTCTAAGTTAAATTATACAGAAATTGGTTATATGCCTTCAGAATATTCAAGCCCTTCTTCTACTTGGATATATAAAGATAGGGTTGTTTTTGTTATGTGGAGTAAAGAACATCCGTTTGCAATAAGAACAATCAGCAAAGAAATTGCGGAGAGCTATAAGAACCATTTCAAAGTTTTATGGGAAATAGCCAAAAAATAATCTAAAAATCTATGATTTTCAGCTATCTATCGCCTCAGCGACCCCAAGCCAACCTCTAAGTTTTTCTTTTAATTGAATCAAGTCTACCGAGTAGATAAGTCGCCCAACACATCGGCTTATGCGAAGTTCTCACTGGAGAACACCCTAGGAATACAAGGAGTATGGTCTGAATCCTACTATAGATATAGATGGGAATTTTTTCTGAAGTTCTTCCAAAGTCAAGGGTTTTTCAGAACTAATAAAAACTGTGAGATATTGACCAATAAGTTCACCATCACGTTGTGAATCTGGAAAACCCGTTCCATGATGTTGCCTGGATAAATCCCAATATTGATTTTGAGAAGAGATATCTTCTGTTCTACAAACTCCAATTACGTATTCGTACATAAAAAAATGATACTATCAAGGTATATAAATTTAATTTGAAGCCAAATTGCAGCTAACCGAAACTTTCCTGATCTCTGAACTATCGACTGTGCCGATTGCATTCAATACAACAGTAGCGTAGGAACCTTTGGGCAGTGAAAAATGAAGAAAGACGTTGTCCCCTGTAATTTTGTAGCTCACATCCGGCCTTATTACCGACTGTCTTACGCCTCCTTTGCACATTATGCTGAGCTCGCTTATCCTCCTTTCCCATATTTTCAGGGAGTTTTCTCCTGTGGATTATCATCCGCCCCTTTATATGATTGTTTTTGAGAACTCCAAAGCGCTGGGGTCCGAAGAAATTTGGTATTCCCTGCCTGATTTTTTTTATTTTTTCAGGAAGCTCCTGCACATTCCTGCAGTTGTGCAGCGTTATTTCGAATTCATTGCCTATCAGATCGCCGCGGCCGAGTCTTCGGTCAATGCTGCGCATAAAAGTAAGCGCGATGTCCCTGAATGAAAGGTTTTTTTCCGGGCCTTTGCTTATCGTAATATACTGATAACTGACAGCATTTTTGTCCTTTAAGCCCGCATACCCGATAGCGCCCCTGCTTATGCAGAGTTTTTTTGCAATGAGGTTGATCGCATCTCTTGTATTCATATTTTTCTTTTGCAGCAAGTACAGGGAATGCTCTCCGCACATTTTTTCCACGCCTTTGCATGTCCTTCTGTATTTTCTTGAAAATCTTTCGTCGAGGATTTCCCTGACAATAAAATCCTCAGGCTTCGTAAGCTTTCCTGAAAACATTATCTCACCAGAGGCAGAGAACCAGTCACTTTATTTATCTTTTCTTCCTTGTCAGGACCTATGGCAATAGCTGTTATCGTCCCAGGGGCCAGCTCGGTCAGCCCTGCATCAGCAACCATATAGCTCTTGATTTTTAGCTTGTCAGCCTTCTCCTTTAGCCTATGCATAGCTTCAAGGGAAGCTTCCACAACAACTTTTTTCTGGCCTTCCCGCCTCCATGCAGAAAGGATGATTCTGCTGGTTTTTTCCGCAGCGCCAATGCACGCGTGGCAAGCCTGAACAGCTGTTTTTCCTTTGCTCATTTTAAGGCCTGACCTTATAACAATGACCTGCTTGTACATGACTATCATTCTGTTCGGTATCTTAAAAAGCCTGCGACTCCAAAATTCGCAAACCTTTTGCCAGCCTCGTGATGGCTTTCTATTATGTGCACTTTTCCGCCCATTTTTTCAGCCTCTCCCAAAAGCTGCTCATTTTCTCTGACTAATATATCACTAATCAAAAGCTCTTCGACAGCGCCCATTTTTACTGCAATTTCTGTCTCTTTGGCTCCATAAACTATCTTCCCATCGCGTGCAAGTTCCTCAAAAAACTTTTCAACCAGAATGGTCTGCTTATGTATTTGCGAATTATGATAAAGCCTTTCGACAGCGCCTCTTTTTAAAACCTCCTGCACGCCTGCTTCGCCTGTATGAGACACGCTGTCAACCAGCATTGTAACCCCTTTTTCCTTGAGCTCCTTTGCAATAGCCTCCTTTGTAAACCCAGGGCCGGCAACTATAAGAAAATCAAAATCCTTTTCTTCAATATATTTTATAATATTACTGAAGTAGCTGGTCTTATCTGCTTCGCCATAAGTTTTGCCAGAAACTCCCTGCATATTTACAAGAAATTGCAGCCTTTCAGTGAGCATCGCTATTGTACACTCACTGTCATCCAAAACACAAATCATTATTCTCGGGTGTTTTATCTTCGCAGCATATATTTTATCAAGCTCAAATTTTTTCCACTGCCGTTCTATGGAAACCGGCTCATTTACCCTTATCTCGAACGTATGATAGCCGTGCTCAACCTCCTCCGGACCCTCTAAAATCTTCCCGTTCACCCTGATTTCGCTGCCATCCTCGCTGAAATCCACCTTCTCAGCACAAAGCCTGACTGTTATTGTTCTTCTTTCTGTCCTGACCTCCTGGTCACCCCTTTGTATTTTTATTGAACGCTGTGTCCTTCCCTTAATTATATCTCCGGGCTTCAGTATTTTTTCCAGCAGCCAGAGGTCATTGGACGTCTCAGGCTCCAGCCTTAGGACGCCTTTTTTCTCCTTGTACCCGAGTATTTTCATAGCATTAGGTTTTGAACCAAAACTTAAAAATCACTGTATTTTAATATTTTTCCTATGGTTCTAAGCTTATGAGATCTGATATTTCAGGATTTCATAGGCTATCTCTGGAGGAAAGGCTGAAAAAATTAAAAGAGCTTGCTGGCCTTACAGATGAAGAGCTTGGGCTGCTTAAAAAAGCAGGTGCCCTTGAAATGGAAACAGCCAACAGAATGATAGAAAACGCTATAGGAACAACAGGGCTTCCAGTCGGCATCGCAACAAATTTTATTATAAATGGCAGGGATGTGCTGGTACCGATGACAATAGAAGAGCCTTCGGTAGTTGCAGCAGCGAGCTATGCTGCAAAGCTCGCGCGGCCTGGTGGATTTGTTACGGCTAGCGACGACCCTGTAATGATAGGCCAGATTCAGATAGTAGGTGCAAAGGATACTGAAAAGGCCAGGAAAAAAATTCTGGAAAATAAGGAAAAAATAATTGAATTGTGCAACAAAAAAGACTCTGTTCTTGTCAGCTTTGGCGGAGGAGCAAAGGACGTTGAAGTAAAGATTATCAGCACTGAAATAGGAAAAATGATTATTGTCCATCTTCTCGTGGACGTAAGGGATGCCATGGGCGCAAATGCTGTAAATACTATGTGCGAGGCTGTAACGCCACTGCTTGAAGAATTAGCAGGTGGAAAAGCAAGACTAAGAATAATAAGCAACCTTGCAACTAGGCGCCTTGCGCACGCAAAGGCTGTCTGGAAAAAAGAAGTTATAGGAGAGGATGCGGTAAACGGAATACTGGCTGCCTATTATTTTGCCAAAAATGACATTTACCGGTGTGCAACGCACAACAAAGGCGTAATGAACGGAATAGATGCTGTTGTTATTGCAACAGGAAACGATTTCAGGGCTGTTGAAGCCGGAGCGCATGCATTTGCTTCTATCGGCAGCTACAAGCCGCTCACAACATATGAAAAAAACAAGGATGGCGACCTGGTTGGAATGATAGAGCTGCCTATGGCTGTCGGAATAGTTGGCGGAACGACAAGAACAAACCCAATAGCAAAAATTGCGCTGAAGATACTGGGTGTCAAATCAGCAAAAGAGCTGGCAGAAATAATAGCAGCAGTGGGACTTGCACAAAACTTTGCAGCGCTGCGTGCACTGTCAACAGAAGGCATACAACGCGGGCACATGGAGCTTCATGCCAAAAATATAGCAGTCATGGCAGGCGCAAAAGGCAGCGAGATTGACAAAACAGCTTTGCAGATGATAAAAGAAAAAAACATAACTGTCTCAAGGGCAAAGGAGATTATAGAAAAAAAATAGTTTTAAGATATCCAGAAAAAGGCGTGAAAGCCTGCTATATATCCATGCGGTTTTTTGGTTCTGTAACGTCTTCGGTTGGTATTAAAGTGTCTGAAAACAATAAAAAGTATGAGAAAGGAAGAGGCTACACATGTTCCAGAAGGCTGGACTTCTAAACTTCTGGCACGAGCCAAATCTATTACAGCAAAAAGAGCAAAGACAGTAATAGACCATATTCTAAAGCACGGTCAAATAACGTCAGATGATTTGCAAAACAAATATGGTTATCGACATACATCAAGAGCTATACGAGATGTTAGAGAACTTGGAATTCCTATAGAATCGTTTCGTGTAACGAGTTCTGATGGAAGAAAAATAAGCGGATATAGATTTGCAAATCCAGAAAGTATGCATCTTGGAACACTTGCAGGAAGAAAAATGTTCTCAAAACAATTCAAGGAAGATGTTATTCGTTCTGCTGGTGTTCGTTGCAGTATTTGTTTACAACAGTATGAAGAACGATACCTACAGATTGACCATAAAATACCATATGAAATTAGCGGTGAGCCTGCAACTTTAAAAATTGACGAGTTCATGCCATTATGTGCATCTTGTAATCGGGCAAAATCTTGGTCATGTGAGCATTGCTCAAATTGGAAAGGCAAGAAACCTAATGTTTGCAAAACCTGTTACTGGGCAAGTCCTGAAAATCATCAACATATAGCTACAGAAAACATCCGCCGTCTTGCTATTGTTTGGAAAGGGCATTTTGTATCAGATTATGATAATTTGAAAATCATTGCCAGAAAGAAACACATCCTTATGCCAAACTATGTGAAACAAATATTGACAAAATATATCAATGGTCTGAAAGATGGGAATAAATCCTTAAAGGCTGATAAGAAGTAATAATTCTCTTGCATACTCTTGTGAATTCTGAATTAATATCACATCCAATAAAACGTCTGTCGTTTTTTAAGCATAACTTTAGAAGCGTTCCTGAACCCACGAAAGGGTCGAATACCCAATCTCCAATATCAGTGGTAGCTTTCAAAAGACGTTCAACTACTACAGGGGAAAACGTAGCCGAATGTGAAACCTCTGGATTTGGTGCTTCTGTCCATACTTGATTCATGGGTCGAGGACGCCCACTCTTTCCAATAACGGAAATCTCTTTAGGATTGTATTTGTAAGATTTGTTTTTGACAAAGTGAAAGACATATTCGGCAGATTGGCGTACTCGATTTACTATTTTGTCTGGCATTGGATTAGGTTTTTCCCAAATTATGTAATCACGCCATATATAGCCTTTATCCACGAGTTCGTTAGCAATTTTGAAAGGGATGCCACACCATGAAGTATTTTTAATAATATTATGATGTGCCGTTACCTTACTTCTGTTGCCATGTACTTCTTTAGAATTACCATTGCGTTTCCATGATGGATGCTCCCGAAAAAACTTATCGCTAAAATGTTGTGTCCTTGAAATTCCACTTCCCATGCGTGAATCTTGCATTATAAAAAACAGAGAACCGTTTTCCTTGATTAAATCAAGAAGATTGCTAAATAGACTGACGCATCTATGAATGTATTGTTCGAGTGATTCTTTTCCAAATTCTCTTTCATCATTTGTAAACTGGCGTTTCCCCCAATATGTTGGGCTTGTTATGATAGTTTGAATAGTATTTTTGGGCAGGATTTCTAAACATTCAAAAACATCACCATAGTATAATTTCACTTTGTCATCTAAATGTATCTCTTTCATTCATATCACTTCTTGTTCTTGACATCCTTAATTATCAATTCTTCGATGTATTGACCAATACTCATGTCTTTTTCTAATGCCTTCATTTTTGCCTCTTTCCACAGCTTTGGGTCAATACGTATGCTTGTTGTTTCCCTGTTGTTAGAATTAGCCTCTGACATAGTAATGTATTACTGTAGTAAAGTATTTAAAGTTTCGTATGTATGTATTAACTAATACATTAATACAATAGAAATGTTAAACATGAAAACTAAAACAAAAAGAGGTTATAAAGACGAAAGCTATTTTGCACCAGAGAAGTGTCCGAAATGTCAAAGTGAAGAAATAATAAATAAGATGGGGTTTTCGTTACAACTGCACAACAAAGAAGAGAAGATACAAGTGCAACAACTGTAAGGAAACCTTCGTGGTTGATGATGGCTTCATGAAATGCAAAAAGAAGCGTGAAATGATAACAGCATGTCTTGACCTCTACATGAATGGCATGAGTTTGAGAAAAGTGGCAACTCATGTAAATCAATTCAGTGATAAAGAAGTAAGCCACATGAGTATTCTGAGATGGATACGCAGATACGTTATGACAATAAAGCCTTTCATCAGCTCGTTAAATCTCAGCCTTTCGGGTGTTTATCATGCTGACGAAATATATATCAAATGTAACAAAGAACAACACTACCTTTTTGCTTTGATAGACAAAGAAACAAGGTTTCTGGTCGCTACACATTATGCCAAAGAAAAGGGATTGGATGGTGCTAAGGGTTTATTCAGAAAAACCAGACAAAGAGCAGAAAAGCCTATATATGTTTTTACTGATGGATTACCTGCTTACATGAACACCATACCTAAAACTTGGTATTCTAACAGGGTGCCAAAAGATAATGTCCAGCATATCCGCATAATTGATAGGCACGATTACCGCAACAACATGATAGAACGCATACAGGGAACTATCAGAGAACGGGTTAAAGTTATGCGTGGCTTCAAGAATTCCAAATCAGCAGAGCAAATTTTGGAGATGTTTGTTATATGGTATAACTTTCTGCGGGTGCATCAGGGCATAGATATGATACCTGCACAGAAGGCTGGAGTAGAGCTTAATTTAGGCAAAGAGAAATGGTTGAATTTGATTTATAGAAGCAAAATAAAATTATCGTCTACTTGTCAAAATAAATAAGAGAAGCAATAAAAATAAGATAATTATTATAACTACATTAATTTGTCCTTTTGAGTAACCTTTTCTCGTTTTATATAATCCAAAAAGATGAATTAACATATTAATCATTTATTTTCGCCTCTTATATCCTTTAGACCGTTTATTTTCATTGCCATTGATGTCTAATTCTTTCTTAATTTTGTCTATATCATCATTATGAACCCACAATATCATTATAATGATAACCAATAAAGTGGAAACACTTGCTAAATTTATGTCTTTTATGAAATAAGAAACCGCACCAAAAACTACTACAGCGATAATTATAATTGCATACAATTCCTTTGCTTTTTCTGAAAGTTGTTTCGAAAGGCTCACAAATATACTTATTTTCAGCTATTCTTAAACTTTCAAAAATCATATATTTTTACCAACCTAAGACGTTACAAAACCGGTTTTTTCTCTTTCCCCTAAATATCGAGGGGAAGGAGAAAAAACCCTTCTAACAATACAAGCAAATTCCTTAAGAACTCTTCAATTCTCTTCAAGCTAAATGATAGGATCTTTCAAAACTCCCGATCTTTTCATGGAAGAATTTCTACATTCTCTGCCTCTATTTCATCGGTAAAAACATAATCTCCTATGGTTTTTTCTTTGCTGTATATGCCTTTTACAAAAACCAGCTGGCCATCTGTTACATTAGGGTGTCCCCATGAAAACACGCTGATTTCGCCAATAGAAAATGTCGTGTAGTTGTTGCCTTTTTTGGATGCCTTGAAAATAACATTTTCTGCTGTGCCGTTTGCAAAAGCTGTCTTTCCGCTGCAGTAATTTCTGTTCGACAGAATGGCATTGACTGAGTCGCAGCCTGCTGTCGTGTTAAAAGAGCATCCAACAGACTCTGACCACAGCGATTCAAAATAGTTCTCATATTTTTCCGCCACCTCACGTGATTCTACAACTATATTGGCTTCGTTGTTTTCTTCCAGTGCATAATAGTTCCAGTTTGTCGAACCCAGAATTATAACACTACTGTCAATGATAACAAGCTTGGTATGCGTAGTCCTGTCCGGAGCATCAAAGCGCGCATCAACTCCGCCAGATGAAAGGTAGTCGCATGCAGGCCTCTGTTCCAGCACAAATGCGTCTCCAAGAAAGGAGCTGCCGCCTTCTGTCATAACCTTCACATCCAGCCCGCGCCTGGCTGCATTGATAAGCGCATCAAGAAGCTTTTTTTCATTGCTCTCCTCATACTCGGAATAATATTTTATGGTAAACATTGAAATATGAACAGATTTTTCAGCATTGTTTATCGCAGAGTACACCTCTGAAAAATATTGTTTATTGTTCACAGGAAAAATATTTTCCTTCGAAGTTATGGATGCAATATTGTATGCTACAAATCCGAAAAAAATGCCCACAACAGCTGCGATAAAAAACTTATTCACATTAAGATATAAAGTTTATAACTTTATATCTTATGCATAAAGTCACTTCGGTTTTGTAAAAAATTGTCACGAAGTGACTTTCTTGTAAAAAGTCTCCTACCCATATTTTGCTGCAATATCATCCATGCATCTCCTGCAGTCTTCTTTAATATGGTCGCATTCTGCTTCAGACAGGTATCTCGTGCAGGTGCTATACTCGCTGCATTTATTCATGCAGTCTCTGTAGTCCCTGTTTTTCATCTGCTCTGCCGAGAGCGTAGTCGTCGTTTCTCTTGCAACGTCTCCTGTTATGCAGCCTGACGCCAGAAGCATGACAAAAAGCATAATAAAAACAATAGTATATTTCATGAGGGCCGTGCCTGGGATTCGAACCCAGACGAAGGGATCCACAGTCCCTTATGCTAGCCGTTACATCAACACAGCCATTTTTCTTTATTTTTCTATAGAGTAGATAAAGCTTTTTAAACGCTTCTGCACAAGAATAGGAAAGGTGTCAGAGATGAAAAGTGAATGCCCCATTGTACAAAAATGATTTCTTTAGGCTGAGCTCTGGCATTATTAACATTATTCTAATTATATAGCTCCTGCTTTCTCAGGTGGTTTTATGGTTGAAATTTACGACACAACATTGCGCGATGGTGCACAAAGGTCTGGTATTTCATTTAGTTTACAGAATAAGTTAGATATAACAAAACTATTGTCTCCATATTTGGATTATATAGAAGGTGGGTGGCCTTACTCAAACCCTGTTGACAGCGAATATTTTAGAAGAGTAAGCAGAACCAGCGCAAAAATAGCTGCCTTTGGCATGACAGCCAGAGGAGACGCTGAAACTGATGAAAATTTGAGTGCATTAATAAGGGCTAGCCCTGATGTTTACACCATATTTGGCAAAAGCTGGCTGCTCCATGTGAACCTGATAGAAAAAAAACCTGATGATTATTTGCAGACAATAGAAAAATCTGTTCGTAGGCTTAAAAAAACAGGTAAGCCTGTTTTTTACGATGCTGAACATTTTTATGATGGACACAAGGATAATCCGGATTACGCTATGAAATGCCTGGAAGCTGCTTGCAATGGAGGAGCTGATATGTTGGTTCTCTGCGATACAAGAGGCGGGTGCTTTCCATGGGAAATACGCCAAATTACAGAAGAAGTTGTTAAAAATTCGTCAATGCCTGTTGGCATACACTGCCACAACGATGGCGGCCTTGCTCTTGCAAATACTCTTGAAGCAATAAGAGCGGGTTCTGTTCATGTACAGGGAACAATGAATGGTTTGGGAGAAAGATGTGGCAATCTTGATTTACAAGAACTAATGTGCAGCCTGTGCAAAATAGATGGCTCCTATAAAGATATTTTACCAGACATTACAAATGTTTCAAGAAAGATAGCAAAATTATCCAGACAGAGAATAAGTCCTGAAGCACCTTACAAAGGAACCAGTGCATTTGCTCATAAAGGCGGAGTGCATACAAGCGCTGTTCTGAAAAATCCCATAGCTTACGAACACGTAGAACCTGAAATAGTTGGAAACCATAGAAGATTTCCACTATCAAATCAGTCAGGAAGTTCTGCCATAGCAGCATTTATGAGGGAATTGGGATATGAGGTTTCAAGAGATGATCCAAGAGTTTTACAAATTCTTGAAAGAATAAACACTGGTGGCAGAGAAATAGGAGATGCGCAAGCTTACCTCATGATCAAAGAAGAGCTTGGTGAATACAATGAACCTTTCATTGTCAGAAGTTTCAGGACATTGAATACAGATCGCACTCAGGCAGAAGCTACTGTAGAAATTGAAATAAACGGTGAAGCTATACTTGGAGCTTCCAAAGGTGATGGTGAAGTAAATGCACTTGACAAGGCTCTCAAGAAGGCGCTTTCAAATTACTATCCTGTAGATGATGTTTGTCTTGTAGATTACGATGCACCAATATCCCCTGGTGAAATGGGAACAGAAGCAGAAGTTGCAGTAACAGCAAGATTTGCATATAATGGAAGTGAATGGAGTTCAATAAGAAGCTCAACAGACCTGATAAAAGCATCCTTTGGTGTTCTTGTTGATAGCTATAAATATTATATAGATAAACTGAAAAGTGATAGTCATGTATAATCCCAAAGAAATTGAAAAGAAAGTCCAGAAAATCTGGCATGAAAAGGGGGTAGCTGAAACAATTGTCCAGATGGACTGGAAAAGAAAGAAATTTTATCTTCTTGATGGCCCGCCTTATGTAAACGGCATGCCGCACGTCGGCCATGTAAAGACAACCACATTCAAGGATATATGGGGGAAATTCAAATACATGCAGGGCTTTTCCGTATGGTTTCAGCCGGGATTTGACTGTGGTGGCCTGCCTATAGAAAACGAAGTGGAAAAAGGGCTCGGTGTAAAAAGCAAAAGTGACATAGAAGAAAAAATAGGCATAGACAAATTTATAGACGAATGCAAAAAATTTGCAAAAGGCAATGAGCCTGTATGGATAAATCTATACAAAAAAATGGGTGTCTGGCGAGGATGGGTTAAACCATACCTGACATCTGAAAACTACTACCTTGAAAGTGGATGGTGGACAGTAAAACAGTGGTTTGAAAAGGGGCTGCTTATTGAAGGCAAGAAGCCTGGTTTCTGGTGCCCGCGGTGTGAAACTGTCCTGTCAGGATATGAGGTCAGCGACTCGTACAAGACGCTGGAAGACCCCTCTATATTCATAAAGTTTCCTGTTAAAGGGAGAAAAGAATATTTGCTTGTATGGACAACAACCCCATGGACACTTGCAGCAAATGTTGCAATAGTAGCACACCCTGATGAAATATATGTAAAGGCCAAAGTTGGAGATGACATCCTTATAATCGCGGAAAAAAGGCTGGAGGAGCTTGAAAAAATAGAAATGGACTACCAGATTCTTGAAAAATTTCCTGGAAAGAAGCTTGAAAGAATGGGTTATGATCCTGTGCTTAAAGTGCCGCAACAGGAAAAACTAAAGAAAAACAAAAATGCGCATCAGGTTCTTTTATCAGTGCCCGTAATGAAGAAGAGAGTCGCGGGAAAAATAAAGGCAAAAAAAATGATAGAAGATGGGGAAGAATTCGGACATATGGTTACAATGGATACTGGAACAGGACTTGTGCACACAGCTCCAGGGCATGGTGATGTGGACAATAAAATAGGAAAGTACTACAATCTTCCTGAGCCCTCGCCTGTAAATGAAAAAGGAGAGCTGACAGCAGAAGCCGGGGATTTTGCAGGGTTGTTCGTCAAGAACGCTGATGAAAAAATAATAGACGCGCTCAGAGCAGAAGGTCTTCTGCTGCATTCTAGCCGCATAACGCACTCCTATCCGCTCTGCTGGAGGTGCAAAACTCCGCTTATCTACAGAATGAGCCGGCAATGGTTCCTTAAGCTGGACACGATACGCGAAAAAATAATAAAAGAAAACAAAAAAGTAAACTGGCTTCCTGAATTTGCCAGAGAACGCTATCATAATTTAATAACAGAATCTCCGGACTGGGCTGTAACAAGGCAGAGGTATTGGGGCATACCATTTCCAGTCTGGATATGTGCTTCATGCAGGGCAAAAAAGGTCATGGAAAGCCTGGATGAGCTGAAAAAGGAAAGCGGCAGCCATGTTAAAGACCTCTATAAAAATACGGTTGATAGAATAACGCTGAAATGCGAATGTGGAGGTGAAATGGCAAGGGAAAAGGATATAATGGACGTGTGGTTTGACTCCGGAATATCGCCATGGGCATCGTTAGGATACCCTGGAAAAAACAAGGAGCTATTTGAAAAACTCTGGACAGTTGACCTGATAGATGAGAGCAGCGATCAGATAAGGGGATGGTTTCATACGCTGATGCTTTGCAGCATGGCTACTTTCGGCACAAAGCCTTATGAAACCGTATGCCTGAACGGGTGGACACTTGATGAAAAAGGGGAGAAGATGAGCAAGAGCCTTGGAAACGTTGTGTCTGCAGAAGATGCTTACAATAAACTTGGAGCTGATCTTCTTCGCCTCTATTACTGCTATGACATAGCACCGTGGGAAACGCAAAAATTTTCGATGAAAAACGCAAAGGAGCTCGGAAAGTCTGTAAACATATTCTGGAATGTTTACAACTATTTCAAAACATACACAAAACTAGAGACCAAGGCATACGAGCTTCAGATAGAGGACATGTGGATTCTGTCAAAACTCAATTCGCTCATAAAATCAACTACAGACGACCTTGAGAATTTCCGTTTCCATGTAGCAGGAAGATGTATTGTTGAATTTATAGTAAACGACCTCTCGAGAACGTATATTAAACTGGTAAGGGAGCGCAATGATAGAGCAGTGAATTTTACCTTAACCGAAACATTAACCAAGCTGACAAAACTCATGGCTCCTATAACGCCATTCGTAGCAGAATATGTCTTTTACGACTTGTATGGAAAATCCGTCCATACGGAAAAATGGCCAAAGCATGATGAAAAGGCTATTGATAAAAAATTGGAGGAGCAGATGATAGTTGCAGAAGAAATAGTAACGATGACAAATTCAATAAGAAAAGACCATGATATCAAGCTCCGGTGGCCTCTTCCTGGGCTTACGACAGATGCGAAGATGGACAAAAAATTATGCACTGTGGTGGAAAGGCTTGCAAACGTGGAAAAAGTCAGGCTTGGGACGCCAAAGGCTCCACAGAGGAAAGGTGAAATTTCAGTGGAGCTTATTACCAAAGCAGATGAAGATCTGGCGTTGCTGCACGAGCTCACAAGGGAGATTCAGAAAAAAAGGAAGGAAATGGGCCTTGTTGTCAGTGAAGAAATAGCGCTGGTAGTTGACAACAAAAAACTAAAAAAGTATGAAAAAGAGATAAAAGAAAAGGTGGGCGCCGAAAGCATAGAATTTAAAGATGTGAGAAACCCATCCGGGGCTGTATCTTTTAAAAAGGCTTCAGCGAAATTCTGGCTTAAAAAGCTGTAAACATTGGAAATTCTAAAGGAATTTCCATGTATAGAAAAGCATTGCTTTTCTAATAAATTGCGGTGATTCAATGAACGAGAACAAGGTTATAGATTTTCTTAATTCTATCGGAACCGATGACAACCTCATTATTATTTTCCATAACGATGCCGACGGTATAGCTGCCGCAGCCCTCATGAGCATTTTTCTGAAAAAGCAGCCGGGCCTGGATGCATACCTCATATCCCAGCCAATGCCTATAGACAAGAATTTGCTGCAGAAAATAAAGCTTTCACTGCCAACCAAAATTATTTTTTTGGATCTTGCAATAGACCAGGACATGGAGACGCTTAAAAAAATAAGCGGATTTTCAAATGTCCTTATAATAGACCATCATCAGATAAGCAGAAACGTTAATGGGAAAAATATAATTCATTACAATCCTAGATTTGAAAAAGACGTCTACCAGTCCTGCTCATATCTTGTGTACAAAATATGCTCAAAAATGGCTGATATTAAAAACCGGCTGTGGGTTGCAGGAATAGGAATTGTAGGGGATTACGATTTTTCCGATTCCATGGACATTGTAAATGAAATAAAGAATAAATATCCTGGCATATCCGGAGAGCCTTTGCTGGAGTCGAAGCTCGGAAAAGCCGTGAACATGATTTCTGCAACGAGAGCGACCAAGAAACTCAGCTCAGAGGAAATTGTCAGGATAATAGAACGATCAGGCTCGCTGGATGAGCTGATGAAAAATGAAGATATTATCGGGTCTTATAGAAAGATGGAAACAGAAATAGCTGGCGTCATGGTAGACTTTGAGAAATCTTCGGAAAAAACGCACGGCCTTATTCTATATAACCTCAGGTCTGCCTATAATCTTCGCTCTCCTATCTCAACAAAAATAAGCGAAATGTTTCCAGACAAGCTTGTGGTAGTATACCAGAATGTCGGCAGCCGCGTAAAAATAAGCGCAAGGAACCAGACTAACAGGTTTGACGTATCTGCCATCCTGAAAAAGGCGGGCAGGGGTATGGACGCCTTGGCAGGCGGGCACGCTAATGCCGCAGGTGCCACGATAAAAAAAGAAGACTGGGAAAGGTTCAGGAAAAAGCTGATAAAAATCGTGGAAGAAAAATAAGCTGAAAAAGGAAGCCAGATATGATTATACACAGATGAAGCAAAAACACTATCCTATTGATTGACAGCAACAACTAGCGCGTGGTCTTTCTGGTATTTGTCTATATCAACTATCTGCAGAATTTTGTAGTCTTTGAGCTTTTCTGATTCCTCCTTAAACACGAGCTTAGGGTCTTTTGTAACATCAATGCTCTGAGACTTGACTGCTATAAGCATGTAGCCGCCTTTTTTCAGGAATGCTTCGGCGTTCCTCAGCGAAAGCTCTGTCTCCTGCGGGTCAGCAACATCCACGTATACAACATCACACTCTTCCACCCAGCTGTAATCTTCAGGCTTTCTGGCATCAGCAAGTATCGGCACGATATTTTTTCTGTCCTTAGCAACATCCATCAGTTTTCTCATTACGCGCTCTGCGAACTCAACTGCATAGACGATTCCATCTAGGCCGATAATATCAGAAACATGCGATACTGTGGTTCCTGTAGATGCTCCCAGGTAAACTATTTTTGCACCCGGCTTTACAGGCATTTCTTTCAGGCCGCATAATATTGCAGAAGCAAGCTTGCTTCTGTCAGGAATCCATTCCCTGTAGTTATCTGTTAATTTTTCACCATAAACGCGTTTTCCAGGAACTGCGTTAACAGTGTACAGCTCATTTCCTTTTCTGAAAATGCCTGGAAATATCTCTTTCATGCAAGCACCCTTCCTATTTCTTCTTCCAGCTCTTTTTTAAGCCTGCTGCTTTCATCCCGCTTTGAATAATAATCAATCCTTGCTGCAAGCATCAGCTTTGATGCCAAAAATCTGGCCATCTTGCCCCTTTTTCCTTCAGGCGCATTTTGCACATACGGAGAATAAAAAATCAGCCCGAACTTTGGCGGCTTTCCTTTCTGTTTCAGGTGCCTGAACAGGGCTTTCTCAGCGCCAAGCAGCTGGATGGTGGACGCTGTCATTCTCGCCAGTCTTTCAGTTGAGCCTGCCATTGCAAGCATACGGGCAGCAAGAAGCGGGTCTATCAGCGAGGAAAAATTAGGCATCGTCTCCCTTACAGATTCCTTCACATATTTTTCAAGCCCTTTCTTGTCCTCATGCATCCTTTCTATTAAAGCAGCATATTTCATTAAAATTTCTTCATCTTCAGGCACAAGCCCTGTGCCTGTGCTTGACCTGAATTTTGGAAAATTTTCCCTTGCACCAAGCTCGCATACGCTTTTTATCAGCTCATTGTCGCTCAGCTTGAGCTCAGGATAGTGCAAGCCATACCATTCTCTCAGCCGTGTAACAAACAGGTTTATGCTTTTATTAATGTCATCAAGTGCATTTGATGCCTGTATAATGAGATTGTCCCTTCCAACAGCCTTTTTCATCCTTGACCGCGTAAACGCCATGCCGAATTCGGATAAAAACTCGTTCATGTTCTCATGGCTTCCGAAAATTTCCAGCCCGATTTCGCGGATTCTGACCCTTAGCATGCTGTCAGCTTCACTGCTCTTTGTTTTTAGCTCATACCCCTTAAGCTGGTCAAGCAGTTCTTTTGGTGTTTTTTCACCGAAGAGCTCCAGCGCCTTTTGAGGGTCTTTTGGATAGAGCCTGCTGGCAAGAATATTGCCTTGTTCATCGAATATGAAAATGCCAAAGGGGCATTTTGCCATAGCTGCTTTCATAGATTTTTCTACTGGTTTAAACCTTTTAAAGACATTAGTGGTTATGATTGATGGATATGGGAAGAATAAAAACTGCGGACATAAAAAGGGCTTCATGGGAGCTCATGGAACGGTATCCTGGAAAATTTACAGAAAGTTTTGAAGAAAACAAGAAGATACTTAAAGAAATGGACATGGTCGAGGAGAAGAAAACACGCAATAAAATAGCAGGCCATCTTATAAGGGCTGTGAAACAAACAGCGTAGATATTGGAAAAGCTTTCAGCCTTTCCATACATAAGAAATTCTTTTGGGATTTCTTTGCATTAAGATAAAGTTTATAACTGATGACTTTGAAAAACTCTTTATCAAAATCGGTTTTTTCTCTTTCCCCCTAAAAATTGAGGGGAAAGCAGAAAAAACGTTATGACAAAGTCTATTCAGTTGTTTACATGATAGGGTTTTTCAAAACTCTCGATTCTGATATGTTATTCTCTGCCTGCCAGCACCTTTTCCAGCGCTGTCTTGAACCATGGCGTGTATTTGCCAGGATTATTTTTAACATCCTTTTTCAGCTGGTCTACATCAACAAACCTGAATGCTTCTACTTCTGCTTTATTTGGTTTAATGGGCCCGTCGTATGTGCCGACAAAAACATGGTCAACCTCATTCTCCCCCCATTTTTTGTCATAATCAGCCTTGTATTCAAACTTAAATATCTCTTCAAGAGCGCAGGAAATGCCGAGTTCTTCTTTCAGCCTTCTGACTACAGCATCCTCCAGCTGCTCGCCTTTTCTCGGATGACTACAGCACGTATTAGTCCAGAATCCAGGCCAGGTATTCTTTTTGCTGCTTCTTTTTTGTATAAGCATCTGGCCTTTGCTGTTGAAAATGAACACGGAAAATGCGCGATGAAGCTTTGTAGGGGTGATATGACATTTTTCCTTTTCCTCGTATCCCACTTCATTATCTTTGCTGTCAACTAATATTAGCGTGTCCATGAAAGCACCTGTGCCGTAAAGCATAAAAAATAAAATTGAGGACTTTGAAAAACCACATTTTTCCAGTCATATGCGATTTTTTCTCTTTCCCCCTAAACATTAGAAATTCCTTCGGAATTTCTATGCATGGGAAAAATGAAGTTTTTCCCAATGTATCGAGGGGAAAGCAGAAAAAACTTTCTAATAATATTTGTTCAATTGTCTGCCAACTAATGGTTTTTCAAAACTATCAAATTATTCTGCTTTAACCCCATACCTATCTATTGTCGCATCAACTATATACAAACCAGCTTCTTTCCATAGTTGATTTATTTTTTCAGCTATCTTTTTGTCAAAACAAATGGCAATGCCGCAGTCTCCACCACCTGCGCCACTGAGCTTGCCTGCAGCACCTGCCTTGCTGGCAAGATTAGAAAGTATTTTCAGCTCTTCTGTTTCAATATTAACGCCTGATTTTTTGCCAAGCTCTCTCAGAAGCTCTTCATTCTTTCTCAGCAGCTCTAAAATGTTTTTTCTGTCTTCTTTCTTCCACGCAACGATAAACTGCCTAACCAAGGCTGCTATGCTGTCATAGAGTCTTTTATACTCTTCGGGGTCAGACTCTTTGAAGATGTTCATCTGCTTAATCATTGCAGACGTAGAGGCTGATTCTTTTGTCCATGCAACAAGCATGATAAAATCACGGGAAATTTTTAATTCCTCTACTAAAAATCCCGGCCATTTCTGCCTGGCTATTGCCCTGACACTGCCTTTTTTCATCTTTTCATTCAACCAGTCAGCATCAAAGCGCTTGTAGACAAAAATTCCTCCATATGTGGAGGC
>JACRMX010000059.1 GCA_016219485.1 Candidatus Aenigmatarchaeota archaeon | reverse complement strand
GGTAAGGATGCCTCAGGTCATTTTCTAAACCCTGAATACAGAAAAAGCGTGCAAGATGCAAAATATCATGGAGAACGGTCATCTTCATTTATTCTCTTTGGCGATAAATTAGACAGAGGCATTCTAACTCATAATGCGGCAGGTTTGGCTTATACAAGAAACGGTGTAATTGTACTGGGCGGAGAAAGAGTCGGCGAAGTTTATGTGCCAGATAGTAACTGGATTCTGGAATTTGATTTTGAACAGGGATGGGTTACAAAAACAGGACCATTCGAAGAGGCAACGGAAATATGGGGTGATGATGCATCTTATTTTAGTGCTAACAGAAGTGGCTTAAGAAACGCGTCTCGCTTCCACAACTGGGATCACTGGTACAGGCACTACCCGTTCAGCGTCTACGTGCAGGATGGTCCTGAGGACGGGGGTGACGATGTGGGCGTCCGTCTCGCGAGTAGGCCTGAGCCTGTGCGAAGCACAGGTGACGCCGCAGAATCTGATATCTCTATAGAATCTTTCTAGATGAAGCAGACTGCAATTATAGCTAATGTCATAATATTTTCCCTAGCTACATTAGCTATATGGGAATGACAAAAATCTGGCAATTAGGTAATTATTTTTGTCATTCACTATAATTCGGGATAAGGCATCCCCTAATTATTGAGGGAAAGAGAAAAAATCGCCACCAGTTTTCACTGTTCACTGCGCATAAATATTTTTCATGTTCCTATTATTCATGCCTGATTTTGAAACTGCTGATTCAGCGCCTTCTGCCGGCTTTCAATACAGAAGAATGCCTGCTGTTCTGAGAAAAATACAGGAAATAAACCCTGAAACCGACGTGCGGGTGCGGTTAATTGGAAAAATAATTGACATAGATGAAAGCGTACTGGTCATTGATGATGGCACAGGCAAAGCAGAAATAATATTTGACCCTGCATCAAACAGCGTTAATTTCAGGAAAGGCGATGTGGTGCGCGTTTTTGCCCGCGTTCTGCCGCTGGAAACAGACCACGAACTGAGATTAGAGCTCATACAGGACATGGCCAAGCTGGACATGGAGCTGTACAGCAGGGTTTATTCCAAGAATGCTTCTGATTGAAAAAAGATTCTTTCCAATCGGCATATGATTGTTAGGTTTGAGAAAAAAAGGCTATCGAGGACTTTGATTAACCCCATTTTTCCAATGTTTTATATTTTATCAGCATCGTATCCATGCAGTTTTTTCTCTTTCCCCCTGCTATTGAGGGGAAAGCAGAAAAAACGTTCTGACAAAACAAGGAAAAATTTCTAATTTTTCCTGTATAGGAAAAGTTTGGGACTTTTCCTCATATCTATTTAATTTTCTGCAAGATAAAGGTAATGGTTTTTCAAAACTCTTTATCTTTTTGAACTATTTGAAAATGGTCTTGCGAAGAAACACTGGCCTCTCGAAATTTGTGAACATCCCACTGGTTCTTGTATCCCGCATTCCACTAGTCTATATTGTTGGTGGAATGCGAGATTTCAGCTTTCTTGAAAAGATGGTGAAAGACCTATTTTCTATTTTTCGTCCAAATTGACGCATCCTTGATGCGTCGGTTTTTCAGCTTTTTTAGTTATTAACCCTAGCATTTTCGTTTATTGGAAACAACCCTTGAAAAAAATACAAAGAAAGAATAAAAGGTTTTGGAGCAATAATAAGGAAAGTGATTGCATGGCATTTGAGGCAGAGCTTGAAAATATCTCGTTTTTGCGCGACCGCATTAGCGTGATTTCAGACCTTATAGACGAGGCGGCCATAAATATCAAAAAGGATGGCATAGCCATAACAGCTTCTGACAGGGCTGTTGTTACAGTCGTGGATTTCATGCTCTCAAAAGACGTATTCAAAAATTACAGCTATGAAAAAGATATGCGCGTAGGGCTTAATCTTACCTATCTGCTTCAGGTTCTGAGAAGGGCAAATCCCAGTGATATACTTAAAATGAGGCTCGAGGCAAGCGCACTTCAGCTTAAGCTGCATGGCAGCTCGACAAGAAGCTTTGTTATACCTCTTATAGACATATCGCGGGAGGATTTACCGCCAATAGACAAGCTTAATTTTTCTTCGTCATTTTTGGTAGACACTGACATTCTTAACAGTGGCATCGAAGACGCGGATATCATAACAGATTCTGTTGTTTTCAGCATAAACAGCGAGGGCGTTAAAATGAAGGCAGAAAGCGATGCGTCTTCAGCAGAGCTTGACATGAGGCCTGATGGAGGGCTTAAAAACCTGAAAGTTGACAGGCCTGTGAGGGCGCGCTACTCGTTGGACTACCTTAAAAAAATAATAAAAAGCAGAAAGCTTGCTGAAAAAGCCAGCATAGAGATGGATACGGATTACCCTATGCGCATAAGGTTTGATGTTCCAGGCAAAATGCAGCTGGGCTTTATTCTCGCGCCAAGAGTTGAAGAGTAGCTGGTTATTGTATTAATTATACATTTGAGGACTTTGAAAAACCTCGTTTTTTCAATCCCATGGGTTTTTTCTCTTTCCCCCTAAACATTAGAAATTCCTTCGGAATTTCTATGCATGGGAAAAATGAAGTTTTTCCCAATGTATCGAGGGGAAAGTAGAAAAAAGCCTTCTGATAATACAAGGAAAAATTTCCAATTTTTCCTGTATAGGAAAAGTTCGGACTTTTCCTCATATCCCTTCAATTGTCTGCGAGGTAAAGGGTTTTTCAAAACTCTCATTTATAAATTTAACTGCAATATATTTAATATGCCAGAACTAGAAGCAATGTTGGAAGACGGAGCAAAAATCCATGAACCAGTAATGTCTGTAGGCACAAGGACAATAAGAGATACGTACGAAAATGGCGAAGTGGTAGAGCATCATGCCCCAATTGATAGATACCTTAGGATACATCTGGAAACTACTAAAAAACCACAAGAGCTAGATAGAAAGGAGCCAAAGCCATCATTGTGGGAGAGATTTTGTGAGTATTTCCGTCAAGGTGATGATTGAATCTTGTTGCGCTGTACGTTAGTTGCACAAGCAGAACTATATCTCCAAACACCAACAACTATTTATACCAGCGCGTTTAAAGTATACTACATCTTGTATTTTTCCCCATTTTAGGCACAATATATGGTACTGAATGATAGTGAATTGTAATGAAATGCATATACTGTTCTGCTGAAACCCAGGTTTTGGATAGCAGGGACAGCGAACATGCGATTCGCAGGCGCAGGGAGTGCACAGCGTGCGGCAAACGCTTTACAACATACGAAAGGGCTGAGACCGACCTGCTGGTAATAAAGAAGGATGGCCGGCGCGAAAAATATGACAGTGAAAAGCTCAAGAAAGGCGTTCTGAAGGCATGTGAAAAAAGACCCATAAGCCTCGAGGAAATAGAAAAAATGCTGGACGCAATCGAGAATGAAATAAGGGAAGAAAAGGAAATAAAAAGCTCAAAAATAGGAAAACTTGTCATGCGCAGGCTGAAGTCAATGGACAAGGTCGCCTACATAAGATTTGCTTCAGTCTACCACGAATTTGCTGATATAGATGAATTTGAAGACGAGCTGAAAAAGCTGAAAAAGTGATATTTTATGAAAATAACAAAAATAAGAAAGAGAGACGGCCGTGTTGTTGACTTTGACAGGGAAAAGATTACAACTGCTATTTTCAGGGCTGCTGTTGCTGTCGGCGGGCAAGACAGAAATACAGCAGAAAGCCTTTCTGAGCAGGTTGCACAGATGCTTGGAAGCCAAATCAAAGAGAATGAAATTCCTGAGGTTGAGCAGGTTCAGGATATTGTGGAGAAAGTTCTTATTGAAAATGGCCATGCGAAGACAGCAAAAGCATACATTCTCTACAGGGAGCAGCACAGAAAAATGAGGGACATGAAAAGCATGCTGCTCAATGCCGATGATATTGTCGGCGAGTATATAAGGCAGATAGACTGGCGCGTCAAGGAAAATGCAAATGCTGCTTATTCTTTTTCCGGTTTATTGTTCCACTCCGCAGGCTCTGTGATGGCTTATTATATTCTTAATGAAATTTACCCGAAAGAAATATCCAAAGCGCACATTAGTGGTGACTTCCACCTGCATGACCTGTCCATGAGCATGGCAGCATACTGCGCAGGTTGGTCACTGAGGCAACTGCTTTATGAAGGTTTTAACGGTGTTCCTGGAAAGATTTATTCCCTGCCTCCAAAGCATCTGGACACAGCAGTGGGACAGATGGTTAATTTTATAGGAACGCTTCAGAATGAATGGGCTGGTGCGCAGGCATTCTCGTCCTTTGATACCTACCTCGCGCCTTATGTGAGGCATGACAAGCTTAACTATAAAAAAACAAAGCAGGCAGTACAGACCTTTATCTATAACATGAATATTGCCTCTAGGTGGGGTGGGCAAACTCCTTTTTCCAATATAACACTCGATTGGATGGTTCCTGATGACATGAAAGACCAGCAGGTTGTCATTGGAGGAAAGCTGCTGAAAGACACGTACAGCGACTACCAGCATGAGATGGACATGATAAATAAGGCATTTCTGGAGGTTTTAATGGAAGGCGATGGCCGTGGCCGCGTTTTCACGTTTCCTATTCCTACGTACAACATAACGCGCGATTTTGAATGGGATTCTGAAAACACAGAGCTGTTGTTTGAAATGACATCCAAATTTGGTTTGCCTTATTTTCAGAATTTCGTGAACAGCAGCCTTAAGCCTTCTGACGTGAGAAGTATGTGTTGTCGCCTTCAACTGGATTTGAACCAGCTGCGCAACAAGACAGGCGGTTTGTTCGGAAGTGGCGAATCTTCTATCACAGGTGATACAAGGATTCTGATTAAAAAAGGCAATAATTGGAGATATGAGCCGATCGAAAAAATTTACAAAACCAATGAAAATTCGTTTAAAACAATTTCATTTGATAGAAAAACAAAACAAGTGGTCGAGTCCATAGTCACAGATTGTGTATGTCATGGTGAGAAAGATGTTTTTGAAATTCAAACCAACAAAGGTCGTATTAAGCTCACAGAAGATCATTGCATGTTTGCGTTCGATGATGATGGCAATATTATTGATGTGAATATCAAGGATTTGAGGCACTTGGGTTACTTTATTTCCCCAAAGAAATTAGATGCACTGAATCCATATACAAGCCTAAATGTCGTTGATAACCTGATTAAGAGTAATTATAACGATCCACGCGCTTTCGTAATAATAGATGAAGAAACATTTGATGATATAGCATATTCAGAGCTATTTGAAACATTTATAAAAGAAAATTATAAAAAAAGCGTTGCAGATATACGCTCTAACTGGAGGCACAGCCATTTTGGTGATCCGGCGATACCATTTAACTTTTTCAAAATATTGTATGCAAATAATATTATTAAAGAAGATCAGTTAGATAATTTCTCACTGGCAAAAATTAAGCACAGACTTCCTTTAAAAATAGCCATGAATTATAAGTTTGGGAAATTAGCGGGCATGTTTATTGCTGAGGGCAGTATGCACGAAGCATGTATGGCTTGTGGCCACGATTCTGGAATATTAAAAGAGATAGCTGAACTCGCCACTGAAATATTGGCAGAGCCGGCATTTTATGATGTGACCAGAGCCAATGGACAGATAACAAAAACTGGCTGTGTAACGTACAATTCTGATTTTGTCAGAGCATACCTTTGCTGCGGCTTAGGATTGAAGGGCCATAGCAATACAAAAACTATACCCGAATATATCAAATTTGCTCATACAGATGTATTGCAAGGAGTAATAGATGGTTTCTATCTTGGTGATGGATACATTGACAATGATGGTATACAACTCACGACAACAAGCTACGGATTAGTACAGGACTTTATGCTCATTTTGCGTAGGCTTGGGGTCAACTTTTTTATAAAAGAAAGAACACCTGCCAATGAAAATCATAGGAAAAGCTTCTCAATTTGCATTACAAACTATGATGGCAAGCTTGTGCGCATAATGCCTGAACGTGGCCAACAGACACGCCATTTTTTTGGGCTATTTAAAAAGGGTGTATCTGAACTTAAAAAACATATAACAAAGTCTACAGACATGCTGAATATTGGTCTATCAACCTCATTCTGGAACTGCCGATACCCTATCACTTCAGAAACCTTCAAAAAAAATCTGCTCATTTTGCGCAATTTCGGGCTGTCCAATAAATATTTTGAGCTTATGAATACCCTACTGGAAAATTTTGATGTCATAAGGATTAAAACAATTAAAAAAATTGGCAGGGAGAAAGTGTATGATTTATCAGTTCCATACTATGAGAACTTCGTTGCCGGTGAAGGTGTTTTTTTCACCCATAACACAGGCAGCATAGGCGTAGTGACGCTTAACATGCCGCGCATAGGTTTTTTGTCAAAGGATGAAAATGATTTCTTTGAGCGCGTAGACCGTTTCATGTATCTTGCAAAAGAGTCGCTGGAGCTGAAGAGAAAAATAGTTTCCCGAAACATGGACAACGGGCTTTTGCCATATAGCAAGCGGTACCTTGGCACTCTTGACAACCATTTTTCAACAATCGGGCTTGTTGGCATGAATGAGGCGTGCCTTAACTTCCTTGAAAAAAACATAGCAACACAGGAAGGAAAATCCCTTGCAGTCAAGGTCCTGAAGTTCATGCGTGAAAAGCTTACAGATTATCAGAACGAAACCAGCCATATATACAATCTTGAGGCAACGCCTGCTGAAGGCGTTTCGTACAGGCTCGCAAGGCTGGACAGGCAGAAATACCCGAAGATAGTTGCAGCAGGAAACGGCATACCGTTTTACACAAACTCGACGCATTTGCCAGTTGACTACACTGACGATATTTTTGTCGCGCTTGGCCATCAGGATGAGCTTCAGAAAATGTATACAGGAGGCACAGTTCTTCATGGCTTTATCGGTGAGCGCATTGATGATATAAACGCAACAAAATCACTTGTAAAAAAGATATCGCACAACTTCACTCTGCCTTACTTTACCATCACGCCTACGTTCAGCATATGCCCTTCGCACGGCTATCTTTCTGGCGAGCAGCATACCTGCCCGCAGTGCGGAAAGCCTGCAGAGGTTTATAGCAGAGTGGTTGGATATTACAGGCCTGTGCAGAACTGGAACGAGGGCAAGCAGATGGAATTCTCCAAAAGAAAGATGTACAGCGTGGAAAAAAGCCTTGCACACAAGCAAATTCCTTACAGGCTCTGAAGGAATTCATCAGAATTGTAAAGCATAAGGAAAACAAAATTTTCCAATACCCATGCAATTTTTTCTTTTTCCTCCTAAAATTGAGGGGAAAGAGAAAAAACCTTCTATCAATAACAAACTGCAGTGATGGTATGCTGATTAAAGGATTTCAGGGAACAACGCTGGTTGATTATCCAGGCAAGGTAGCTTCCACGATATTTGTCTTTGGATGCGATTTCCACTGCCCGTTTTGCTATAACAGGACACTGGTTCTTGAAGAGTACAGGAATACTGAAGCTATATCTGAAGACTTTGTTCTTAAAAATCTGGAAGCCCGCTCAGGATTTATCGAAGGCGTGTGCATAACAGGCGGAGAGCCGTGCATGAGTAGGGGGTTGCCAGAATTTATGGAAAAAATAAAGGACACCGGCCTTCTTGTAAAGCTGGACATCAATGGCTCATTTCCGTCTGTGCTCAGCGAACTAATAAGCAAGGACATCGTTGATTACATTGCAATGGACATCAAAGCCCCGGCAGAACGATACAATGAGCTTGCTGGTGCTGATGTTGATATCAGAAGAATAAACGAATCCATTCAGCTCATAAAAGACAGCAAAGTGGATTATGAGTTCAGGACAACTGTTGTTCCTCTGCTGGCTGAGAAGGACATATTTTCCATAGCTGAGTGGATAAAGGGCGCTAAACGCTACTGCCTGCAGCAGTTTGAAAACAAAAAAGAAATGCTCGCGCCTGCTATGAAAAGCCTGAAGCCTTACACCAGGGAAGAGCTGATGAAAATGACTGAAAAAATCAGGGACAATTTTAAGGTCTGTGAGCTTCGCTCGTAGATGAAAGAACCGCAAAGTTGTAACAGCACAATCTTTTTATAATAATATGTACAAAACTATTGAGAGCATCAGGAGGTTTTTCATGCCAAAGCCTGTGATAGACTACAAAAAATGCACAAAATGTGGCTCATGCGTCGAGGTGTGCCCGGTAAAGGTGTTTGAAATGGAAAAGGGCAAGCCTGTTGTAAAAAAGCCGGGTGATTGCATAGGATGCAGGGCGTGTGAGGTTAATTGCCCTAAAGGGGCGATAGAGGTCAAGGATTAGTTTTTATTTTTATGGTGATGCTGTGGTGAAAATCAAAAAGACTATGACATTAGGCGAGGTTGTTTCAAAATATCCCAGTGCAGCAGTGATAATGCTCAAATATGGGCTGCACTGCGCAGGGTGCGGAGCAGCTGCTTTTGAGACCATTGAAGAAGGCGCAAAAGCACACGAGATGAATGAAAAGACGATAGAGAAGATGCTTGACGAGATGAACAAAAAAATCAAGAAAATGATGATTTTGAAAAACATAGTTTTTCAAAATCATTAGGAAAGCTCTGTTCATAAGAATTGGTTTTTTTCTCTTCCCCCCTAAAATATTGAGGGGAAAGCAGAAAAAAACGTTCTAACAAAACAAGGAAAAATTTCTAATTTTTCCTGTATAGGAAAAGTTCGGACTTTTCCTCATATCTATTCAATTGTTTACGAGACAGGGTTTTTCAAAACTCTCGAATAGTGATTTGCATGAACAGCAGTATAATGAAAACTATCAGAATGCTGGCCAGGCGCTACCCTTATAAACATGCAAAACGTGATGCGTTTCGTGTACTAATTACAACAGTGCTTTCCCAGCGGACAAGAGATGCTAATACAAACAAAGCTGCTGAACAGCTTTTTTCAATGTATCAGACTCCAAAACAGCTTTCTGAAGCTCCATTGAAAAGGATTGAAAAGCTGATAAGACCTTCGGGATTCTACAGGCAGAAAGCAAAGCGGATAAAGAAAATATCAAAAATAATCTGCGAAAAATACAACGGCAGGGTTCCTAATGATATTGAAGAGCTTGTAAGACTTCCAGGCGTGGGGCGCAAAACAGCCGGCTGTGTAGTCGTTTTTGCATTTGACAAGCCTGCAATACCAGTGGACACGCATGTTCACCGCATTTCCAACAGGCTCGGCATTGTCAAAACAAAGACAGCTGGGCATACAGAGCAGGAGCTTATGAGGCTGGTGCCAAAGAGATACTGGAAGAGCATTAACACAGCGCTGGTAAGGCATGGGCAGCAGGTGTGCAAGCCCAGAAGCCCATTGTGTGCAACGTGCTTACTTAAAAAAATATGCAGCTATGCTTCCAGACAGTTTCGCCATAGATAAAGTAATTTACTTTCATACGACTTCAACTCCTCACGCTGAATCCCAGTCCAGCCAGACAATTTTAAGCCAGTGAGGCTGTAATAGGCTGCTGTATGCTCAGAACCACAGCCTTCTGTGCCTCTATATTCTTCCTCAGCTTCCCTGACCTCTTCTTCCGCATCTGCTAGCTTTTTTTTCAGCTGTTCCCTTTTTCCAAGAAGCTCTAATGACGACCTGACCTCCGGAGAGTATTTTTCTCTTAACTCATCATTACGGCACTGGTCGCAAAGTTCTGCTGCATCATTGTAAAGATCCAATGCTCCATCGAAATGTTGCCTTTCCATATAGAGCCTGGCTTCCCGAAGAATTACATCCAATGCGCATCGTGCTCCTAATGTGCTTACCGTCATTTCATACACCTTTTTAATGCATAGGTAACAGCATAATTTCTTCTAGTCGTACATCATGTGCTTCGCGTCTCATGCATCTGCTATATGGAGCACTCCAGTCATTGAGCTTAACTGTTATATTCGTACCAGTTTTGGTCTACAACCTTTTTTCAGGGTCATAGGTGAGTTTGCGTGGGTCAAAAATCATGGGAACACTGTTTTGTTCAAACGGGATTAGTTTTTGGCTATCGACGTTCAAAATAAAACACTTGTCCTTATCGCCACCTACAGCCTCATAGGCATAGGAATATAATTGTTTTGATTTAGTACGAGCGCAGGCGAGAACCCTTGCCCGGCTTTAGCCGGGAGATGAATCGCCGGATTGCGCGAGTCAAAAAACTATTTCTATAACCGTTTGCAAATAAAAAAGCTCTGTTGCATAATTAAAGCTTGAAGTTTACAAGAATATCAAAAATGCTGATTTTTGCATTGTATTTTCTTAAAATTTTGACAAGATTTCTCGAATTTTTATTACTGACAATAATGGCGCAATCCAATACCTTTTTGTG
>JACRMX010000058.1 GCA_016219485.1 Candidatus Aenigmatarchaeota archaeon | reverse complement strand
TTTTGGTTTATCCACTGTTGCAAGAAAAATCCCATCTGTCTTGGAATCAACAATTTTCACATCCTTTCCAACCTCTTCGAGCAGGGCCTTTACCTCTTCTTCCGAACTTCCTTTATGCGTAGGCTCATAGGTTATCAGAAGGTTTGCATCCATTTTCCCACCTCTATAATAAATGAAATCAGAAAGATTTAAAAAGATTTGGAGGGGCGTAGAATAGTGAAAAAGGAGGTCCGCGTCATAGGATGGGATGACTGCAGGCTTAGCAGAAAGAGGCGTGTACAGCTCATAGGCGCGATATTCAGGGGCGGCCTGCAGATTGACGGCATGCTTTCAGCCTTTATAGAGCGCGATGGCCTGGATGCCACTGAAAAAATAACCAGTGCGATAGTGAACTCGCGCCACTTTGACCAGCTAAGCGCGATAATGCTGGATGGCATAAGCTTTGCAGGATTCAATCTCGTTGATATAAAAGCGCTGCATAAAAATACAGGTCTGTCTGTAATCGTGGTCCAGAGAAAAAAGCCTGACATAAAAAAATTTACAGAAGCACAGTCTATTTTCAGCAGCTATAAAAAGCGGCTGGTTATAGTAAGGAACGCAGGAAAGCTGTACAGATGGAAAAGTATATATTACCAGAAAGCAGGTATAAATAATATAGAGTGCGCAAAGCTCCTTGGGATAACATGCATACGTGCAAATATACCAGAGCCTGTAAGAGTTGCGCATATAATCGCAACAGGAATGGCTGGCGAATCACGTGGAAGGGCATAGCGTGATATCAGACATAGCGTGATATCAGAGCGTGATAATCATGAAGAAAGAAAAAACATGGTACAGGGAAGTGGCAGAGGTAGCTGCTGCAATAGTTGTTGCATGGCTGTTTTACCAGAGCCTTGCATTTGCAATGAATACGCCCATGCCCATAGTTTCTGTTGTTTCAGACAGCATGGAGCCGAACCTGCACAGGGGTGACCTTCTTGTTGTAACAGGTATGGCTACAGCAGACTACAAAACAGGCGATATAGTAATATACCAGAGACCTGAAGTATCCTACACCATAGTTCACAGAATAATAGAGAAAACTGAAGAAGGATTTGTAATAAAAGGAGACAACAACGCCAGCCCTGACCCTGGTTTTGTCAAGCCCAGCCAGATTCTAGGAAAAGTGGAATTCGCTATACCCTTGCTAGGCTACCCGCGTCTTGCTTTACATGCGGTCGGTATATAGGGTCAGGATAGAATGGGTTATGGTTCCAGAGCGCATCAGGTCTTATATTTTGTTCAAATAATTCCGGAGACCGTGCTTTCTCAATTTCCACCCCTCTATAAAGCCTCTGCATCAGATCATCGCAGAAATTAGGAGCCATTTCATAGCTAGTTTTATTGAATGTCATATAGGGTGTCGATATCCTTATGACAAACGGTTCCACAATTTTAAGGCCATTTTGCACAGCACTATTTCCGGTTTGCACTATTTCCAATACCCCTTCACTGTCTCTTCCACGAGGGTAGCCTTCGCTTGCACCACTTGTAGGTTTAATTACAAAGTCCCTGCCTTTTTTCAAACCCATTTCTGTTAATGTAGTTTCTGCTATCCATGGAAATTCTGTAGCAATACGCATCGGTTCTCCAGTTCTTCCCATTTGCCTTGCAGTATTTCTAATGTAACTATATGATTTTATTCTACTGTCACACAAAAATAGAAACGCAACAGACGATGGAATGTATTGCAGGTCCATTGCATAATCTATACCATGTCTTTCAAGCTCTCTAGAAAATGTACTCCCATTTTTTAATGTTTCAGAAAGTTCAAGCCTGTCAATATAAAAATCACGGCCAGTTATTCCACCACCCCTTTCTTTGATGGACGCAGGTATATCATGAGGCCTTCTTTTTATCAGATAAAGCAAGTCCATCTTGCCTGGATCAAAGCCGATATTATTAAGCTCTTCAGGCATTATTTGTAGCACATAACATCTACCATTACCGTTGCAATTACCGTTGCCATTACCATTTTTAGCCACTACAGGACTGCCGGGATGGCGTTCTGGGTCATAGTTAAGGGTAGTGTAAGGAAGCCCTGTATGTTCCCATACTTGACGTCCACCGCCTGTATAAAGATGACCATCTGGCAAGTCAATCTTTAAGACCCTTTCACTCGGCTCATTTCGAAGACTCATTTTTTCATTACCTCTGCGCTTTCTACGATGCCAAGCGCTTTAAGGTTTTTTTTCAGCTTAGCGATATCGCTGCATGCTGTTGTGTCTACTATAGCGCTCCATGAAGCGATTTTTCCTTTTTCAACTGTTTTGCTTTCGCTCATGAGTATATCTATGTTGCTTCCTGCAATTATGTTCATTACAGAAGCCAGTGCTCCGGGAGCATCTTTCATTACAACATCTATTCTTGCTGACTTCCCGGGTATGAGCGGAAAGAGCCTCAGCTCTTTTGTTCCGTTGTTCACTATGAGCAGCTCAACGTTTCTGTCCAAGCCTACGTGCTGGCGAATGTGGAATGGCACTAAAAGCCTTCCCTTGGAATCCAGTTTAACTATATTGAAGTTTCTCATGGTTTTCACACCCACTTAATTCCCACAAAAACTATAAAAAAGCACATAACTATCTATTAGGAAAAATTATTTAAGCTTTATGGGTAATTCTGGTAGTTGGTATCTATGGATTTTTGCAAAAAATGCGGCTCAATAATGGTGCCTGTCAAGAAAAAAAGTGCAGCTTACCTTGCGTGCCGCAAGTGCGGATACGAAACAACAAAGAAAGTAACGAGCCTTAAGATTAAAGAAACAAACAAGAAGGAACGGAAGGTCATAGTTCTTGAAAAGGATACTGCAAATCTTCCTGTTACAGCAAAAATGTGCCCGAAATGCGAGCATATGAAAGCATGGTGGTGGCTTCAGCAGACGCGCGCAGCAGATGAGCCGCCAACACAGTTCTTCAGATGCTGCAACTGCAACCACGTCTGGAGAGAGTACAAGTGATGTAGTAATCGACTTTCTGTGCAGCATCAGCCTGCGCAACATTATCTAAAATAAATTACAAGACAGATTTCATAAAGAGCTGTTCCAGTTAGTTGTACCCATTATACAGATAAAAAAATTATCTTACCCCGATTCCCATTTTTCGTAGATGTTCTTTCACAGCTTCTATAGGAACTTCGCTTCGGTGAAAAATTCCTGCTCCGAGAGCAGCCTCAGCATCTGTATGGGAGAATACATCATAGAAATGCTCTGGACACCCAGCACCGCTTGAAGCAATTACAGGAATTTTAACTGCATCAGTTATATCACGTATAAGCTCGAGGTCATAACCCGACCTTGTGCCGTCTCTGTCCATACAATTCAAAAGAACTTCACCTGCTCCCAATTCCTCACATGCTTTAACCAGCTGGAAAGCATCAACATCCCTGCCTTCTCTCCCGCCTTTAACTGTGCATTGATACCAACAATATCCTTCCCCATTAGGCCCTGGAATTTCAGTCTTTATTGTGTGATGCGGAGTGTCGCTGGGTGATTTTACATAAACCCTTCTTGGGTCTACAGATACGACAACTGCCTGCTTCCCGTATCTAGCAGATATCTGTTCCATTGGACTTTCACCTGTTTTCTCACCTGTTTTCAATAATTTTTCTGTGGAGTAAACAGCATCGCTTCCTATAGATATTTTGTCTGCACCAGACCTGAAATATTCTGATGCAACTTCTAATGAGGTCCATGCCCGTCCTTCGCTATCAGCGTAGTCCCTTATACCACCTCCAATCGTAAGAGGAACGAATACATTTTCTGATGTCAATCTCAAGACATCCAGCATTGGTATATCCTGCAAAGGGAATTCTCTAAAGCTTGTTATGTTTAGGAAGCATATCTCATCAGCCCCTTCTTGAAAATATCTTTTCGCAAGCTCGACTGGTTGCCCAAGATTCCTAACCTGATCATTCTCTCTTACATCATATTGATGCCCTTTTGTGACGACTAAATCTCCATCATCATTGGTTCTTACATCCAGACAAGCAACAATTCTTTTTACAAGTCTGGTTGTTTCAGCTGATCTGTAAATATCATCAGATACCATATTATCCGATTCAATGAAATTCTTCAGTAACCTTAATCCAGCCTCCCCGCTTTTTTCAGGATGAAACTGACTTGCTAAAACATTACCCTTCTGAATACTGCTGACAAATTCCTCACCATAATCAGTTGTTGTAAGAACCCAATCTCTATCCTTCTTATCAACAACTGGATGGAAAGAATGGACAAAATAAACCTTTTCTCCACCATAACCATGGAATAATTTTGAACCCTTTCTTTGTTTAACTCCATTCCATCCGATATGCGGAACTGACAACGAGCTGTCATCGAATTTCCTTACATACCCCATAATGATCCCAAGACCTGGAATGCCCGGGGATTCTTCGCTACCTTCGAACAAACATTGCAGCCCGAGACATATCCCCAAGAAATGCCTTCCTTCGCCAATATACCTTTTCAATGCTTCGACATATCCGTCTTGGTCCAGTTTCTGCATTGCGCTTCCAAAGCTTCCCACACCCGGAAAAACTAATTTGTCTGCATTAACAATATCCTGAGGGCTGGAAACATCCTTGACATCATAACCAAGCTTTTTTATAGCATTCCTTACGCTTCTGACATTCCCGGCTCCATAATCAAGAAGCGTTATCATAATTATTGGTAGAACGTAAAACTTTTAATTCTTACTAGTTCATAGTTAATCATGAAATTCAGGCCATGCATAGACATCCATGAAGGAAAAGTGAAGCAAATAGTAGGCTCTACTTTAAGGGACTCTGGTGTAGGACCTGAAACAAATTTTGAATCAGAAAGACCGCCAGAATGGTTTGCTGAACTATACAAGTCAGATGAATTAACTGGCGGACATGTCATAATGCTCGGTCGTGGTAACGAAGATACAGCAATAAGGGCTCTTAAAGCATATCCTGGTGGTTTACAGGTTGGTGGTGGAATAAAGCCAGAAAACGCGAAAAGATTTCTCGATGCTGGTGCAAGTCATGTAATTGTCACATCTTATGTATTCAAGGACGGCCAAATAAACTGGGACAACCTTGAAGCACTCAAAAAAGTTGTTGGAAAGGACAGGCTTGTTTTGGATTTAAGCTGCAGAAGGAGAGATGGTAGATATTTCATAGTGACGGACAGATGGCAGAAATTCACAGACGTCGAGATGGTACCAGAAAGACTCGATGAACTTTCAGAGCATTGCAACGAATATCTGGTTCATGGGGTAGATGTTGAAGGCAAACAGCAGGGTGTCGAAGCTGATTTGGTAAGAATGCTTGGTGAATGGAACAAACTACCAACTACATATGCTGGTGGAATAAAGGGGTTTGATGATATTAGAAACATTTATAGCTGGGGGCAAGGCAAGCTAGATTTCACTGTCGGAAGCGCATTGGATATTTTTGGAGGAAACCTTCCCTACAAAGAAGTGGTTGCCTGGAAAAGTAAAATATAGGGCAAGACAGATTTCATAAAGAGCTGTGCTGGTTCTTATGACCAAATGCTGGCTAGTATGATTACTGCACCAAAAAACCAGCAGTAATATGCAACGTTCTTAAACTTTTTTTCAATGAGGATTTTCATCAGCATCTTTAATGACAGATAACCCACAAAAAAAGCTGTTGCTCCGCCGATGAGCAACGTAACAGGACTTGCAGTTGATGCAGTACCGCCAGATTCCAGAACAAGCGCACCAGCTATTGCAGGTATTGATATCAGAAATGAAAATTTTGCCGCTTTTTCCTTGTCAATGCCCCTGAAAAGCCCGGCGCTTATTGTAGCGCCTGAGCGTGATATACCTGGCACGATCGCAGCAGCCTGCGCAATTCCTATTATCAGCGCATCTTTTTTGTCAACAGCTCGGGAGCCCTGCTTTCTTTCGCTTAAAAAAAGTATTATTCCTGTGATGATAAGCGCAATGCCAACAGCCATTGTGCTGTAAAAAAGGCGTTCCAAAAAATCTCTGAAGAAAAAGCCGAAAAATGCAGCAGGCACAGTTGCGATCAATGCCAGCGGCACAAGCCTGCCGCTTTCAGACATGAAGTCCATTTTAATGGCGCTTTTTAAAATTTCTGCTATCTCTTTTCGCAAAAACAGGACAACAGCCAGCAGCGTCCCGAAGTGTACCACTGCATCAAAAAACAGCGGCTGGGTTATGCCAAAGATGTTCTGAAGAACGACGAGATGGCCTGAGCTTGAGACAGGCAGCCATTCTGTTATTCCCTGCACAATCCCAAGAATGAGCGCATGAAAAATCTCCATTTTCATAATTTTTAGTTGCAGCTTAAATAACCTTTAATGCCATAATATTTATTATGGAAGAGCGCGATGAATATTTTGAATCGCTGAAAAAGAAAAAATACAGGCCTGTTTACAGGAAAAAGAGGAAGTGAGCTATAGAGGACGCTGAAAAACCCCTGTTTTTCAAATTTATCCCATGCAGTTTTTTCTCTTTCCCCCTACTATTGAGGGGAAAGCAGAAAAAAGCTTCTAACAAAACAAGGAAAAATTTCTAATTTTTCCTGTACATTGGAAATCCACAGGATTTCCATGTGTCGGGCGCAGCCCAACATAGGAAAAGTTTGGGACTTTTCCTCATATCTATTCAATTGTTTACAAGATAGGGGACAGGGTTTTTCAAAACTCTAGATAGAAATAAAAACAGGCAATGAGCATATAGCGCATGGAAATCGCTTCTTTTTCAGACGTTAATAAAGTTTTTGCAAAATTTGATGGTACTGTCATTGGCGTTGGCGTCAATGCCTTCAACAGGATAGGTCCTGAAAAATTTCTCAGCAACTACAGAATTTTGTCACTCAGCCATAACCGTACCAGCGTGCTTATAGAAAAAGATATCAGGACATTCAGCATTGAAAAAAGGCTGGGTAAGCAGTACACAAAAAGCAGAAACCCGCACTCAATGCTTAAGGAAGAGATGGTCAGGGAGTTTCTTTCAACATTCAGGGACACGTATCTGCTTTTTTATCAGATAACCAGCCCGGTAGAGCAGATATGCAGAGAAAATGGCTGGAACATCATAGGCATACCCCAGAAGCAGACAGCGATAAGGAAAAAGACAGAGTTCAGGAAAGTTGCCAAAAAGCTGGGCATAGCTGTCATACCTGGAGAGGTTCTGCATTCATCTGAGCTGGATTATAAAAGGCTCAGAAAAAAATACGGAACATTTGTGCTGCAGCTTCCGGGAAAAGACGGGGGCAGGGGCACATTCCTGATAGAAAGCGAAAAAAACCTTGAGAATATAGATGGTGAAGTTGTCATAACAAAGTTTATCAGCGGAACATCCCCGAGTGTTACAGGCTGCGTAACACGGCATGGTATTCTCTGCTCAGAAGCCAGAAACCAGATAACAGACGCAGAAGGCTGCATCAGGGAAAACGCATTTGGAGTATTCTGCGGCCACGATTGGAGCGCTCCTGTGCCGGAAAAGGTGCGGAAAAAATCCCGTGAATATACAGAGAAAATAGGAAATTACCTCAAGAAAAGCGGATATAAAGGCATCTTTGGGCTTGATATGGTCTTTGATGGAAAAGAGCTCTATGCAGTTGAATGCAACCCACGGCTTCTTGGAACCTTTCCGGTATACAGCATGCTGCAGCTCATGCGCAAAGAGCCTTCCCTGATGGCTTTCCATATGCTTGAATTTATTGGAATGGACTATGAAATAGATTTAGAAAAGCTAAACAGCATGCTTCAGGAAAAAAAGAAGGGGTCGCATGTCATGCTATGCAACATCTCAGGAGAAACTGTTACAAACCACAAATCGCTGAAGGCAGGTGTATATATTCATGACAAAGGGCTGAAATATCTCAGGTCAGGATACCAGCTCGAAGACCTTAGAAGCGAAAGGGAATTTGTGCTGACAGACAGCGTGCCTTTCAAAGGCTATGTTTTCAAGCCGAACCAGAGAATATTGAAAATGCTGTCACTATCTGGTATGACAGTAAACAACAGGCTTAGCCAAAGGTTCATTGAAATAATAAGAGCAGTATACAAATCCCTGGACCTCAGGCCAGTTTAGCCAGATACAGCAGCATCTCACTGCCCAGGTCCGGAAAGTGCTGCATAATCCTGCTCACTTCTATTTCTATGGCAACCTTTCCCTTGTCAAGAAGCTCTTTTTTGGGTGCAAACGCCTTTTTGCCGCTGAACGTATGTTCAACAGTAACCCTTAGCTCAACGTTCTCTGTAACCTTTTCAACGATATCAAGAAACCGTTGTTTTTCCATGCCGCCTTTTTCAAGCTCCTCAGCCTCTTCCACAAGCCCGATTTTTCTCAGAAAGCTGATATCTTTATCAAGCCACTCCCTTTGCCCAGGCGTATGTTCCCACATATGACAGAAATTTAAATTATAATCAGTGATCATGGCTTTCCTGTAGTAGTCTGCTATTATTTCAAGCTCATTTGAAAATTTTTCTGTCATCATATCAGCAGTTTCCTGCGCTTTTTGCATGCTTATGCCGCGGCTGTCAAACGTTATTATGTCCATTATTGTAGGAATATGGGCAAGCTTCAGCCCTATTACGTGAATGAGGAAAAAACGGTCGCCCAATGACGAAACTGTATCCCAGAAATTCCTGTAGAGTGCCATTCTTTCATTATAATCATTTTCATCTGAGCATGCCCATGCATACCTGTCCATCATCGCCTTGAGTTCATCATCGCGGGCTTTACTGAACCTGAGCGCTTCTTCTGGTGTTGGCGCCAGTCTGTTAAAGTCTATTCCGCAAAAAGGGTTTCTGGGAATGCCTGAAAAAACAAGGGAGCTGGAAAATTTTTCAGATGCAATGCTGGAAATGATATCAGCTCCTGTATCCCTTGGTGTGGTAATTTTATTCCCTGCATAAGTGCCATACTGCGGCCCTGAATGCAGAACAACGAAAACATCGCCTTTTCCTAATTTTCCTAATGTGTAGACAACAAAACCCCTTTCAATTTTCATTTCCATTGAAAAAAGTATGCATGAAATATTTTAATAGATTGCAAGCCAAGATTCTAAGATGGAAATCAGGCCTTTCAGAAAAAGCGATGTTGAATTCGTGCTGGAAGCGAAAAAGGAGATTGTGCAAAGCTATTTTCCCGGAGAAGAGGTTGACACAGCATTTTTCAGAAAACGCCTGCAAAACCATATGAAAACCCTTATAGCAGAAGTTAACGGAAGTACAGTCGGTTGCATAAGCTACGGCATTGTAAATTCAGTAAGAGGAAAGGCTGGAAAGCTGGAAACGCTGTTTGTGAAAAGGGAATTCCGCAGCAAAGGAATAGGCCAGAAGCTTCTGGAACATGCTGAAAACAGGCTTAAGCAGGCTGGTGTGAAAAAAATAAAATCAGCTGTTCAGATTTTAAATGAGAATTCGCTGAAAATCCATGAAAAAAATGGTTATAAAAAGAAGAGTATAATGTTTGAAAAAGATATCTAGGTGTCTTGTATCAGGAAAACAATAGGATTGGTTGAAAGGGTAAGGATAACAGGAAGCAAAGGCTCTGTTGAGGCAGATGCTATGATTGATACAGGAGCGTCAAGCAATTCAATGGACTATAAAATAGCAGCACGATCTGGAATTGGCCCTATAGTGTCTTCTGTAAGGATTAAATCCGCATTCAGGCAGCACAGGAGACCTGTTACCCATGCTAAAATTGAAATCAGTGGAGAAACATTCAAAACCAGGGCAAATCTTGAAGACAGAAGCAACAGGACATATAAGGTGCTCATAGGCAGGCCGCTGCTGAAGCATTTTTTGGTTGACATTGACCAAGGCTCTGGAAAAGAAAAGGAGATTATAGGACTAATCGAGAATGTTAAAATAGGCAGTGAAACTATGCCTGCAAAGTTTGATACCGGAGCTTCACATAGTTCTATAAACAGAAAACTTGCAGAAAAGATAGGCTTTCAGGGGACCAGAGAAATAAAGGTGGGCAATGCTGTTGATGCCCAGAAGAGGCCTTCGGGCACACTGAAAATAATGATAAAAGGAAAAACGTTCAGTATTATAGCAAGCGTATCAGACAGGTCGCATATGGGCTATCCTGTGCTGATTGGAAGGGATATAATTGCCTCACATTTTATAATCGATGTTTCGCGGTGAATATATGCTGAAAAAATCCATTTTCATAACAGGCCCGGTAAACCCTGGAAAGTCCACGAAAATGCTTATCAGCGAGGCTGAGCAGGTTTTCAAAACCGTTGCTTACGTGCCTGTAAACAAGATTCTTCTTAAACTATCTGACAAAAAAGCAGAAATGAGCTACGAAGGAAAGGACCTTTCAAAATTTGATTACTGCCTTCCGAGAATAGACAGCAAAAGAGCACAGCATGGTTATCATGTAATAAAATTCATGGACATGATTGACATCAAGAAGCCTTACAGCGCAGAAACCATCCTCATAGCGCACAACAAATTCATGACGCTCGAAACGCTGAGAAAAGCAGATATCCCGATACCAGTCACCTACCTCATAGATTCCATAGACACTGCAAAAAGTGTGCTGGAAAAGATGGAATACCCTATAGTTGTGAAAATAGTGGACTCCTTTGGCGGTTTGGGTGTTATGATGTTTGACGACAAGGAAACAGCCCTGTCAGCCATAGATATGCTGAAGTCCCTGAGACAGCAGCTTATTGTTGAAGAATTCATAAAAAACCCCGGTGAAGACATAAGGGCTTTTGTGGTTGGAGGCAAGATAGTTGCTTCAATGAAACGCATAGCGCAGAGGGACGAGACGCGCGCAAACATACTTCTCGGCGCCAAGGCAAAATACATAAAAATTACCGGTGAGATGGAGGACATAGCACTCAAGGCAGCCTCTGCAAGCGGTTCTGACATAGTTGCAATAGACATGATAGAAAGCCCGGACGGCCCGAAAGTAATGGAAATAAACATAAACCCCGGAATAAAAGGCATACAGAAGGCTGTCAACATCAATATGGCAAAAATAATAATTGATTTTGTCGCAGAAGAAGTTCAGAAATAGCTTTAAGATTTCTTTCGGATTCTTTCCAGTTGTTTCTGAAAAGGCTTTTAAGCAATGGGCGGTCTTTTCAGTTTTCTTGCAAAGACCTCTCCCTGAAACAGCCCTTTAGCCATGTTCCTAACATTTTAATACGTTTAGTAGACGCAACCTTTCCATCGCACCGATAAACGTTTAAAAGCGGAAAAATCTAATTCTATCGGGTGTGGTTATGAAGCTATGTATTATAGGGCCGGATAAGCGTACACAGACCAACCTGCGGCTGCTCGCTGCTGCAAAGGAATCATTTGATTCAGTATTGTACGTGCCCTATTCAGCTATATCAATCAGCATCAAGGACAGCGTCAGGGTATTTTATAAAAATATAAACATGGCCGGGTTTGACGCTGTTATTACAAGAATACCAAAAAGCAGGAGCCTGTTTGGCTATCTTATCACGAACACGCTCAATACATATTCTCCAATAAATCCTGAGGCTTATGTTATAACATCCGACAGGTTTCTTATGTTAGACATGCTGAAAAGGAAAGGCCTGAATGTTCCAAACGTATATTTCATAGATTCTGTGCGCTCTGCGCTGGACCTTATAGAAAAGAAGGAAATAACATTTCCGCTTTCCATGCGTATGCCTGAAATAGACAAAAGCATGATGATTGCAAACGAAAAAAAGGAAGCCAGAACCATGCTTGGAGCGCTTAAAACATTCCAAAAGCCTGTCTATATCGAAGAGCTAAAAAATGAGACTTTTACAGAGGCTTATGTAATTGGCGAACAAGTCGTCGCAGCTTTCAGAAAAAAGCCAAAGGAGTGGAATGACATTTTCAGCGGAAAAGGCAAGTCAAAGGCTATAGAGCCAAGCAAAACTATTGAAAAGGCTGCTGTAGCAGCAGCCTCGGTTATAAATACCAATTTTGCCGTCGTGCGGATAATTGAAAAGAATAATATTATTTTTGACATAAATCTCTGCCCTGACCTGATGGGAGCTATTCGCGAAACCGGAGTGCCTGTGGACAGGCTGTTTCTAAAATACGTAGCAAAGTGTGCCCTGGAAAAGAAAGAGTCCATGACATGGGTTAGCAGGATATTTGGAGAAGCAAAGTCAAGAATGAGGGGAATGTTTGAATAAGTTGATTGTTGTGGTTGAAAAGAAAAAACAAACAGACGAGAGTGGATTGACGAGCAGAGCTAGTCTAGTTGTTTTCGTCAACTCGTTCTGTTCATTTCTGAAAAGGCTTGTAGTGTTCATTTCTGAAAAGGCTTGTAGTGTTCATATGTTTATTGAGCACAAACGCAAGCCCAGCTTCTGCAAGCTTTAATATGTTTTGGTTATAATAAATGTTCCGACTTTAAATATTCCCACTTGGTGTTTGCATGAGATTTGACATAGCAAAGATGGACAGAAAAGGCAGGGTTACAATACCCTCTTACATAAGGGAAGGCATGGGTATTGAAGACGGAATAGAGCTCATCATAAGCCTTGACGGGAAAATTCTGAAAGTCATACCTATTGTTGCTGAAAAAAATGCAGAGATATATGTCTCAATGAAAGATGTGCCAGGAATGCTGTCACGGATAATAAATGCGCTTTCAAAAAACAGCGTTGATATAATCTTCAGCCAGAGCCATACGCCTGAAAGGGGAAAGATTGCTTTTTTCAGTGCCATAGTTGATATCGTAAATGTAAAGGACATCAAAAAACTGAAAAAAGATTTGCATAACATACGTGGTGTTTTTACAGTAAAAATTGCTGAAAAAAGAAAATAGAGAGTTTTGAAAAATCCTTTTCCCAATGTCTCGCAAACAATTGAATAGATATGAGGAAAAGTCCCGGACTTTTCCTATGTTGGGCTGCGCCCGACACATGGAAATCCTGTGGATTTCCAATGTACAGGAAAAATTAGAAATTTTTCCTTGTTTTATTAGAAGGTTTTTTCTGCTTTCCCCTCAATAGTGGGGGAAGAGAAAAAAACTA
>JACRMX010000052.1 GCA_016219485.1 Candidatus Aenigmatarchaeota archaeon | reverse complement strand
GTTTCGTTCGTGATTGTTTCCTTTATTGCATGTGCCAAAACCTTAGCCGCGAGTGGATTGCCCCATTCTGACTCAGAACTGCCGATTTCCACAAAGATTATTGGCACATTGTTTTTCGCAGTCGGGCCATGATGATCTACCTCAATCGTAACTTCCCAGTTCAATCCAAATGCGCTGTTTGCCTTTTTTGTTTCAAGATAAAGCTGTTTTAGCTTGCCTGCATACTCAGTATTCAGGGTTTCTGCATTCCCGCCCATTTCTGCCTTGCCCCAGTTCCCGGGAAAATGCATTGTAAGCATTGGTTTTGGCACCTTGCTTTTGTGCGAGCTTAGAACCAGGATATAGTCCGTATCGAAATCCGTCGAACTTCCAGAGAACTGCGTTCTCTGTCTCTCCAGCAAAGCTGAAGATCGTTCGCCAGCTCTCAGAGTTTCTAAAACTTTGAGATCGGTTGGCACATCAAGCACTGTGGATGCTTTTGTGTCTATTGCGCTTATGCCCAATGCGTCTAGTGCATTTGCAAGGTTCTTGCTCGCTAACTGATTAGATGTATAAAGAATAGTGGGCAACTAAATCACCAGTAAAACAGCTGTTGCTACTGCGGGAAGCAGTACATTGTCATCAATGGGCAAAGAAAGGCTTTCTACAAACGCGCACAGAATAATTAATGGAATTGCTGCAGGGCCAATGAAAAAATACGCCGGCAAGCTACAGATTATAAATGCAATAAAACCTTCCCATGTTTTTTTCCTGTTCCATGGCAGCAGGTGTTTTGCATGCAGCCCGAGCAGGCTTGCCGCACCATCACCCAATGCAAATATTATTATGGCAGCCGCGATCTTTGCCTCGTTTTGAAGCACTGCGGCAGAAATCAACACCCCTAATAAATAAAGTGCTGAACCAAGGCCCATCATGCGCACTCCAACGCGCTCAAAATTATCCCTGAAAAAATTAATCGCCCTGACTTTACCGAATGAATAAAAATTTGATATTATAGAACCAATGAAAACCGAGACGAATAATACTGAAAGGAACATCATACGGCCGAACAGCAGCAAAAATGCCAGCAATGCAAAGCCCAGGGCAATATGAACAAGCTTTCGCATGCTCTCAAGTGCAGTGATTATTATATGGTGCTGCGGCCTTTCAAACAACACGTCTATGATGTAATAGCCGATGATGCCGATTGCCATACCTCCGGCAATATCTTCAAATGAATGCACGCCAAGATAGATACGTGTGAACGCGACAAATAATGCCAGCAATGCATATGGTGGATAAGAACGTTTTTGCAGAAAGGACATAGCTACGGCAAATGCGATTGCAGCATGCAATGACGGGAAGGAGTAACTGTCTGGACAGAGATATGCGAAACGCTCGCTTGTGCAAGGCCGGTCTATTTTAAGCATGCTTTTTATTCCTGCTGAAAGCAACAGTACGAATACGCAGGCAACAAAGACCTTCCATAGTTTTTGCGGGTTGCGTTCCCTTAGAAGAACTGCGATCATGAGCAGTATTATAAAATAAAAATCGTTGTGTATTGCCACTGCAATAAAATCCAGTAAGGGATTGGCGATCGCATTGCTTACTATGATAAGTGTGGAATTGATGTCTAGCATGATGAACTACCCCGACTACATATTGGTATGTATTATGTCAGATATTAAATACGGAAAAAATAATAACCCCTGCTGCCACGAGCAGAACGAAATAAATGGGTACTAAGGATTCCTTTTCCTCGATCTCGCTTATGTAATAGGATACGAGCAGCCCGTATATTGTCAGGTATAATGGTACGATATTTTCTGCAGTGTGGACTAGGACAAGCGAAGAAGCGCTGAGAAGGCCCCCCATGCCGCTGATAAGTGAAAGCGCGGTTTTTAGTATTAATGGAATGAGCAGGCCGCCAAACAGCATTGTGTATTTCTGCATGCCAAGCAATGATGACCGTTCACGGGAAATCTCAAAAAATTTCAGGATGTCCTCTGCCACTGCGCTGAGCTTATTGAGCGAATTTGTATTCATGCTATGGAGCAGCATTGCAAAGCCGCGTTTTACGAGTTTTGAACCTGTTCTTTTGCCAAAATCATCAAGCGTTATTTCTGTTTTTATGCCGGCATTAAGCTGGCGCAGCGAGATGGATGCCTCTTCTGAC
>JACRMX010000056.1 GCA_016219485.1 Candidatus Aenigmatarchaeota archaeon | reverse complement strand
CTTCAGGCAGAGCAAAATTAAGTTCAAATTCTTTTTTAACCTTTCCTTTGAGTCTGCAAGGATCTGGTAGATGCTTTCTGTTGACTGGATTACAGAGAAGTCTGAGAGCTTTGCGCTGAGTTGGATTGATTTTTGGTCTGTGTCGGATCTTCCCATGTGTCTGGTGCGCTTGATTTGTCTGAAACTTTTAGGGCTTTTTAACTTTTGAAAGCAATTATTGGTATGATCCTTATTGACACCTCGGTTTATATTGAGGCCGCGAAAGACAGTTCGATTGAGAAGATGCTGGAACAACTCTCAGAAAAAGCCTTTATTCACTCATGTGATGTTGTAGAAAAGGAGATCAATCTGGCCTGTGATTTTTTAAGAAGAACAGACAGGAGAGACCAGTCTGAAAGACTGAAACTGATTTATGAAGAAACCTACGAAGGCGTCATAAGGACGAGCGAGAGGATAATAAAATTTGTCGAAGAATACCATAAAGCAGCCGCTAACTTTTCCAAAAGCCAGCATAAGGATATACACGATGATTTTTTAATTGTTGCATCTGCCACAGTGGCCGGGGTGAAAAAGATACTGTCTTTTAACAGGAAAACGATGGCCTCAGAAAGAGCTATAAAAGCGTACAATACTGTAAACTCAAAGGCTAGATACAGAACCCCTGTATTCTTGACTACACGGGAAGAATTAGGCAAGCTCTTGGAGTCTCTTTAGCCTCATCTTATTTTCACGGGACGTTTTAATGACCTGGTTCACTAGCTCCTCTATTTCCGGCGCAGCCTGCTCCCTGATAAACCTGGTAAACTCCACAGAATCCATCATCTTCCCGTTGACTTCAATCCACTTTTTCATATTTAATAGGTGTTTTCAGGGCTTATAAAGCCATATTCATCTTCCCGGCATTCCCAGTTTCCCTGCCTTTTCCCCCGCAGCAAAGCTTATATATCCCAATCTGGAAATTAATAATCAGGTATGATAAAAAGATTTGTTGCCCCAGGATATATTGGTGGGGATTCTCAAAGGCCAGCTGAAGGCTATAACAGGAGAAGGCTTCTGGGTTATGCAGCCGCAGGGGCTCTGGTGGCTGCTTTGCCAATCCCGGTTTTCGGACAGGAACCCCCCTGGACAAAGCCAGATGCAGAAAAAACGCCTGCAGAGAAGCTTTTTGAGAAAATTGATTTCCTTGAACCAATTTACTGGCAACCCCAGCTTATTGTGAACAGGGGGGCTAATAGGACAGGCAGAAGAGGTTCTGAGGCAGATGGCATAGAGGATATGAAAAGGTTTTGCCTCGAAGAAAAAGAAGAGGAATCATGGATTTATTTGCCTCAAATAGAGGCGTGGATTGAAACAGGCCAAAGGCTTATTACTCAAGAAGAGATTGACGCTGATCGCAGACATTTCGGTCTTCCGCCAGCTAAAATGATTGGTGTCCATGGTGATAACAACTATGTTTGTGAGTTAGTCGAAACAAAGAATAAAGACCTTCTAACTTCTGTTAGGGGATGGCATTTCCATCAGAAAAGTGAAACCGCAGACACGAATTTTGAACATTCTGTCGAGGATGCTTTGCCGTCAGATGATGATCTTGTCTCAGGAAGTAGGGTAATGGCAGGATACTTCAGAAGAACTGGAGGAAAAGTAGATGGATCTAAAGGTGTCCGTTCAGCATATGGTTATTGTCTCTACAACCTAACTGATAAAGGGAAAAGAGAATTCGCTGCTCTTGACAAAGAAAAAATTGTAGACAATGTAAAATCCATGTTCAAATCTGTAGAAGAGATGTGCACCTTGCCAAAGGAGCTTGCTGGAGAAGATATGAATGGCGAGAAGATCAAAAAGTACAGGGGCACGCTTCTTAAAAAGATGTGCGCAAGAATGAGCAATGACCTGGTCAGGGTTTCTTTTTACCCAGACGAATAGTTAGTATGTAACCAAATTTCTTCTCCTGCAGGAAGTTTAGCAGAATTGAGGTCTCTTGTATGGAATTCTGCATTGGTTTTTGGGTTGAAAAAGCAGGTGTACTGTTGTTTGTTTTTGTATTCACAATTTCTAAAATACAATCTTGTTTGGGCATTATATGCATATTCGTATGGATTCTGCGTGGTTGCCCTTTTTATAGAATCTGATTTTGTGTTTAAAACGAAATTTTCTTTAGTTGGGACAACAGGAACTGTATGTTGTGCTACATCACTCTTTGGATTAGTAGATTCCCTGATCTGTTTAATTTTTGAATTTTTAAAAGGTATTTCGGCACCGATTAGTTCTGTATCTGAATCTGCTTGTATCGAGTTTGCCTCTCCTTCAAACTCAATTTTTATTTTTCCGCCAGATAAAGCCTGAGGAGAACCTTTAATTGTAAGCTGTTGGTTATTTTCCAAGATGAGGATATCTCCCTTATTTAGATGTTTGAATTTTGTTTTTGCTGCTGATGCTCCTCCTGCTGGGACTGCGGCGGGTGCTGAACTTGCTGATATAAATGGTGTTTTAACATATACAACCAATGCTGACAAGTCATCGATTCCTGTTTCTATACTTATCAATTTTTCATTCCCGCTGTCTTTAGAAGTTATTTTCGCCCCGTTATTTACAAGGCCATCCTCAGACGAATACGCTAAAACGTCGAGTTGGTTATTTGGCTGTTGTGATAATGCCCTGCTAACCTGATCCAGTGGCAGGCCTATTGTTAGTTTGGTATTTGTTATTTTTCCTTTGAGGTTATCGGAAACCTTGAAAGAGAGTATTTTCAACGTGGCAGAACCGGCCTCTTCCGGATCTTTTGCATCAATCGTTACTGTTGCTTTTTGCACATCGCCTGAGACTCCAATGCTTATAGACTTTACTATTTTAGGCGCTTGTTGCGACTCTTCTGAGAGATCCCCGCTTTGGCCGTTGTTCAAACCAGCTATAGAAAATACTGCTGTGCCTGTTGTTTTTCCTGCTGGAGGCGTTGAAGGAGGTTGTTGAGGTTGCCCATCTGCCGGCGTTCCCGGAACTGCAGCCCCTCCGCCTCCAGCCACCCCGCCCTCGCAGCTTTCTGTGTATTTAACCACAAAGCTAGAAGTCCCGCCTGCATTTGGTCAGGTGAAGACAAATTCATAATCGCCGTCTGTTGGCGTGCCTAAATTAAAGAATGTCGGCGCTGTGTATGTCAAACCAACAGACACGCCTGTGCCAAGGTATTGTTTCAGGCTTCTTTCTTCTGAAACAACTGTTGTAAGCCTTGCCCTTAAAACCTCTGTTTGCGCGCGCACTTTTGGCACAAAGGTGTCCACTTCCTGTGCTATATAAGTTGACTTTGCCTGCATTTCTTTGGAATACGCAATTATGTTTTTCACAGGCGTGACTATCCTCTCGTCTTGTGTCATCTCAAGTATCGCAGCAGCCTTGCTTATTATGGTATTCACTTCGTTCCGCACCCTATCGTAAAAGCTAGGCATGTTTTGTTCTATAACAGGATTTCTGCCTCCTGGCAAACTGTCCCTATTGCTATTTACTGAAGTCACAGACCCTTCTATCTCACCAAGCATGCCCTGTATTTGCGAAGTGGAGGCCAGTCCCCCAATTTTCCTATACTTGACATCCCATCCTTGGCCGCAAAGCTGGGAGCCGCCGCCATCAAAGAAGAATGTGACGGTGTCCCGTCCGCATGCCTGGTTTGTTCGGTATCTCTTCACTCCTGTGTCAACATTCTCAGCGTTCATCCCGAAACCGACACGGATATTTTGGTTAGCCTGCGACTGGAACTGCTGCGAGTCAGAAGCCAGCTGCTGGTTCATCCCTTTCAGGGTATTCCCTGCATTCGCCATGTAATTATTGCAGCTGACTATGTTCTGGACGCATGACTGCGCAGCTGCGCCAGCTGCCTGGGGGTTGTCGACATCGCCTCCATTGCAGTCGCCGTTACCAATAGAGTGCAGCCCGATTTCTGTGCACAGCTTGAACTGCTGCATCTCAGCCAAGGCTTTTGCAATCTGCGTGTGCACATTGAACAATGTTGTCGCAACCTGGCATACTGCCAGGCCTGCTTGTGTCACTGCGCCAGCTGCCTGATTGAATGCGCCAAGCGACTGCACCAAAGCCTGGAGGCTTTGTTGGTTCACATCCTGCGCAGCTTGGCCAACATTTTGGACATAGGTATTTCCCCCTTGCCCTGCGATTTGTCCTGGGGGAAGAGGTTTTTGGGGTGCTGCTGGGGCTGCTGGTGGAGGTGTGAGTTGCAGGAGACTATTCTGGAGATGCAGGAATCCGCTGCTGCAATTGCCTATTGGGGATTTGTGGATAGAGGTGGGAAAACCCTGCTCTCCAGATGGAATGGAAGAGAGACAGAAACTGATGGAATCAGTGCTCCAGGCAGCATAAGAACTGCAGTCAGGGTTCATGGGAAATATCCGTTGTCAGTAAACAAGTAAATAATCTCTTTAAACGGCACGACCGGATGAGATCATCTTTGTTTGTATCTGAAATATTTTGCTATTGCGATTATCGCTGTTTTATAGGTCATCGGCTTGTTTGTGAAGCTTATTATCTCTTCTTCCCATCTGGAGTAAATTTTGTTGGCGTTTTTGAAAATTTTGCTGATATCATATTCCATGCCAACTTCTTTTAATTTTTGTTTCACAAGGTTTGCGTCAATTCCATTTTCTGACTGAATTATTTGGCAAGCATCAAAATAATCTCTCGGCTGGTTTCTTTGAAAAAGCGAGCGGATTTTTTCTGCAATAATCTCTTTTTGGTTAAGGATTGTTACGCTGAAATCGGGTATTCCACTATAAAAATGCTTTACACAAACTTTTTCTGATTCCAAATAAACTTTTGCGTGCGAGTTCAAGTCAACATTAATGCACTCTTTTTCCTTGAAATAGCTTTTATAATAAACATGTATTCTGACAAACTTTTCATTTTCCCTGCCTGCATCAATCCCTGTAAAAAAGGCGGGATTTTCTTTCCATTCCTCAAAAAATAGAGAAGAACAGTGAGAAAATAGTCTTTTTCCAGATAAATAAGGTTAAAGCCTTTTTCAGCTGCAATATTCTGAAGTTTTGCCTTGCTAATCAAATCCATTTTTTGCACTCCTTTTTACTTGCAATCAGGAAGCTATGGCCTGAAACAGTTCTTTTCACTGACCAGCCAAGCCTTCTGACCCTTTTTAACCTGAACTTTGTTCCAAGAATTGTTTTTGTTCCCTGTTTTTTGGTGGAAAAAACATCAATGACTGCAGGAAGCTGGTCGATAAAGCCCCAGTAATGCGCCGCTGGCTTCCCCCCAATGTAATAGTCCTTGCCATTAAACATCTCATCAGCTACAATAAAAGGGTGCTCAGCCCACACCCTTTGGGCCTGGATAGGCACAAGATAGTATTTGTCTTTATTTATTCTAACAGCTCTGCCCTTCCGTTTAAGCGAGAAAATATATTTGTACATGTCGCTGTTTGACTTAAAAAATTTCCGGATATCTTTTTTTGAAAAAAAACGCTTTTCCTCCAACTCCAGAAAAGAGACTACTTTGATCTCCTTGTTAGATAACCCTCTGATAACCTTCTTGTCTGCCATTTTAATGCTACCTCAATATTACTATATTAGGAATATTAGTGTAGCATGCTTTTAAATGTTTGCGCTATCCTCAAAATAGGCCTGCAAAAATTAGCGTCCTACTGAGCGTACTCATCGTCTTCACGGGGAGTCTTAGTTAACTGCTCGAAAAAATCCCTGTTTCTCAAAATCCAGCCATTTTCTGGTATTAATTTCCTCTCTGGTTTTTTCCGGTCTATCAATTTTCTGCTCCAT
>JACRMX010000055.1 GCA_016219485.1 Candidatus Aenigmatarchaeota archaeon | reverse complement strand
TGCTTTTCCTTGTGTGTTGGGCTACGCCCGACACGTGAAAACCTTGTAGGTTTTCAATGCTTTGCATTTCTAATGTAAAGGATAGGAGTTTTTTCAAAACTCTCAAATATATATAGAGAAAAATAGAAATTAATTTCATGCAGGCAACGCCAAACCGACGCATCGAAAACAGACGAGCGCGACCAAACCGACGCACGAAAAACGGACGAGCGCGACCAAACCGACGCACGAAGTGCGTCAATCGGACGCTCGTCAATCAACGGTGCGTCAATCGGACGCTAAAGAAAAACATAGGCAGAAAAACGCTCCTTTTTCTTACCATAAATGCCATTCTTGGCACAGGCATTTTCTTTTTGCCTGCTATAGGCGCACGTTATGCAGGCCCTGCGTCTATCATATCATGGGCAATTTTCTCGGCAATAGCACTCCTGATTTCCATGTATTTCGCAGAGCTTGTCAGCATGTTCCCGAAAGCCGGCGGTGTTTATGAATATAATAAAAAGGCTTTTGGCGAATTCCCGTCTTTTTTAGTCGGCTGGCTGACATGGGTTCTGGCAAATATAACAATAGCCATGGTGATGGTGGGTTCTTTATATTACCTCTTGCCTGGGCTCAATGTTTATTACTATATTTTATTGTCGATGATAATAATAGTTTTTTTCAGCTATCTAAATTACAGGGGTGTAAGGCAGAGCACCACTGTGCTTATGATCTTCGGAATAATAACGCTTGCAGTGCTTTTCTCCCTGATATTTCCAGGGATATTTTTCATAAATAATTCCAACTATGTTCCATTTGCTCCCTATGGCATTGCTCCTGTCTTTCTCGCGATGTTTTTCATTTCAGAGACGTTCTTTGGCTGGGAAACAACCTGCTTTTTTGCCGAGGAGGTAAAGAATGCCAGAAAAGTCATGCCCAAAGTTCTTATACTCTCAACAGCAATAATAGCTGCTATATCCTTGCTGCTTGTCGCCGTTTCAGTCGGAATGGTTAACTGGTCTATGTTCGCAGATAAGCAGGCGCCTCTTCAGTATCTGGCTTCAGTTATATATGGAAACGGAATGGGAAGAATTCTTGGTATAGTGATGTTCATCGCGCTTTTGGGCACTGTTGCCGGATGGATTATTTCATCTCCAAGACTTCTTTTTGCAATGTCCCGTGACAGAGTGCTTCCAAAGAGCCTTTCAGAGCTTTCAAAATACAGCACGCCAAGGAATGCAATAATATTCCAGATGCTTATAAGTATCATAATAACAATAGTCGGGCTTGGAAGCTATGGGATTCTTCTTTCCATGCTTATCCCGCTCGTTATTATAAGCTATTCTTCCGTGCTTTTGTCGCTGATTAAGTTAAGGCTGAGCAGGCCGGATATAAAGAGGCATTTCTCGGCGCCATTTCCAGTTGCCGGCGCTATAGTTGTGCTGTTATTTATAATAAGCATGCTTGTTTACTGGCTCATTAATGTGGAAGGCGCATTCAGGTTATTTTTCCTGGATATAATACTGCTATTTTTTGGAATACCGCTGTATTTTCTTATAAAGATGCAGTATGACACGAAGTTTATAGAAAAATTTTTTAATGCGTTTCCTTTATGGGACGTGCTGTTTCCGCTATGGTACGGGCAGAAGGAAAGGAATATCGTAATTTCAAAACTCAAGCTTAGCAGCAGAGACCGCGTCCTTGACTTTGGATGCGGCTCTGGCATAACAACGCTTGAGATAGCCAAAAAAGTTGGAAAAGGCGAGGTGCTGGCAGTTGACATAAGCAGAAAACAGCTGGAACGATCTTCCTGCAAAATCGATAAAACAATGCGCATGCCAAATGTTATACTTGTGCACGAAAGCACGATGCCTTTCAGGAAAAACAGCTTTGATGCTGTTGTGTCCGTATGCGTCCTGTGCCATCTCAGCAATCCGGAGCCTGCTATTAAAAAAATGATGCGCGTACTGAAAAAAGGCGGGCATTTTTCATTTATGGAATTCGGAAAAACCTTTGGTATACCTGAACCAGAATTTTTGCATAATGTTAAAAAAATATTTTATAAAATGGGAATAAAAGTAAATGTGAGAAAAGAAAAGAAGCGCTTTGCAGAATACTGGTATATATGGGGAGAAAAATAAATTTTAATTAGTTGCAGCAAATAGAATAAGTGTGATGCAATGACAAAAATGGTTGTGACGCCATGGGAGGTTAGCGGAAAAATAGATTATGATAGGCTTATCAAGGAGTTTGGCACGCAGAAAATAGATAATAAACTTCTCAGACGTATAGAAAGTCATGCAGGCGAGCTGCATTTTATGCTTACCCGCAGGCTATTTTTCTCGCATCGTGACGTAGACTGGCTTCTGGATAAATATGACAAAGGTGAAAAATTTTACCTGTACACTGGTCGAGGTCCATCCGGTCATACGCACATTGGGCACCTTGTTCCATGGATATTTACAAAATGGCTTCAGGACAAGTTTAATGCAGATCTCTATTTTCAGATGACTGATGACGAGAAATTTGTATTTAATCCAGAGCTTTCTTTGGAAGAAACAAATAAAATGAGCTATGAAAATGCATTGGATGTCATAGCACTTGGGTTTGATCCTGAAAAAACATTCATATTTTCTGACATTGATTATGCAAAGACGCTTTACCGCGAGGCGCTGAAAGTTTCGAAGAAGCTGACGTTCTCGACAGCAAAAGCTGTTTTTGGCTTTGAGAATAGCTCAAATGTTGGCCAGATATTTTTTACCAGTGTGCAGTCTGTACCTGCGTTTCTGCCGTCTGTCAAAGCCGGTAAAAATATACCATGCCTGATACCTTATGCCATAGACCAGGATGCGCACTTTAGGGTGTGCAGGGATATTCTGCCTAAACTGGGCTTTTACAAGCCAGCTGCTATACATACGAGATTTTTGCCTGGCCTGAAAGGACCTGAAAGCAAAATGAGCGCAAGCATAAAGGACTCTGTGATATTTACAACAGATTCTGCAAAGGATGCAAAAAAGAAAATCATGAGCGCATTCAGTGGCGGCGCTGCCAGCCTCGAAGAACACAGAAAAAAAGGCGGCGACCCTGACGTGGATGTTGCCTGTCAGTATCTGTACTTCATGTTTGAGGAAGATGATGAAAAGGTAAAAGAGATATTTGAAGGCTATCGCTCGGGCTCAATAACATCTGGTGATGTGAAAAAAATGTTAGTAGATAAGGTCACTCGTTTTTTGGAAAACCACCAGAAGAAAAGGGAGAGGGCAAAAAAGAAACTGGACAAGTTTATTCTAACGGATTGATGTAAACGATAGCTTTATAGATTAGCATTCCTAAAATGGAACAAATGTTCCAAAAATGGAACAGTGGTAAACATGATAAACAGGATGGAATGAAAGCAACAAACAAATGATAAGGAAAGCAGAGTTAAACAACTAACCACGCTTTTAAAAATTATATAGGAATTAAATAAGAATAGAATAAGAGGTGATTGAATTCAAAGGCAACATCATTGGCAGCAAGCGCGTTACTGTGACGTCTGCGCTTCCTTATGTCACAGGCGTTAAGCATCTCGGCAACCTTGCAGGCTCTATGCTGCCTGCTGATATATTTCACAGGTTTCTTGATTTGCTTGGCATACCAAATATCTATATATGCGGGACAGATGATTACGGAACTGCGACGGAAATAGCTGCAAAGCAGGAAGGCATGAAGCCCAAGGCTTACTGCGACAAATATTATAAAATTCAAAAAGAAATCTACAAACAATGGAATTTTGATTTCACCTATTTTGGCCAGACATCAACGCCTGAACATACAAAGCTTGTTCAGGGTGTTATAAAGACAATGCACAAAAAAGGATACGTCATCAAAGGAGTGCTTAAGCTTCCATACTGCAATGCATGCAAAAAATATCTTGCTGACCGTTATGTTGGCGGCGAATGCCCATACTGCAGCTATGATGGTGCACGAGGCGACCAGTGCGAAAAATGCAGCAAGGTTCTGGACCCGGCTGATCTCAGGAACGCATACTGCAACATCTGCAAGAGTAAGGATATATCATTCAAAGAAGAAAAGCATTTATTCCTGGATTTGCAGTCACTGCAGCCTAAGCTGAAGAAATGGATTGAATCCAAGCAATGGCCTGAGAATACGAAAAACATAGCGCTGGCATGGATAAAAGAGGGGCTGAAGCCACGATGCATAACGCGAAATCTGGAATGGGGCATTCCTGTTCCAATAAAGGGGTATGAGCATCTTCTCGTTTATGTATGGATCGATGCACCATGGGGTTACGTCTCTATCACACAGCATCTGAATGAGTGGAAAAAATGGTGGACAGATTCTAAAATAGTGCATTTTCTTGGAAAAGACAACATCCCGTTCCATACAATATTCTTTCCTGCAACGATAATGGCATCTGAAAAAATAAGCCTGCCGCATTTTGTTGCAGGCTATGAGTACCTGAACTGGGAGGGAAAGAAATTTTCAACAAGCAAAGGCATGGGGCTGTTTAGCGATGACGCGCTTAAGCTTTACCCTGCAGACTACTGGCGCTTTTATCTTGCGCGCATACTGCCGGAAACCAAAGACAGCAATTTTGACTGGGATGCCTTTGAGAACAGGATAAACAACGAGCTCATAGCAAACTACGGCAATCTTTTTTACCGCGTAACATCATTCATAGAAAAAAATTTCAGCTCAGTACCCAAGCCTGGAAAAATGGGAGAGGCTGAAAAGAAGCTTCAGGCAAACCTGCAGAAGAAAGTCAGTGAGGTAGAACAGCTTATAGACAGCGTGAGGCTCAGGGAAGCGCTGCAGAAAATAATGGAGATCTCGGCTGATGTCAACAAATACTTCCAGGACAAGAAGCCGTGGGCAGGCAAGGATGAAGAAACGAGAACAGCCTTGTATGTTTCTGTAAATGCACTGCGTACCATAACAACATTGCTCTGGCCTTACATACCAGAGACTGCAGAAAAGGCGCTTCAGGCACTGGATGTTAAGCGGACAAAATGGTCTGACATCACAGATTTTATAATAAAGCCCGGGCACAAGGTGCAGGCATGGATGCTGTTCAAAAAAATAGAAGAAGGAGAAATAAAGAGAAAAAAAATAGTTGAAAGCATAACATCGGCGATGGAGAAAAAGCCTGACCTGCGCATTGCTTCCATAACACAGGCTGAAGAGCACCCGAAAGCTGGCAAGCTTTACGTTCTTTCTCTGGACCTTGGAACTATGGGCGAAAGAACAATAGTTGCAGGGCTCAGGGAAAAGTACAAAAAGAATGAGCTTATAGGAAAACAGACAGTAGTTGTTACAAATCTTGAGCCCAGGGAGCTGAAAGGCGTTGTGAGCAACGGCATGCTTCTTGCATGCGATGACGGTACGCTGCTGGTGCCGGAGAAAAAAATAAGGAACGGCTCTGCTCTCATTGAGTGCAACGAACAACTAACGCTTGAAGAGTTCATGAAGAACGATTTTGTCATCAGAAACGGCATTGTTCACTGCAACGGAGAGCCGCTGCATGCTGACGGCGTTGTAGTCAGGCCTGTTTCCCCTGTTGATGAAGGCATGAAAGTACGATAGAAAAACTGAGGACTTTGAGAAACCTTTATCCCCTATCTCGCAAATAATTGAAGAAAATTTGTAAAATATTCGAAAATCAATAGATTTTCGGATATTGGGAATCCTTTTGGATTTCCAATATTTGTCACGAGGTGACTTTCTTGTATTGTTAGAAGGTTTTTTCCGCTTTCCCCTCAATTTTTAGGGGGAAAGAGAAAAAAACCGCATGGATATATTAAATTTAAGCCAGCCTTTCGTTCCTAACCCTTGCAATTTTCATACAATTATTGGACACAACCACGGTAAAAAATTATATATACCGTATAAAACAATAATTTTTCATGAAGGGTTGGCGCGATATCATTAGAGAAGAGAGGAGAAGAGAAAAACGCCGCGTTTTATATCCCATTGCTTTTATAATTTTGCTGATAGTTGCTGTCGGGCTTTTTTTAATAGTGCAGCCTTCCCAGGTTTCTTATAATACCTGCGTTGAGCTTTTTTCATCATATGATGCTGCTGTCAATGGAATGCAGTTCCAGAACAACACATTTGGAGAAGGCACGCTTTTCTTCAACAACGATGATGCCATCAAAGTGAGCATGCTTGTTCTTGACGGTGCTGTGTCCCAGTGTGAGCTTTCTGAAAACAAGGATATGTATTTCACTCCAGACAAAAAATATGACTGCAATCCGGGAAAATATTATTACAAGACAGGCCACGAAAGAGGGCTTTATTTTATTGTAACAAAGGCTGTGCCAAAAGACGGCGCGCCATTTTCAAAGGTAAAATATTTCAAAGACAAGAACATGTACAATGCATACATGACAGACCTTCAGAACAGTCTTGTCCAGATAGACTGTGAGGAGCTATGATATGAGAAGATTAATATTTCTTGCTGCAATCGTGATTTTTTTGGTGATTGGAGTTGCTGGGTCGAGTTCAATAGCTTATGCACTTGATGACTATGAGAAAAAATATGGCAGTGCAGCTGCACCTGACCAGTCCACAGAAGCTGCTCTATGTCCTGCTTTTTGCGAATCCAAAAAGTATGTGTCCGGAAAACCATATGAAGTAGGATGTGAAGGTGATTACCGAATAATGGACATACCCGGTGAGAAGGGTTGCTGCTGTTCGCCTAAAAAGCAACAAGAACCTCTTCCTGTGACCAGTACTCCTGAATGCCAGAAACTTGCAGGCAGCAAAATGAAAGGCGTCTGCGCAACTGACGGTAGATATCCTGGAAAGTCTCTGGGCGAGTGCAAAGGCAATTTAGGTTTCTGCTACGCAGTTGACCCTGATACTTTCTGCAATGATGCATGCAAAACGGGAAAATACCTGGGTGGCCGCTGCCTGCCTTTTTCCAGGAACAAGGTGCTTAATGAATTTACAGGCGACATTGCTGACTACGTTGATGTGGTCCCCATCGGAGAGCAGTTCTGCAACATTGCCCTTGAAGGCAGATTAGGAATGCCTGACGTTCCTGGCATGTGCTATTGCGGCGGTGTTGGGTTTGGCATCACGTCTTTTGTAAACAAGGTTTATGCTGAATGCGTAGACATGGGCAACGGGCAGTCTAATGTTGTTTTCAGCTTTATGTGGGGCGGCCTGACTGCGACATCTGCTGCTGTAAGCGCTGACGGAGGGACGTCGCAGTCCTACTATAAGGCACGAATAGGCGATGATTTCCAGTACGCAGGCGATGTAAGGACGGATTTCTACCAATCTGTCGTGCCTTCTACTGCTGACAAGAAAGTCCGGATAACAGTAAATGTCGCAAGAGGAAGCATGCCTTACAGCTATGGCAGCTATGGCAATAGCAAATACTCACAACCAGGCTATGGCAGTGCATACGGGTCTAACTATAAGGAGAGATACTATCCTTCATACACTGATTACAGCTCTAATCCTGCTTACAATGCTAATTCTTATGGCAGCAATTACAACTATGGCAATGATGCATACAGCAGAAGTTTTACTGTGCAGTGCACCTACACTGGCAGCAAACAAGGCACAACAGAATTTGCCTATGATAAAGCTGTGGATGAACTCGGCGGATACACAGGAAGAGAGGCTCTTGCCGCAGCACAGGAGGAGACAGGGCTTCCTGCCCAGCTGATAGAAAAAATATATTGCACAGCATCTGGGACACGGACAGGCTGGATCATTCCAGCTCCAAATGAGCCAGACACAGCGTCTTTGGCAGAGGCAGTTGCGTCCATTGCATCTCTTCTGGAAACAGAAGGCGTGGAAAGCACAAAAGTCCAGGATGCAATTAAAGTTATTTTAAAGAATCCTAAAGATTACACCAATGTGCTGCTTGCTGCTACAGGAAATACGGATGCGTGTCTAATAATCATGAGCAAGAAACAAACAGTTTACGGCATAGAGGTGACGCCAAGGAGCCCGAATCGCGCTTTTATTTTTGAAGATTTGATCATAGATGGAACACGGGTCGATAATTTTTACAAGCACTATGCATCAGGAGCATCAGAAGGGCAAGCACTTTTCAGAGTAACAGATGTTATAGAAGGTCGTGTTGTCTTCTTTAATTTCGCTGAGAATAATGGTTTGGCAGCTGTGCCCAAGGATATCAAGCCATATGTATACGCGCCTATTATTAAAACTGCAGTGGATAAAATGAACAAAGACCTTGGCCAGCATATTGCTGTCACAGGCTCGCTTGTAACGATAGAAGGCCAGGCTGGATTTTTTGAATCGCTTTGCTATGGCGGCAAGAGCATATGCGCAGACTTCAAGTCTGTTGGCTGTAAGACAGATTTCTTTGAGGCAAAATGCGGCAGCTTCCCTCCAGGCTATAAAAAAATATCCGGCAATTGCGGCGGATTCTGGGGAGGCGTTCTGGGCAAGGCAGTTGTCATAGCAGCATCGCTGTACTTGGGCGATGCAGTAGGCGGAGCTGTAAGCAATGCTGTTGGCGGCGCTGCTGGAGAGGCTTTGGGACAGTTTGCCTCTGCAATGGTGAGGCAGGAGATAGCCAAGGTCACAGGCGTCATGGCACCTTCGAATATATACGGGCTTTCCGGCAGCATGCCGAATATAGGATTTACCAAAGCAGAGAAAAACGACAAGTGTGAGTTCTGGGCAGGCGAAAATCCGACAAATGCCCCTGAATGCAAAGGCTACTCATTATCAAAAGCATGGGAAGAGGAACGTGGCAAGCTTATTACAATGATTGGCTATGCTGCTGTTAACGGACAGGCCAGTGGCATATGCGTTGGCAAGAAAGTTACAGAAACATCGTGCAAGCCAGTGGCAGCACAGCCGCCGAGCTATTCCTACTGCGGCGGCCTTGTTACAATACCTTATCCTGCAGACCCTGCTAAGCCTGAAGAAAGCGCAATGGGCATATGGCCTTGCAGGTATTACTGTTCGCGCGAAGGCATGACTACTATCGGAAATCTCACAGTTAACATAGGCATAGACAAACAATGGACTACAGACGTTTCAACAGCAGATGCTGGAAAATTCACATACATGTTCCTTGCTCCAACAGAGCCCGGAGCTTATACTCTAAGTTTAACATCAAACATAAAGCCTTACAAGGGCTTTGCAGAAGACGTTTCTCTAACTGTCACCAACATAACGCTTATTGTGCGGGAGCCAGAAAAGCCTAAAGTAGAGATAGTACGAAGCGAGTGCGGAGCTGAAGACGAGGCGCTGAACTGCAAAGACAAGGCATACCAGTGCGGCACAGGAGAAAAGATATACTATAAGATCAGAATTACCAACCCTGTGGATGAAGACGTGACGCATGACCAGACAGATTTTGCCATAGATATAGCTCAGTGCACCGAGAGATGGGCATGTGAACTAAGAGACCGTGTGCTCAAGGTAGAAGAAGGAGTAACAGAAGAGACAGTACTATCAATGAAACCCCCTGCAAATGCAGAGGGAACAGGCGAGGCGAAAATACAAGTGCGCGACCCGGTGCACTACGGAGAGGAGGTCGATGCAACAGCCAGCTATCTCTATCATGAGAAAAAACCACCAGTCATGACCTTTAGTCCAGCCTCGCTTTCCGGCGACCTGGACCATCCACAAGAGATAATCTTGAATATAACGAACAAGGATAATGCGAAATGCAATGGCGACAGGTTTTCTGTTTTCACAACAGCGCCTGAAAACTGGCAGATAACAATGAAAAAGGACGGCAATCTTGTTGAGAGCGTTGTTGTCAAGGCAGGAGCAACAGAGAGCCTGAATGTAAAAATAGTTCCCAAGAAAACTGCAACAGGAAAGCAGAGCATCTTATTCAGCCTGATGAGAGGAACGCGCGAAAGGCTGCTCAGCTCTGTTGAAAACGTAAGGGACTTCAAGGTTTATGCTAATGGCAGATACGCTTATTTCAACGAGGCAGGCGTGCTGAAGAAAATGGCAACAGGCGAGCAGCCGCAAGAGATATCTTCCAATGTCGTCTATTTTGACGTGGATGAAAAAACAGCAGTGTTTGACCCTGCTACATTTGAAACCATTGCAGGAGAGACGTCCATATATATCGGACCTGAATATCCGAGCATACCTGCTGTTCCTGGAAAAATCATACTCACGCCTTATGGAAACAAGTGGAACTTTGTTTCCCTGACCAATGTGCCTGACCAGGCTTTGAAGATAAAGGATATTGAAGGCGAATGCGGGCCTGTAAAAATCTGGAAATATGGTGGAGCCGACACGTGTTCAGGGCCTGACGTGCCATTACCCTGCCAGTTTGTGTACGGAACAACCACTGCTGCGGAAACTGTTTCAAAGGATATATCAAGAAATCTCGGTTATACGCTAGGAGCATTTGGTAACGTGGTATGGGTTACCGGCATCAAAGACTATGGCACATACAGCTATGGAGGAAGCGGGTTTATAGTAAATGACGTTTACATAGACATTGTTGACAGGTCTGGAACATGGCCTATCGGAGAACAGATCTTTACAAAGCACGGAGATGAGTGGGAGTGGTGCTGGAAGGGTGGAACCATTCCATGCTCAAGCCTGTCTAAAAACGGAGAGACACTTGTATGTGGCCGGATGAAGGTAAAAATAACAAAGGAGTCTGGAAAGTTCAGAGTACAGCAATGGGGCGACCCATGCAACCACGGTGGCATAAAATTCAACGCCTACTCCAGAGGAAATGAAGAAGATAGCACGGCTGCAGAAGAAGCTTCTCTCGTTGCAGGAGAAGCCTACCTGATAACTGTTTCAAAGAAATGTAATATTGAGACAATCGGCAGGGATTATAGTTTAGCAGGAAAATCTCCTCATATTGTAACAGACCAGAACGGCAACAAACTAGGATATTTCGCAGGTCCGACTGAACCAATAGAGTACAATAAAATAAGAGGAACCTGTCCAGAAGAAGACGTTAAAGAAGGTCCGTTCTTCTATAATCAGCTCTCCAAGACATGGGAATTTACAACACTAGTTGAGCCTGGAAGAGGCTATTTCATAAACACCACTGGATGCACGTTCCATCGCTCTGAAGAAACTGATGACGGCATAGACCCAGAAAATAATGGTGTACTCACTATAGATGGAAAGCTGGAATATAAGGACCAATGCGTAAGTGGAAAGCTGGTAGAATACTATTCAGATGGTGTTTTGGAAGATTTAAACTCACCCCACATGTCTGACCCTGCAAAATCATTTTCATATGGCCTGACAGTAACAGGAACAGAAGATTACATAACTGATTGGAAAACTCTTTTTGCAGTTAATACGCCTGCCTTCCATGATGGAGATTTAAATAGCCAGGGGCCAGGTAAAATATGGCTGGTTAACCACAACCAACAATTACAAGTGAATAGCGATGGTTCCTGGAAAATTATAACAGATAAGAAAACATATGGATTGTTCGATCTTAAATGGAATGGTAAGTCCTGGATATCATCAAATGAGTTGCATTCCGGAACCTTTTCTTTTGAAAACAAATATCCTTCCGAGCCTGTAGCCTTTGACGTTGCATATATTGGGGACTATACCATGCCAGCAGAACCGATTGCTGTTTCTGGTGGCACATATAGAAAACCTAGCAGCGGTATTTGGCGTATTGAAGATGGTTGGAATAATAATGGGCTGTTTCTTACAGGACAGGACTCTAAGGACGGGAGAGCAGGATTCTTCTATACAGTCAGATTTCAAGAGCATATAAATCAAGAAATAAAAGCAACGCTCTCTAGCCAAGAGCTCTCTATCCAACAGGACAAGGTTTCCTTTTCAGAAGGAGAGAAACTAATTGCAGATAAGACTATCCAGCTGGTATTTTCTGCACCGCGTTCTGTAGTTAAAGAAATTATAAAAGCTGGCTTGAAAATTGACATAAAAGATGATAATAAATATGTGAAAGTTTGGGGAATTTTGGATAATGAGAATGCAAAATATACAGAAACGTCAACCACCTGTATTGCAGATGTTCCAGTGCATGTCTATGCCTGCATAGATGAAGATCAAAATGATGTTTGTGATTACCAGGAAACGGTGCAGGCAAAAAGCATTACAAAATCCTGCGATGAATTCTGCGCAGAGGAGAATCCATTTATGGTTGGCAGCTGCAAGGAAGACCAATTTGGTGTTGGTCACTGCGCATGCAAGCCAAAGCCTGTTCCTAATGCAGACGTATATTACATATACGCAAGAGAAGGCGAGCAGATAACATACGAGCTTGTAAAAAGTTCAGCAGGACGAACGACGATACTGGCAACAGGGCTTGAAAGCCCCAAGGACATTGCTGTTGGCAGTGAATACATATACTGGACAGAATTCATCAAAGGCGTTATCTACAAGGTTCCTAAAAAAGGCGGCGCTGTTGCAGTAGAGAAAACAGGCCTGGTTAATCCTGTTGGCCTTGATTATCGTAATGGAAATCTTACATACACTGAAATCGGGCTTAAAGGCTGGACTATTGAGGCGCCTGTACCTGCAACAGCTGCAGCAGCTGTGCCTGAAGTATATTATGCAGCTCCGAGCTGGTATAGCCTTGAAGGCAAACGCTCACTTATGATTGTAGGCGACAGGACAACTAAAATAAAACAGGCTGTAGGTGTAGGCACATTTATGCTGCACGCAAGAAGCGATGAAACCGTTAGCATTGCTGTAAGCATAAATGGCGTGAAGGCAGGCACATGCAGCGTGAGCACAATATGGACAGCCTGCAGCTTCAATGTTTCTGCAGGAGAGCTTGCAATATACCCTGATACAGACAAAAAAACAATAGTTTTTGTTGACGATGTTTCTGCAGTAAATGGCGGCTTTGAAGAAGCAGAAGGCAAGGTTGTCGGAGCAACAACCATAGCTGTTAAAAATCCTATGGACGTGTCTGTGGATAATGATATGTACTCAACGTCGTACAGCG
>JACRMX010000054.1 GCA_016219485.1 Candidatus Aenigmatarchaeota archaeon | reverse complement strand
GGTTTTTCGTGAGCATTATCAAACCTGCTTTCTACTTCGGACAAAAATCCGTATCTCTCATCGGTGTTGAACAGCGCATTGATCATAAAATTAACTAAAAAATCATTTCTTGCCACAAATTCTTCAAATGATCTTGATTTGAATGCCCTTGGCTTTCCTGAAAGATGTTTATAAAACGTGTTTTCATCGCTATCGTGAACCCTGCATGCCTCCGAAATAATCCCCAATCCTTCATTTTTGAAATTCCATCTCAAAACATTAGGATACCGTTCCATCAAATCCCTTGCCATAAAAATCACTACCAAGAAGTAATTTTTAAACTATAAAAAGCTTTCTATTTCGCGATAGCTATAAATACTATAGCATACTATAATTAGCTATGGCAACAACAATACAGATAAGCGGAAAACTGCAGATTGAACTTACAGAAAGAAAGCTTTTGGAAAAGGAGACATACGAAGAGGTGATATGGGATTTGATTGAGGATTCCAAGGAGCTAAACAAAGAAACGAAGAATGAGCTGGAAAGGGCAAGAGCAGAGATAAAGGCAGGTAAAACAAAAACTCTTTCTAAAATAAAAGAAGAGCTGGGGCTATAGATGTACGAGATTCTTTTCTCAGAAAGCGCAGAAAGGCAGCTGAAAGCGCTGGACCCTGTTATACGAAAAAGGGTGATACATACCCTTGAAAGGATTAGAATACGGCCGGAGTTTTATGTGAAAAAACTTGTCGGAGATCCTGGCTATAGGCTAAGAGTTGGCGATTACAGGATTATCATGGATATAGACAAAAACAGACTGCTCATACTTGTTATATTGGAAAAAGCATAGCTTTTTCCATACATAGAATTGCTTTGCAATTCTAATGTTAAGGTGGGGCATAGAAAAAATATCTACAACTGATTCGTCCCACGATAACTTTATATATAACCCAGCAATAGAGGGTGAAGGTGAGAACTATGGGTGAATACCTTCATGGGTGGGTGCCCCCACTAAGCGTAGTGGAAATCAAAAACAGGGTTTAGTTAGCTCTCGCTGTGTATTTTCTTCTCGCATCGATGAAAAAGGCCGTATTGTAATACCTGCTCCTGTAAGGGCTACGCTAGGTCTTGGAAAAGGCACTAAAGTTAAAATAGAGTTATCTGTTCTTGCTTCTGAAATTATATTCCGCATTGATAAAGGCTGCAGTGGTGTAATGGCAGGTTCATCCCGTTTTAGCACAGAAGACTGTGGATCTTCTAGACCGGATTCGAAAAGCCTTTTCTTCGGAAGAAAAACGCTAGAAAGTTCCGGCTGCGGCCCTGAAAACGATGGAGGTGTTTTGAATGAACGAAAATAATACCATAGCTGTTTCCGAAAGGCTGATGAGCCGTGGAGGCTGGGAATTCCTGGAAGAAAATCTAAGATTCTGCCCGGATATAAATAGCAGGAACGAGGTCCCGGATTGCAGGGGGTATGGGTTTGCCCTACTGAAATCATTTCAGGTTCCTGCCTATTTGGAATATTGCCTCTGTGGAATAACAGGCTACGATGCTTACATGGATTACATCTTTTCAGGAAACAGTAATAGTATAGAACGCGTAGAATTTCTGCCATTCGGGTATTCAAAAGTTGTGATGTATGCAAAAGATGCATCATACAACCGGCCTGCAACCGTGGTTGCCTACTATCCAAGTGTGGCAAGAAATTTTCTTGAAGAAAGCAACATACCATACGCTGGTATCAGCTGGGAACCAGGCAAAACTGAAGCGCTAGTAAAAATAGGCGCTGCTGACCTCGGTGTAGATGTTATGGAAAACGGCAACACATTGAGAGAAACTGGTCTGACTATTATTGATACGATAATGGAAAGCCAAGCAGTATTGATATCGACAAAGCCAAACATTAAAAAGGTCCGGAAAGTATTTAATACAGTAAGGTGACCTTTATGCCAGATGAAAAGAAGTCTTTTAGCGTTCCGCGCGGAACGCAGGATTTTATGCCAGAGGACATGATTAGGCGTAACTATGTTTTTGCAACAATAAAGGATGTGTTTGAGCGCTTTGGGTTTGACCCAATAGAAACCCCTGCGTTTGAAGAGTGGCAGCTTCTGGCTGCCAAGAGCGGCGAGGCTATAAAGGACGAGATATACTATTTCAAAGACAAATCAGACCGCGAACTTGGACTGCGCTTTGATTTGACTGTGCCGCTTGCGCGCATCGTTGCCACGCAACAACTGGCCAAGCCCTTCCGCCGCTATTGTATTGGCAGGGTATGGCGGTACGACAAGCCAGGCAGTGGCAGGAAGCGCGAATTCTGGCAGGCTGATGTTGATATTGTAGGCTCTTCAGAAGCAAAAGCTGATGCAGAATGCATTGCAGCTGTCTGTACTGTGCTGGAGGAGTTAGGCATAGACTTCACAGTGCGCATAAACAACAGAAAATTAATGGATGCTTTTCTGAAAAGCATTGGCGCAGATGCTGCAGAGGTTTTCCGCTCAATAGACAAGCTGGAAAAAATCGGCAGGGAAGGCGTAGAGAAAGAGTTAAGTGAAAAGGGAATTGACAGCAAAAAAATAAGCAAAATTCTGAAATTCATAGAAAGCGATCTCAAAACCGTGAAGCAATACATCAAAGAGTCGGTGGAAGAAATAAATGCCCTGCTCAAAGCGCTGAAGCCTTACGGACTTGACAAAAAAATTAAAGTGGATATGAGCTTTGTGCGCGGCTTGGAATATTATACTGGCCTTGTTTTTGAAATTGTTTCCCAAGGCCCCAGCATAGCAGGCGGCGGACGATATGATGACCTTGTAAAGCAGCTTGGCGGCGAGGAGGTGCCTGCCACAGGCATTTCAATCGGCATTGAAAGAATCATGGATATTGCCAAAATTGATGCGCCTAAAACAATAGTTGATATTTACATTGCAACTGTCAGCAATGTCTGGAACGAAGCTGTTAAGATAGCAAAAAAGCTGAGAAAAAAACTTAATGTGGAAATAGATGCCTCAGGCCGCGGCCTGAGCAAGCAGCTTGAATACGCAGGCAACAAGGGCATTAAAAAAGTAATAATACTAGGCGAGAAGGACCTTGCAGAAAAGCAGGTTACAGTAAGGGACATGAAGACAGGCGAAGAAAAGAAGATAGCATTAGGCAGACTTGTCAAAGAGCTCTGAACATGATGCGTCCAATAAGCGTATGATTGCTGGAAAAATTAACGCAGCGAAAAACCGACGAGGAACCGTTGACGAAAAAACAGACAGACGAGCAGAGCTCGTCAATCGGCTTTCGTCTTTTCGCTTCTCGTCAATCTGCATGGCGTCTTTTTTTGCCGTAAAAGGAAAAAGGTTTTTTCTTTCTTTTAAAATTCCTTTAGCACGAGAATGAAAAGATGCCGCTCCTCCTTTTACTTTTAAGCTAACTTCCGTTCTCAACCTTGCAATTTTCATACATCTGCAATATTGGATACAATCTATGAGCATTCGTTCAGCTAAGAATAAATTCCATCATACTACATTATCATTTTTTCATGGATTACGAATCCGCATTCCCTGCAGTACTTTATGTCGTGGTTTGAATCGTAGGCAAAACGTTTGGACCCGCATTCAGAGCAGCTCATTTTTATCACCTGATTCAAAATGGGCTGCTCCTTATAAAGCATTTTCGGAGTTGTGTCATAGAAATTTTGAAATCTACGATTCAAAACCGGGTTTAAAGAAACTAAAAATATTTAAGCATAACTACGCATAAATAACAGTGCTGATTCCTTCTTGCCCAGAGAACGTAGGTGATATATATGAAAAAAGTTGTGCCTGACACAAGCGTTTTGATATCAGGCGTATTCAGGGACCTGATGGAAAAAGAAAAAGAAGTAGAGGTTATTATACCTGAGTTTGTTGTAGAAGAACTCCGGGCGCAGGCATCAAAAGGCAGGGAAATAGGCATGCACGGGCTTGATGAGATAAAGAAGCTCCGCGAAATGAAGCACATAACAATAACAAAACTCGGCAGAAGGCAGACCTACGAAGAAATACAGCTCGCCAAATACGGAAGGATAGACGCGCTCATACTTGACGTGGCAAAGGAGCACAAGGCTGTTATTTACACATCAGACAGGATACAGGCGCTTGTTGCAGAAGCAGAAGGCATAGAAGTACAGTATTTTGAGCCTTATGAAAAGAAAAAGGAGCTCAAGCTGGAAAAGCTGCTGACAGATGACACTATGAGCCTGCATCTTAAGGAGGGTGTTGCTGCAATGGCAAAAAGGGGCAAGCCAGGCGACTTTAAGCTCGTGAAAATAAGCGACGAGCTGCTGGAAGCTGAAGAACTGGAAGCTATAATCAGGGAAATTATGGATGCAGCGCGCTATGAAGAGGATACGTTCATAGAAATAGGAGGGCACAAAGCATCCATTATACAGATGGGAAACATGCGCATAGCAATAGCGCGCCCGCCTTTTTCAGATGGCGTTGAGATAACTGTTGTGAGGCCAATAGCAAAAGTCAGCCTTGAGGACTACAAGCTGGCTGACAAGCTGAAGGAAAGGCTTACTGACATCTCGTGTGGCGTGCTTATTGCAGGGCCTCCGGGCTCAGGAAAGTCTACATTCGCTTCTGCTATCGCCGAATTCTACGAGAAAAAAGGCAATATCGTAAAAACATTAGAATCGCCGCGCGATCTGCAGGTTGGCCCTGAAATTACGCAGTATACAAAGCTGAGAGGCAGCTTTGTGCATACAGCAGACATGCTTCTTCTCGTAAGGCCTGACTACACGATATTTGATGAAGTGAGAAAGACAGAAGATTTTGAAATATTTTCAGACATGCGGCTTGCAGGCATAGGCATGATAGGCGTTGTGCACGCATCAGACCCCATAGACGCAGTGCAGCGGTTTATCGGCCGGATAGAACTGGGCATGATTCCGCATGTCATTGACACTATAATATACATAAAAGCTGGTCGCGTAGAAAAGGTTTACGAGCTGGCTATGTGCGTAAGGACGCCAACAGGCATGAACGAAGCAGACCTTGCCCGGCCGCTCGTGGAAGTCAGGGATTTTGAAACGAAAAAGCTTGAGTATGAAATCTACAGCTATGGAGAAGAAAATGTTATTATTCCAATAAAGAAGGAAGAGAAAGAAAGCGCTGTTGAAAAGCTCGCCAAAAAGCAGATACTGGACACGATAAGGAAGTATGACAGAAAAGCTTCTGTTGAAATAACAGGAAGCAACCGGGCTGTTGTAAAGGTGGAAAATGAGATAATACCGCGCATCATAGGAAAGCAGGGTTCTACCATCAAGGCGCTCGAGGAACAACTAGGCATAGGCATAGAAGTTATGCCAAAAGTCTCTACGCTAGGTGAAGAAGTCAGTTTTGACCTGAAGGAAACCGGCGCCTATCTTTTGTTCACCCTTGAAAAGACAGGAAAGGCAGCAAACTTCTACGTTGGTGACCAGTACATATTTTCAGCAACAGTAGGCAAAAACGGCCAGATACGAATAGCTAAAAACAGCGACACAGGCAAGGAAATTTTAAGGGGAATCGTGAAGAACGAGATACGCGTTTTTATGTAAACGTATCAAATACGATTACATTCCGCCTTGCAATCAAAATATAAAGTTTATGGTGATACTAATTGCATGTATCGTGCAATACTAAGTGGAAGAGAATATAAATCAAGAATTGGAGCTGGATGCGGTGAGGTGTTGGAAGCTATTAAAGACTTTTGGGAGGATGGGAGCTATTTTGGAGCATCTCTCATTGCTGCTCTTTTTTCTATTAGTGTTGCAACATTTGCATATGATAGAGACCTTATAGAAAGACTGCCACAGTCCGATGCTTTGAAATAACTTCCTTGCCTTTGCTATGCTTTTGTTTCAGTAGATAAAGCATGAAATACTTTGGTGATTATAACTTAACTGCCCCTAACGCATTAAATTAATTTCTTAAATGAAAATATTTTCTGTTTTCCCCTACTTGAGCGAGGGAAAACGAAAATATTATGAGCCACAAGAAAGTCACTTCGTAACAAATTTTACAAAACCGAAGTGACTCATTAGAAAAAAACAAAGTTTTTTCTATGCACAGAAAAGCTTTGCTTTTCTGATGTTATGCATAAGATATTGCGTAACTCTAAAGAGTTACGCAATTTGCGCAACCTTTCAGGTTGTGCAATAAAGTTATAAACTTTATCTTAATGTGAAGAAATAAAATATTGTCAAGGGGCAGTAGGATTACAATTACCAAATACTTAAAAGAAAAAGCCATTTCTTTTTCCAACCTAACAATTAAAGTCAACTAGAAAGAACTGTAAATGCCAGCTATTATTTCCATGTTCTTTCATACTCGGTCTGCGCTTCTCTGAGCTGAGGCGCTTGTTCATACAATCTATGCAAAAGATTTCGGGCATCATCATTTTCAGGCTCATAATGCTGTAACATTCTTACAACCTGTAAATATGGCTGGCAATGAGCAACAATACCTTCCAAACTATCGTACATGCGTGTTCCCTGAACCATGCGTATGCTTAAATCCATCAAAGCGCTCATTGAAAGCTCAAAAGCAAGTGACTTATCATATTCGCAGCCCATAACTGCTGCTCTAAACTGATTCATGCAGCCTCTGAATCGTGAATGAGCATCTGAAGCAGCATGCGAAGCCTGCAATAGCTCTAACATGGTTTCGCCCTGTTCCAGAGCATAGGCCAGTATATCTAACTGGTTGATTTCTGACATTTAACTACCTAAGAGAGAATAGTTTATGAAAGCTTATATTCCTGACTTAACGCGGCTGTTGTAATAACTAACTGAAGAACCATGAAGCAGAGAAAAACGGTTCTTTCTGATTGGTGTGCGACGCTAAAAAGGCTCTTTTCTTTTTAAGTATTTGAAAATGGTCTTTTTAGTTTTTCTTGAAAAGACTGGCTCGCCCCTAACATTGAGGACTTTGAAAAACTCTTTATTAAAATCAGTTTTTTCTCTTTCCCCCTAAAAATTGAGGGGAAAGCAGAAAAAACGTTCTGACAATGTGAGCATCGTCCGCAAGCTGATGGTTTTTTCAAAACTCTCAGACGTATGAAAATTGTAATTCACCTCAAAGATAGAAAAAACAAACCTTTTCAGCCCAACGACTGAAAAAAGGTCAGCCCAAAAAAATTAACAGAAAAAAAGCTTTATAAATAATAAAAATAATCAGTGATTATGAAAGGTATGAGCCTGCCGATAAATATCATTGTTATTCTTATTGTTGTTCTGCTTGTATTGCTGGCTGTAGCAGCGTTCTTTGCCGGAGGCTTCGGTGGCGGAACAGGTACGATGAGCGATACAGCTGCCTTGCAGAAGGGCTGCGGCATGTGGATGTCAAGGGGATGCAAAACCGGAGAGGCTGGGAGCATAACAATTCTAGGATATCGGCCACAGGGAGCTACTGATGATGTAAAGCTTGCTGTGGCGTGCAATAGAGTTCTTGGTACTCCCGACACTGATAAATGCTGGGACTACTGCTGCGGCGGATTAAACCCGGCAGCACAAAGCCAATCCAATACTGGAGGAAAACCACTTTCTTAAGAAAGTGTCCTTGGCATTGGTAGAAACTACTGGCAATACTGTTGTGGTGGCTTAAACCCGACAACTAAATAATAAAAGGAATTTGAGTATGAAAGCTTTATCTCTTCTTATCAACGCTTTGTAATAATCATCGTAGCCGTGTTGATTTAACCACAGCAAAATTTCACATACATTCCGAAGGAATTTGCGATTGTGTACAATAAACGTATGAGAATTGTAAGGGTTAATAACTAAAAGGCCAGCTATCTTAAGTGGAAAAACAGACCTTTTCAGCTCAAACGCAAATATCGGAAAAAGAAAAAAGCCAAAAGGTCAGCCCAAAAATTAAAAGAAGAGCCTTTTCTTTTTATCCCAACAATCATACGCCAATTGGAAAGAACCGGAATTTGCTTGGAAACATAAGCTTAAATAGTTAAACTGTTAAACTGTTAAACAGGTGAATGAAATGACAGATGAGCTGGTTAAAATGTCTCCCAAAGGACAATTGGTTGTTCCTATGGAGATAAGAGAAAAGGAAAAATTCAGGCCAAGCGACAGGTTTGTGGCTTTTGATGTCAAAGGTGGAGTGTTGTTCAAAAAGGTAGACATCCCTGACGTCAGGGGGGAATTTAAAGCCTTATCTGAAGAAATAGCCAAAAAATTTAAAGAGACAGAAGTGAAAGAAAGCGACATTGAAGGGGCTGTGAAATGGGCAAGACAAAGGCGACATTAGACACGAATATACTAATTTCTGCATTGGGATGGGCTGGAAATCCATACAAGGTGTTTGAGAAGGCAGTTAGAGGAGAAATTGAGCTGATAATTTCTGAAGAACTGTTTTATGAACTTGTAGAGGCGCTGGAATATCCAAAACTACATTTCACAGAAGAGCAGAAAGACAGGTTCAAGTCATTACAGGCGACCCACACCTGCTTTCCATTAAAGAGTTCAGAAAAATAAAAATCATTACAGCAAAGGAATTTTTAGAAATTACAAATAAAAACTAATCCATCAATCTCAAGCTTTAAAACGCACCATATTAATTATTCTATATGAAAGCATTATCACTTCCGATAAATGCAGTTGTTGTAATTATTCTGGCTGTGTTTGTTTTTCTTGTTGCGTCTGCGCTTTTCATTGGTAGCAGCAACCAGAACATGAAATCCATCAGCGACCAGGAGGCTCTGCTCAATGGATGCGCCATGTGGCGCGAGCGCGGATGTGATTATGCTACAGTAATCGGAGAAATCAAAGTACAGGGATATGACTCAAGAAGAAGTGAAAAAGACGTTTCATACAAAGGCACGCTGAAAGAAGCGTGTGTAGCAATGCTGATGAATGGAGAATTTGCTGAAACCGATGACAAAATAAAGAATACGTGTTATAACTATTGCTGTAGCCGTTAGCGTTGTGCTCAAAAAACGAATGAAGATTTTGAAAAACCCCTGTTTTTCCAAGCATATGCGTTTTTTTCTCTTTTTCCCTACTATTGAGGGGAAAGCAGAAAAAACCTCTGACAATAGAAGCAACTTCCTTATAGCTAAAATAGGAAAAACAGATATTTTCGGCCAAATAGTTCAGATATACGACAATTAGAAAGAATCGTGGTTAGGATTACCTGAATCTTCTGACAGCTCTCCTTGCACTGTAACCAACTTCCAGTTCTTCTATTCTGTCATTCAAAGCATTCAGTTTTGCCTGAACTTCATCTCTATGCCTGGCTGCAGTTTCAAGCCGGCCTGCCCATGCCCTTGTGTCATGACCAGCAGCTGCTTCTCTTTCTATTCTCCTTTCTATCTGATCAACTTCTGCAATTGCCTTGTTACACCTTTTTTCTTGTCTATCCCTTTCTATGCGCAATTGTCTTATATCCCCGCTTAAAACCTGGCCTTCGCTGCCAGGA
>JACRMX010000002.1 GCA_016219485.1 Candidatus Aenigmatarchaeota archaeon | reverse complement strand
TATTTCAAGTTTTTCCCACTCAGAATTACTGAACCCTTTGAAACCCGTAACACAAAAAGTAACTTTTGCGCCATATTTATCAAGTAATGGTCTTGCCGAATACCACGAATCTACATGATCATCGTCAAACGAGAGAGAGACGCCGGCTTTATGTTTTTGAGGATCGTAAATTTCTCTATCTTTCTTCAAAGAATCCCATGAGATTCCGCTCTCTTCTTCAAACCACTTTTTTAGTGTCGCATGGCGGAAGAAACCTAATGGCTTCAGCCAGTAGATGAATTCCCGTAACTGTAGCTATTTCTGAAGATAAAACCAAAAAATAAAACGGGGAGCGAAACACTGCCCCGTGCAAAAACATAACCTATTTAGTGGTAGGTTTCGCTCCCTTATAAATTCGTAGAGGTGTTTTCTATGCAGATAGAACTTGTCAGAAGCAGCCATAGCGTTGGGCGAAATCTTTGGGTGTTTGAGTGGTGCACCAAATACAGGTATAAGATGATGGGCAAATGGGAGAGCATGAAGCTCGTTGAAGCCTGCATAAGGCAGGCAGCACATAGGCACAGTATAAAAATAATCTCTATCAAAGTGTTGCCTGAACATGTGCATATGGCAGCCTCGCTGCCGAAAGGCATGAACGAAGAGGAGGCTGTAAAGCTTCTCAAGGGAGCCTCCTCAAGGAAGCTCTTTGAAGTTAAAGAGAAATTTGCCCTGAGGTATCCGAGGCGCCACTTCTGGAGCAGGGGGTATTTCGCCCATACAATCGGTGTGACCGACTTGCAGACCCAGATTGACTATGTAGAGAACCAAGAGATGCACCACGGTGTGTTCTACACCGCATAGGAAACGCCCGACTTCAGTCGGGCGAGGAGGTCATTTTTTTTTCTCTGGCTTGCCCCTCTTCTAAATATTTCTGAAAACCCTCTTCTATGGCTGCAGATTCCTTTTTGGCTGTTCTTCCACGCTCAATATTTTTCAGATAAGGTCTGCTGAAATATCCTGAAAATAGTGCTATACCCAAGGTTAATCCGAGCACCAATATTCTCCGTTTTGGCCTTTTCTCGGATTTCATAAAGAAAATTATATCGCTGGTTTATAAACTGTTTGTCACGCTGAAAGTGTGAATTTTGCGATGTTTAGGTAAAGCGTGCATTATTCTTCAAATAGGGTATGTGGCTGGAAGAAAGCTTTATATATAACAATCTCCTAAATAGGATTATATAAACCTAAAAAAGAGATTTATACCAGGCGATTAAAATGCTGAAAAAAGAATATGAGATATTGCTGCAGTTTGTGAAAATGCCGTGGAAAGGCCTTACTTTCAGGGAAGTTAAAAAACTTTCCAGGAAGAAATCCGAAAGTTACGTCTATAACTCCCTCAAGAAATTTGCCAGAAGCGGGGTTCTTAAAGAAGAAAAAGCAGGAAACACCATTCTTTATCATCTCAATCTGAAATCGCTGAAGGCACAGGCGTATGCAGGGTTTGTATCAGAATATGCTGCTTGGAAAGAGAAGCACATACCATACAAAAATTTGGAAAACCTTGCAGCTAAAATTCCAACATCTTTTTTTACATTCATCATAACAGGGAGCTATGCGAAAAAAACCCAGAGAAAAGATTCAGACATAGATGCTGTCCTTATCATAGATGAAAGCGCAGAGCCAAAAAAGGTATACGCCGAGCTGTCCCACTATTGCGAGCTCAGCATACCGCAGATACACCTCTATGTATTTAGAAAATCAGAATTCCTTTCCATGCTCCTTGAAAAGAAACCAAATTACGGAAAGGAGACAGTTAAAAACAACCTTTTGCTTTTCGGGGCGGAAAACTATTACCAGATAATAAGCGGGGCGATAGAAAATGGATTCAATGGTTGAAATTTTCCTTGAAAGGGCGAACAATGAGATATTTGCAGCCGAGTCCCTGAAACGACTGAGTGAAGAAGCAAAATCAAAAGAGGAGTTTCGGCTTCCCGGAAAAATAACATTTTACAGCTCTGTAATATCACATTCTTATTATGCTATATTTTACTCAGCCAAAGCAATCCTTCTGGCAAAAAACATCAGGACTTTTGCCCCGGAAATACACAAAAAAACATTTGACAGGTTCAAGGAAAACCTTGTTGATACAGGCATTCTTGATGCAAAGCTTCTTGAAATCTACAGAACCATCATCATAAGGGCGGATGAAATGCTGGAGATATTCAAAGATGAAAAATGGAAAAGAGGAAATTTCACATATAATACAATACCGCAGGCAAACAAAGAACCAGCCGAGGACTCGCTGAGAAATGCAAAACTGTTTGTATCAAACATAATGAAAGTGACAGAGAGAATGTAGCGGCAAGCGGTCAAGATGACCGTCATCTGCTCTTTGGAAGAGCTTTGGGCTCCGGCTGGCCTGCCTCGCAAGCCAGTTTGTTTCGCACCTTCTCTGCCTCTGCCGGGCAAACACCCTGTGGCTGCGGGGCATAATTCACCGAATATATTTCTGTAAATTGCTATTTATAAATGGGATTTTAACTATATGCCGCTATGCAGCCCTCTCATAAGAAGAAAAGCCCAAGCAGGAATAAGCAATATC
>JACRMX010000001.1 GCA_016219485.1 Candidatus Aenigmatarchaeota archaeon | reverse complement strand
CATTGGAAAAAACAAAGTTTTTTCCATGCACAGAAAAGCTTTGCTTTTCTGATGTTATGCATAAGATATTGCGTAACTCTAAAGAGTTATGCAATTCTAATGAAAGGTGGCATGATAGCTCATGCTGGCGTGCCCAGATCGTGCTATTTAACTTTCATCTCTTCGATGTCAAAAAGGCGCTTAAGAAAAACATTGATAATTTTGATATTCTTGCCTGCCTTGCCTATGACTTTGGCACGGTCAGCTGGCTTTAGCCTGACAAGGATTTTTTTTTCATTGAATGTTGTTTCCTGGGCCTCTGGAACAATATTTTTTATGAATGTTTCAAGGTCTTCGGAATATTCAAAAATTTTCACGGTCTTTCGAAGCTTCTTTTCAACAATTTTTATTTTTGCGCCATTTTTACCGACAGCAAGCCCGTACTCCCCTTTCTGCACCACAAAATACAGCATGTCTTCTGTGTCAACACAGTCAACAACATTAGAGCCTGTTATGTTATGGAAAAGGTTTATCGTTTGTATGGTATTCATGTCAAGGGTTACTTTCATTTTTCCGAAACCTCCTCAAAACCAATTACTGCTACGAAGAACGGCTTTCCGAGCCGCGTTCCGAGCTGTTTCTGGTCACCATCAAATACCTGTACCATGTCCTCTGGGAAATGGCTGATGATTTTTTTCGGGCAGTTTTTTGCAACAACCACCTGCTTTATTTTTCCGCTTTTGAATCCCCTGGCAACTTCCCTGAAGCCTATTACAGGCTTTCCTGAAGGCAGTTTGTCTATCATTTCTTCTCCACCATCTTTTTGGATTTTTCTTTTTGGATTTTTTTAAAATCCGAAATTTGCTTCTATGTTTTGTCCACCATCTTTTTGGATTTCTTGAAAATCCGAATAAATCCGAACATTGGGAAAAACTTTATTTTTCCCATGCATAGAATTGCTTTGCAATTCTAATGATTTGCTTCTATTTCTTGTCCACCATTTTTTTCATTTTTTCAGTGTCAACCACAAGGTCCACGAGCCCTGTTCCTATAGGAGCTATCTGCCCCACTAGTATATTTTCTGTCACTCCGAGAAGCTTGTCTTCTTCACCATAAAATGACGCGCTTACTATATGCTTTTTTGTTTCTTCAAAATTTGCCCTTGCCAGCATAGACAGCTTTTCTCCGGAAATTCCGTACCTGCCTATAGCCTTGAGCGTGCCGTCAAATGTCATGGTATCGGCAAGCAGCATTATGTGCCTGATATCAACGTCCAGCCCCTGCTCATCCAGCGTCTCCTTGATTTCCCTGACGAGCGCATTTCTTGCTGCCTCAACACCCAGTACTTCATAGACCTGATATACGTCATTGGTCCTCGTCCTCTCTATGTCAACCTGATCGACTTCAAGCACTTTCCTGAGGTTTGTTCCACTGGTCTGTATTACCCAGTCATCCTTTTCTTTAACTATAACAACCTGTTTTATATTGGGTATTCCGTCTATGTGTATATCGAGTATCTTGTCCTTAACCTTTTTCAGCGTTTTAATGTCAACATTACCGGGTTTTATAACAAGCTTATTGCCCTTTGCAGATACCTCGATATCTTTCATGTGCTTGATTATTATTTTTTTGAGCTCATCGCCGTCAAATTTCTCAAACTCAATCTCTATTTTCGTGTCTATAAGGTCCAAAGAGTCAGAAACTGTAATATCAGCAATTTTAGTTTCCTTTATCTTGTTTGCAATTTCCTTTGCCTTGTCCTTGTTGTTGTACTCCTCTCTTAGGTATATGACCATGTTCTTTTCAAAGGTCTTCCTTGCATCAAATATTTCTATAAGCCTTGGCAAGCCCTGCGTAACTTTGCTCAGGCGATCGCTCTGCGTAGCGAGCGTGTAGGATCGCATGGTGTTGTGGGTGACTATGCCATCAAAGGTTGTAAACGTCTCGCTTCCTTCCACTGTAAAATCGTATACGTATTTGTAATCTGGTTTTACATACTCCAGCCCTACGATTTCATCCCATATCACATCTGAATTGAACATTCTTTTAAGAACAGCCAAATCTTTTGATATGTTTATACCCTTTTCTTCGGCAAGTGCTTCGAAATTTTTTATATACCTGTAAAGAGCGGTTCTTCCAATCTTCTGCCTGTTTGTAAAATTGTTTATGTATCTGGTTGGGTATCTAAGTTTCTTGGCAAGCCTGAAAAGAACGTCATCAAATCCAGCTATCATATCAGTGAAATCCTGTGATTTCAGATTCCAAAAATCTTCTGCCATGGCTGCCATTTTTTCCAACCCTTTCCTTTTCTTTTCTATATCAGAGCCTATCTTTTCCAAGAAAACCGGGGCATATTTGTACGGAATTAAAAGGCCGTTCTGGTTTTTAGTCATGACCTTGTATGCAAATATACCAAAGCGTGCAAGCATCAGGCACATCCCATCTAAAAGTTCTTTTGAATTTGAAGAAACTCTTATCAATTTTCTTCCTGCATGCACATTGCCATCGCCATCGAAGTACCCTCTTAGCAGCCCTGACACAAACTTTTCGTTCGCACTATATGCAAAATATGGAACATGTTTATTTTTCGACCCTCTGCCGCACGTTGCTATTATAAATTGGGATAGTATAGTAGAATTTATCGTCAGCGTTCTGCCTGGGCCAAAGACACCTGCATAACTTCTATCTTTGAAGTCCAAACCCAGTCTTTCTGCAAATTGCCTGGCATGTGATATGAAATTTTCATTTATGTTTGAAATCCCTATCTGGCTGCCATTGCAACTTCCTTCTGAAAGGTAAGCGCCTATAAACCATCCGAAATTAAAATCTAGCTCTATCCTATTAGGCACAGGCTTGGATTGTTTTGTTGAATAAAGAAGCTTCTCTTTCAGCAGCACATTTGACACGTTGTCTTTTATTTCTATGGAATGTGTACAGTTTTCTGGAAGGTATTTCATTACAGGTATCCTGTCACCTGGCTTCAATGCTGAGCCAGCTACAGGCACTATCTTGTTGTTTTTCCTTGTAACAAATGAGTGAGAATCGGTAGCAATAATCTGCCTGCCAGATGATGTTATTATTCTAAGCATTTTTTCAGGGGCATTGTGCCTGCTGCACGCCTTGACACGGTGCCACTCTATTTTTTCTTCATTTGTAATGCTAGGAACATAAATTTCTTCCGAGGATATGTCATACACATCCCAGCCGTCGACGTTTTCGCCTAGTCTTTCTACTATAATATCTGTAAATTTTCCTATTTCAACAATATTTATGACGCCGTTCTTTCTGAGAATCAGTTTCTCGTATGGCGAGGTCGACATCTGCGTCGCTGGTTCAGACAGGCTCTGGGCAGCAACTATTCCGATTGCTTCGCCTGCTTCGTACCTGCTTTTTTTGTATATGCTTTCAAGCATAGCAAGCTTGGCACCCTTTTCCTTGCCGCTGATATTGTTTTCCTCGCAATATTTTTCAAATTTTTCCAGAATATTCTTTGGCAGCTTCATCTACATCACCGATTCTAAATCACCACTGATATGCATCCGCCATCGCTTTTTGAAGGGTCTATGCCGTCTTCGCCTGCCACAAACGACAAATGCGCACATCTGCGCAAGGTTGACAAAAGAACCCCTTGCGCCAGTGGTAGCCATTATAACAGCATTGTTGAATGGTATGTTTTTCCTGACGATTTCGCTGGCCTCGTTCGTTGCCTCTCCTCCACACTGCTGTATTCTCATTTCCATATCATCGCTGCTGGAACCGGATTTAATTATTTTCTTTACCTTGTCCTCACATTCCTCAATGACAGACTCTATCTTTCTGACTGCGCTGGAAGGTATGTCTGTATCGCCTATTGATACGCTGAAGCCCTTTCTGCTTATTACCTCAAGGCTTATGCGCGAAATAGCGTCCAGAAACTCCCTTGTCTTTTTGTGCCCGTATAGCCGCTCTATCCTGTCAAGAAGCTTGCCTTTTTTCTCTCCAAGGGCATTGTCGTCTATGATGCCTTTCTGAAGCTTGCCGTTTTTGATTATAACATAAGCATCGTTTTCGCACTGCGCCTTCTTGCATCGTGCACAGCCATTGCAGACAGATGAGCGGAACTCTATGTTAAGGTCATTGGGCAGCAAAAGGCTAAAGACATCCTTACCGCTTATTTTCTCTTTATTTCCAAATGCGTCCATATGGTCAAGCATATCAACAGAAGCAAGGATTTCTGCAACATCCTTTCTTGTCATGACACTGTCATATTTTGTAAGCATGTAGCACCCTGTTATATGGTCGTGCTTGCACGTAATAATAGGAAGGCCATAACGAGGTGACCTTATGTTCTTCTCAGCAAGCATGAGCATCTCAGCCTCTGCCTGGGCTTCAACTGTCTGCGGAATATGAAGGTTCATTTCGTCTCCGTCAAAGTCTGCATTATACGGCACAGTAACAGTAAGGTTTATCCTGAATGTCCTGAAAGGCATTACCCTTATCCTGTGTGACATCATGGACATCCTGTGCAACGAAGGCTGCCTGTTAAATACGGATATATCGCCATCCTTTATGTGCCTTTCAACAATATAGCCCATATCCAGCTCAGCTGCTATGTCCTTCTTGTTCTCGTCTGTTATCTTCTTTCTTATGCCGTCTGCCCTGCACACGTAGTTTGCTCCAGGATGTATATTCGGTCCATTCATAACATACTGCTTAAGCTCATCTATGCTTTTTTCACTGACCTTAACAGGAACAGTAAGCTCTTTTGCGATCTCCAGGGTAACGCCAACCTCGTTCAGTGAGATCATAGGGTCAGGTGATATAACTGTTCGTGCTGAAAAATTGACTCTCTTGCCGCTCAGGTTTCCCCTGAACCTGCCTTCTTTCTTGCTCAGGCGCTGGACAAATGTCTTGAGCGCCCTTCCGCTCCTGTGCCTTGCAGGAGGAAGCATTGAAATCTCATTATCCATCAGTGTGGAAATATGATACTGCAAAAGCTCCCATATATCAGCGATAATAAAGTCAGGAGCGCCCAGCTCAAGGTTTTTTCTGAAACGTTCGTTTATCCTGACAACATCCACAAGTTTGTGCGTAACATCATCCTCGCTTCTTTCGCCTGTTTCCAGCGTAATGGAAGGCCTTACTGTGACAGGCGGTATTGGAAGTATTGTCAATATAAACCATTCAGGCCTTCCGCCCTTTATTTTAAGCAGCTTTGCATCTTCATCAGACACTTTTTCCAGCCTCTGCCTTATGTCTTCAGGCGTGATTTCGACGTTACCTTCCCTGAATGTCGTGGGCTTCTGGAATTCGACTGTTTTCTGCTTCTCCTTGCAGTGCGGGCATGTCTTTATCTTTTTCTGGTATATTCCCTTCAGGGGATTTTTCATCCCCTTAAGCTCAGCTTCAGTAGCGAGAATTTTGCCGCAGCTTTGGCAAATGCTTCTTAGAATCATGAAGATTTTCTTGCTGTACAGTGGATGTATAACAGGCTTTGTAAGCTCAAGATGCCCGAAATGCCCAAGGCACTGGCCTATTGTTCCACCACAGGTCCTGCATCTCAAACCCGGGTCAACAACACCGAGGCGCAGGTCACATAGCCCACCGTCTATAGGATAGCCGTCAGGGTCGTAAAGCTCGGCATGCTCTATCTTCACAACACTTATCACCTTAATCATTTTTGGCGACAAAAAACCGAATTCTATGGATTTTATATGCATATTTTTTCCTCATCTAAATGTTTCATGATGAACCATTCTGTTCAGGCTTCTCATTGCTTTTTTTTTGGGCTTTTCATCAGGATATCCCAGTGCTATCAGGCATACAGGCCTTACATGCCCTGGAAGCTTCAGGGTCCTGATGGTTGTTCGTTCTATTTTGGATTTTCTTATTAATATAGGATGTTTGTATGCTGTCAGCCATACAGCGCCAATGCCCATTGCATGCAAAGCCAGCAGCAGGTTTTGTGTTGCGCAGCTGCCGTCCTCTATCCAGCGCTTGGGTGAGCGCTTAATGTCAACACAAACCGCGATTATTACAGGCGGCTGCATCTCCTCTGAAGAGCCATTCTCCCTTGGCTTAATCAGCCGTTCAAGGCTTTTCTTGTTTCTTACCACAATGAATTCCCATGGCTGCGAATTCATTGAAGATGGCGCATGTGCTGCCAGCTCAATGGCTTTTTTTATCAGCTTTGAAGGCACATGCTTCTTTTTCCATCGCCTTATGCTTCTTCTGGTTTTTATTGTCTTAGCAAGATCCATTGTCACACCTTTATTTTAGGGTAAACACCCATGCATTTAAGTTCATCCAGCATAAGCTTGAACGCATAAGACATTTCAACATCAACTATCTTGCTTTTCTTGCACACATTACAGTAGCGTTTTCCCTTTGTCCTGTCTTCTATTGCAACCATGCCGCAGGACTGGCATATTGGTATTGTTGACTTGTCTGAATCAAAACGCTCTTTAAGCAGCAGCGCTGTTCCATGAGCTACAAGGCAGTCTTTTTCCATTTCACCCAGCCTTAAACCTCCTTGTTTTGCCCTTCCTGCAGTTGGCTGCTTGGTTAGCAGCGTAACAGGCCCTCTTGCCCTGCTGTGTATTTTATTTGCAACCATGTGATGAAGCTTCTGGTAGAAGCACGGCCCTATAAGTATTCCAGACTCAAACTTTTTTCCTGTAACGCCATCATACATGACTTCCCTGCCGTCATCTTCAAAGCCTAAGTCTTTAAGCGCCTTTCTCAGGCTTTCTTCAGTCACTGATTCGTTGAATGCTGAAGCGTCTATTTCGCCTCTGAATGCCCCGACTTTGCCTGCTATTATTTCAAGCAGCTGGCCTATCGTCATTCTGCTGGGAACTGCGTGCGGGTTTAAAATAACATCTGGTGTTATGCCATCTTCTGTAAACGGCATGTCCTCTTCAGGAACAATCAGGGCAATTACGCCCTTCTGCCCATGCCTTGAGGCAAACTTGTCACCAAGCTCAGGCACTCGTTCGCTTCTTACAACAACTTTAGCCAGCTTGTTTCCGTTGATTGTTTCAGTTATTATGACGTTGTCAACAATACCCTCTTCTCCATGCCTTATTATTTCAGAGGTTTCTCTCCTGTTCTCAGTTTCCATCATGAAGTTTTCCACAGGCCCGAAGAATCTTAGTGGCGAAATTCTGCCAACGAGGACATCGCCTGACTGCACATCAACTTCCCTGTTTATAATGCCATCTGCAGAGAGGTTTGCGTATGCTTCCTCTGTCCTGTAGCCGGAAACGCTCTTGTCAGGTATCTTTATTTCATCCCTTTCTATACCCCAGTATTTCTTTTCCTCAACCACATATGTCCTGAAGAATATCGAGCGGCCAAATCCTCTTTCAATGCTGGCTTTGTTGAATACTATACCGTCTTCCATGTTATAGCCCTTGAAGCTCATTATAGCCATAATAATGTTCTGGCCCTGGGGATGCTCATCAAGCATGTTTCTTCCCATCATGGTATTTACAATAGGCTTCTGTGGATAGAGCATAACATCAGCCTTGGTATCTGTTCGCGTGAAAAAGTTCTTTGTGTAAACGCCAAGAGCCTGACCAGCCATTTTTACTCCGAAGTTTACCCTGTCTCCCCTGTTGTGAG
>JACRMX010000050.1 GCA_016219485.1 Candidatus Aenigmatarchaeota archaeon | reverse complement strand
CAGAAGATAAAATGATAGTGGAGCCTGTTGATGACATAGAGTCTGCTATTCCGGCATGGGAAGGCGAGCTTATTCCTGTTCCCTATGAAATTGCAGAAGAAGTGGCAGAGCTGAGAAAATTCATAGCAGAAAACAAGAGTGTCATGCCAGAAATCATGAAAAAATATCCTGTGGACAGGAATAGTGCCGAGTCCATGGTAAGACTTGTCACAGAGCATGCAAAGAAACATGCAGTGCCGGACAACACGGTGTTTCTGCTTGAATCTTACAAAGACTTTATAATACTGCACTGCTCCTGCGGCACGCTTGTAAACAACACAATAGGCCGGTATGTTGCTGCCATGATCTCGCAGGAAACAGGCATATCAGTAAACCTCAAAAACGACCCGTACAGAATCATATTCCAGACCATTGTAAAGCCAGCAGCAGTGGAAAAAATAATCAAAAATGCCGAAAATATGGAACAGGTGCTGAAAAGGTTTATTGAAGGCTCGTCGCTATTTAACTACAGGTTTCTGCAGGTAGCCAAGCGCTTTGGTGTTGTTTCAAGAAGCGCGAGATTTGACAAGATAGGCATAAGCAGAATAATCCAGCAATACATAGGCACGCCTGTGCATGAAGAAACGCTGAGAGAGATTTTTCTTGATAAAATGGACATAGAAAAAGCAGCCAAGATAGCTGAAAAAATAAGAAATGTTGAAATCAGCATTGTTATGCAGCCGGGGCTGAGCAGGCTCGGAGAGAACGGGCTTGCAAAGCAGTTTTCAGAAGTAATGAAACCTAAAAGGCCGGAAGGTGAAATATTTGAAGCATTCAGGCGCAGGCTTATGCACACGCGCGTGCGGCTTGTATGCACGTCCTGCGCTGATTACACGATAGCAAAAGAAGTGAAGGACGTGGATGAAAGCCCTGTGTGCCCGAAATGCGGGTCAGGCATGATAGGCGTCTGCAGCCGCTTAAGGAAACCGCTGGATGTGCTTAAAAAAAACAAATCCGGAAGACCACTCACAGAAGACGAACAGAAAGAGCTGAAAACATTAAAGCGCTCTGCCTCGCTGATGATTACCTATGGCAAGCAGTACGCAATCGTGCAGGCTGGCCGGGGCATTGGCCCGGAAACAGCTGCCCGCGTGCTGTCAAAGGTGCCGAAAGACGAAGAGCACCTGTTCAAGCTCATCTACGAGGCTGAGAAAGAATTCACAAGAACGAGAATTTACTGGAAATAGAAATGCCTGATGAAAGGTTTTTTAAGTTTTAATGCCATTATATAATTTTGATGGTTAAGCATATTGTTGATACACGACAGTTCAAGGACCGAAGATTTCTTGAGGGATTATTTGAGCATGCTGCAGAAATGAGAGAAGCGCGCTTTGACAAAGGTGTTTGCCATCTGCATGATGATAAGGTTGTCGGCGGACTCTTCTATCAGCCCAGCACAAGAACGCGCACTACATTTGAAACAGCTGCTATACGCCTGGGCGCGAAGACTGTATTCACTGAAAATGCCCGTGACTTTTCGTCAGCTGCTAAAGGGGAAACACTCGAGCACTCTCTTCGCGCAATAGAGGATTGTTTTGATGTAATGGTCATCAGGCACTATGAAGACGGTGCTGCTAAGCGCGCTGCAGGCGTTCTCCGTATACCTTTTATTAATGCTGGTGATGGAAAAAATCAGCATCCAACGCAGGCGCTCTTGGACTTGTTCACAATTAAGGAATACTTTCAGAAAATAGATGGGCTGGACATTGGGTTTGTGGGCGACATCGCACAAGGAAGAACGATAAAATCCCTTGCCTATCTGCTATCCCATCTCAAGGACAACCGATTATATTTTGTTTCTCCTATAAGTCTTGGCGTACCGGAAGACATGCGCACCTATCTTAGAGAAAAGAGCATACAGTTCTATGAAACAGATGAATTAGATGCTGTTATCAGCGCAGTAGACGTGCTTTACGTAACACGCCTGCAGTTTGAATATGTTGAAGACGAAGTGGAAAAAAGAAGGCTTATGAGCGAGTATGAAAAATTCCAAATAACGCTGGAAAAAGCTGATAAAATGATGGATGGGTCCATATTGATGCATCCGCTTCCAATAAACACAGAAAAAAGCGAGGGCCGGCCTGAGATAAGATGCGAGGTAGACGAGCATCCCCGTGCTCATTATTTCAAACAATCAAACAATGGCTTGTATGTAAGAATGGCGTTACTTGATGTTATGCTGAGCGGCGAGCAGAACCCGCTGTATAGCCTGATTCTTGATGTACCATAAGCTATCGCAGCTCTCCATCTTCCATAATTATTTTTCCCCTGTAGATTGTATGCGTGGCTCTTCCTGGAAAGCGCATGCCTTCGTATGGTGACCAGCCGCATTTTGTATAAAGCCTGTTCGGCCAGCATTCTTTCATCTCCATCACGACAATGTCAGCCAGCATGCCCTCTTGCATTCTTCCTCTGTCATGCATACCAAAACGCCGGGCTGCATTATAGGATGTCAGCTGCGCTGTTCTTGCCGGACCAAATGCTTCTATCAGCATAGATGCTATATTAGAATAGTTATCTGCTCCAGGAACGCCGCTTGGCGGGTTTGGAGAATCCTTTTCTTCTTTTGTGTGCGGAGCATGGTCTGTTGCCAGCATGTCTACTTTATCTTTTAGACCACTCCAGACAGCACGCCTGTCGCTCTCTGGCCTGAGAGGAGGATTCATCTTTGCATATGAGCCAAGCCTGAGCATTTCATTCATGTTGTATAACAAATGATGCGACGTAACCTCGCAGCTAACATCAGCTCCTGAATTTTTATATTGTGTGATGAATTCGAGCCCATCTGCTGTTGACAAGTGAGCAATATGAACAGGGATACGGCTGGAAAGTAAAAGAACATAGGGTATTGCTAATATCTCTGAAAGCTGCGGTCTTGCATAACAATGGTATAGCTTGTCTGCTGGGTCATATTTTGAAGAAGCCATTTCATTTATGCGTGGTGTTTCGCAATGGAATGAAACTGGCTTTTCTGTTCCTCTTTTTCCTGTTCCTGTTTTTCCTGTTCCTGTTATAGCCTTCATCGCTTCTTCCAGATATCCTATGCCAGCATCTTCAATTCCAAATGTGTCAGAAAGGAAAACCTTGTACCCGATTACTTCTGGCAATCTTTCCATAGGCTTAAGCTCATTTAGATGCTTGGGGTGAACGCCTGCATAGAATTTTACGTCTATTATGCCCTTTGCTTTTGCTGCTTCTATCTTTTTCTGCATTGCATTTCTTGTCACAGCAGGCGGGTTATTGTTTGGCATGTCCAGGGCAGTTGTACAGCCGCCATGGCAAGAGGCGCGAGTGCCGGTGTAAAAATCTTCTTTGTGCTCTGCACCAGGCTCTCTGTAATGAACATGCGGGTCAATGAAGCCGGGAAACACATAGGAGTCTGGAACAGCCAGAACATTTCTGCCAGACAGACTTGCCCCAATCTTCGCTATTCTGTCTCCTATGATGCCGACTCTTGTTTCCTCAACACCATCTATCGGGTCAACAATCTTCCCTTCTACTATAAGGTCATATGTCATAACTTAGTCCTTAATCCACTCGGTTCTATTTTATAGCAACCAAGGTCCCCGCCTTTCAGTTTATCGTATGTAAAAGCCGGGCCATCAACACAGACCCTGTATGCATTTTGCTCAGGCCCGCGAATACGGCAACAGCCTGCAAGCCCGACAGCGCATTTCATATAACGCTCAACAAGCAGCACAATGTTGCTTGGGTCTGTGTACTGCTCAGCGCGCTCTGCAGCAGCAACCATCATTTTTTCTGGCCCGCAGATGTAGAAAATGCTGTCCTGGTCTGGTGTTACATCATCAAATAAATCAGTTACTATGCCCCGCCTGCCTGCAGAGCCGTCCTCTGTAGATACGTGTTGGGCATCTGCGCCATAAAAATTAAGCTCATCCTTATTTCTGGCTCCGATCATAAAAACATTTGGTTGGCGCGTCAACGCAAGCAAAAGTTCAAGATACATAAGTGGTGGTATACCGCAGCCACCGCCAATCATGTAAGCTGTTTCGTTCTCGCGTGCACGTGCATCAAGAAACCCTTTTCCATATGGGCCGCGAACAAAAATTTCATCACCATCCTTTAGCTGAAAAAGATGGGCTGTAAAAGAATTATCGTCACCAACTCTTTTTGCTACAATATCCAATCTGGTCTCATAGCGGGAACTAAAATCAGCAGCTGAAAACGGGTTCTCTGAAACATCATTCCACAGCATATAGAACTGGCCTGGCTTGGGCGCTTCGATGTCTCCTCTGCATCTTAGTCGTATCAGTTCATCTGTCCTGTCTAAAATCTGTACGCTACATGGTATTCTTTTATCACTCATAGAGTTCTCTCCTTAAATTTTCAAGATACTGTTTTGCAGTTTCCGTGTCCATTCCACAAAAAACAGTTCCAAGAGCAACAGCATCAGCTCCAGCATGCATGTAATCTCTCACATCTGCTGCTGTTTCAATACCGCCCATTCCGATTACCGGAACGCCCACAGCCTGCCTTATCTCCATGACTGCTTTCAGACCAATAGGCTTTATAGCAGGACCAGAAATACCGCCTGCTCTGTTGCTAAGCTCGTAACGACCATTGCGAAGAGAAAGACCAGGAACTGTATTTATTGCTGAAATGGCATCAGCGCCAGCTTCAACAGCCTGATAAGCTATCCGGCCTATCTGGGGAACAGCAGAGAGCTTCTCAATAACAGGCTTGTGCGTATGCGCTTTGACAGCACGTGTAACATCAGCAACCTTGTTCTGATAAATCATTTCAATGCCTTCATTACCCTTTGGATGAGGACATGAAACATTCAGCTCGTAAGCGTCGGGCGGTGCTATTCTTTCAAAAATATCCACGCATTCAGCAAATTCTTCAGGCGTCTCACCGACGAGCGAAACTATGAACGGAACGCTGAAAGAAAACTCAGCCAGCTCTGTCGCATAAGCTTCTGCGCCAGGATTTGGCAGGCCCATTGCATTCATAAGCAAATCCCGCGCCGGGCGATAAATAACAGGCGTTTCATATCCATGCTTCTCTTTCAGGCTCACGCTTTTTCCAACGAGCGCGCCAAGAACGCCATCAAAATTTTTCAGGATATCTGAATAAGAGAATATGCCGGAAGCATTCATTATTGGCGGATTGATTTCAAGACCAGCTATGTACATTTATAAATCTCCTAGACGGCTGTTAGGTCCATAGGAACGATGCCATGGTCCTGATATTCTTCCTTTAGCCCTTCTGCAATGAGTGCTTTTTTAACGCCTCTCGGAGGTGTCCACAGCTCAAAAGCAGCTGGGATTATTTTTGTGGCATCAGTAAGCGAATAATGAGTAGCTCCTATGCCGGCAATATATTTATCAACACCATATCCCAGGTCCACTCTGTTTGCTTTCCTGCCTGTTGCTGCTTGTTCCATTCTATTGCATTCACATAGCGTGGCTATGACATCTAAGCCAAAATCAAGGCATTTTTCCAAAACCTTTGCAAGAGACTCGCCTGTTGTTGTAACATCTTCAAAAATTACTACTCGGTCTCCTGCTTCCACAGGGCCAATGAAATTGGCATCTCTTGGAGGACCACGTTCTTTGGGCTTTGCCCTCATCTGAACCTGCTTACCTCCTAATACGAAATTAAGACGGTCTGTCAGCTTGTTAACGCCTTCAGGAACATTCATGAAATAATCAGGTGATATGTTATTTTCTGTACAGAAATTGAGAATATAACAACTTAGAGTCTCCAATGGCCTAGCATAGTCAAGAAGTACTCTGCCATTCCAGTACCAGTAGGACATTCTTCCTGAAGCCAGTTCTGTTTGTTGAGGATAAAAACCTATTACGCGCTCTCCTTTCACGCCTACGTGATTTAAAATAAAATCATGATATTCCTGCTGGTCAAACATAACTCATCACAAAAATTTCAATGCCTCGTCAGAGAATCTTTTGGCAGCTTCTCTTTGATCTGCTGCCCCATAGATGCCTGAGCCTATTATAGCATAAGTCCGCCTTCCGTCTCTTGCTCCTGCAGCTTCAAACGCTGAAGCGATATCGCCGCCCTGCCTTCCAATACCAGGCATAAGAAACGCGGCTTCTACTGGCAACAGTTTTGAATATTTAGCTATTGCATCTGGTTTGTTGCCTGGAACGACAAAATGCCGTGCACCAGCTTCCCATCCTATTCTATACATGTCTTCTGGCGCATCATCCCTGATGAATCCGCCATCTTTGGCAAGAAATTTTGGATGGGTCATTTCTCCGCCTACTATTGGCAAAATATCTTTTGCCAACAGTGCTTTTATAAAGGCTTCTTCAGTTTCCGGGCCTGCAAGAGGAAATATTATTGCAGCATGCATACTAGAGTCTTGCATAAGTTCTGCAAAGTCTGCGCCCATCTGCGGTATATCTGTTCCTGCTTTTTGATGGTCGTATATAAATAGTTTGTTAAATAGTTTGTCACAGCTAGGTATGTAGTCTAGACCTGTAAAAAGTCCTGTCAATGAGTATCTGGCTCCGAGATTAAATCCAATTTTATAGCCAACTATACCTTGAATGCCCTTGGTTTTCTCAACCAATCTTGATGACTCTAACACATCGCTGACATCACAAGCAGGAATCACACCATAATGCAACTCAAAATCCAACATGACCACACTTCCTATAGCATTACAGCCAGCAAATTTATTTAAAACCAATGGGCAATTTTCCAAAAACTTTAAATGCTTATCGCAGAATTTATCCAGATGGACAAAAAAATTCTCGAGAAGTATATGAAAGCAGGCAAGATTGCTGCTGAGGTGCGGGAAGCAAGCAAAGAACTCGTTAAGCCTGGCGCTTCTCTGCTAGGTATAGCAGAAGAACTGGAAAAAATTATTCTTGAGAAAGGCGCTGAAATCGCTTTTCCTATTAACATATCACTGAACGATGCTGCAGCGCACTACACTCCTTACAAAGGCGAAACGACAGTGATACGAAAGGATGATATTGTAAAGATAGACATCGGTGTCCATATTGACGGGTACATAGGCGATACGGCCTATACAGCTGGCTGGAATGAAAAACATAACAAGCTTATAGAAGCTTCGCAAAAAGCGCTGGAAGCTGCAATAGAGATGTGTCGTCCTGGCGTAAATGTATCGGATATCGGCGCAAAAGTAGAAGAAGTTATAGAAGGATATGGCTTCAGGCCGATAAGCAACCTTACAGGCCACGGGCTTGAAAAAAATAACCTGCATGCAGAGCCCCAGATTCCGAACACAAAAAACAGCAGGAGCCATGAGCTGGCAGAGGATCAGGTTATAGCCATAGAGCCATTTGCAACCAACGGCGCTGGGCACGTAAAAGACAGCGAGCCTACGCTTATTTACGCACTTTTTCGCCCGGTTCTGGTAAGAAGCCCTGCAGCAAGAGATATAATAAATTATGCTGCTTCAAGAAACGGTCTGCCTTTTGCAGAACGATGGCTGCCGCTGGACTCGCGCATAAAGATAAAGCTTGCTCTAAGGGAGCTGACACTGCAGAATGCTGTCTATGGATACCCTGTGCTCAAGGAAGCTGCAGGCGGCATGATATCACAGGCAGAACACACTATAATCGTAAGAGACGAGCCGATTGTAACAACAAAAATGTGAACTACTCCCAACTATCGCAAGGAGCTTCCTGCTTCTCTGACCAAACTTGCTCGAAATTGACTGACGCACTTTCGGTGCGTCTATCGTTTTTGAGTAGAGGCTCAGTCTCCACAGGCGTAGATTCCCGCCGTTCCGGCGGTAACGATTCCAATGCTCTTTTAAGTATGTTCATTGCAGAATTGTAGTCCCTGTCTATTTCTAACCCACAACTGCATTTATGAATTCTGTTCCAGAGTTTCTTAGGGACCTCTTTTCCGCAATTTGAACACTTTTGCCTGTTATCAGAGCCTTTCTTCTTTATTGATAATCGCCTTTGTTCTTTCCGCAACTTTTTCAGGGATTTATCAAGATGCTTTGGGTTGTCAAAATGGTTTCCGTTGCTATCGTAGGCATAATTTATTGTCCCTAAATCTATGCCGACCTTGTCTTTATTTTCTGTTTTGGGAATTTCATCTTTTGTTTCGGCAATTATTGACGCATACCACTTACCAGAAGGATAATGCTTTATTGTAATCTGCTTTATTTTTCCTTCTACATCTCTGTGCATTATGAAAGGTATTTCTCCGATTTTGGAAAGCCATAACTTGTCGTATCTTGTCTGGTTCTGCATAATGGCGAATCCGCTTTGATTATAGGTAAAGGTCTTGAACCAATCTTTGCCTTTGAAACGCAGTCTGCCGATTTTTTTGCCATTCTTTTTCAATTGCGATAATGCATGAAGGTTTGAGAATAAACGATAATTTTCATACTGTAAAGTCTTTGAATGAACTTTCTGTAATTCAGGTTCTATTCTTTTTAGGTCAGTAATCATTTCTTGCAATTGTGCTTTGTCAATAATTTTCTGATTTTGCAATTCAGAAAGAAGAAAATTGTAGGCGTATCTACATCTATCCAGAGTCCATAAGAGACGTTGTTCCTGCTCTCTTGTCGGATAGAGCCTGAATTTATACGCTGTTTGCATTTTTCATCAACCTCTCAATAACATCGACGTAGGTCTCTCTTGGATGTTCTTTCATCTTGTCAAGCTGTTTCTTTTGTTTTTTTGTAACTTTTATGGCAACGGTAACCATAGTATATTATGGTAACTAAAAGTATTTATAGTTTTCTGTGTTAGAACATATATAAGAATCGGTTCCCATCTCATACCATTCGGAAGGGGGACCTCTCGGCGACAAAAATTTAAACTTATTCAAAGAATTTAGATTAAGCATATTTAATTTTGCGATGCAAAATTAGATATATCAAATAACGTTTAGCGTTATTTGAATATATAAGATTTAAAATGCAAAGTATAAGTGATAGTATGACGATAGTTATCGTTGACAATGGAAAGGGCGCTTCTGCTATCGCTGGGGACATACGTTCTTCAAAAATTATAAAACCTAGTGAAATAAGCAAAATCAGAGACGCAGGTGCGTGGATTCTTTCTGACGGCAAGCCATCAAAAGAAACGGAAAAATGCTTTGAGGTTCTGAAAAAAACAGACAAGCCTGTGCTGGCACTCGGCCTAGGTTATCTTTATCTTGCATCAGCATTCGGGGCTGATATTGTTGAAGCCAAGCCAAAAAAGGAAGTCATGATAAGGATAGTAAGAAACTGCCCCCTGACAACTGACTTCAAAAAAGCTTTTCGTGCTGTGAAGCAATGCCCTTATGCAATCAGAAACCTTCCTGAAGGCTTTGACGTATCAGCGAAATCTGATTACGAATTTGAAATAATATCAGATATTGAAAACCCGTTCTTCGGCGTTCATTTCAACCCTGAGCTCTCTCCGGAAACAGTGGGCATTCTCAGAAATTTTGAAAAATTTGTAACAGAAGTCTGGGAAAAGTATCACAAGTAAAGCCTTTTTCTTTAAATCCGAAAACAGCAAAGCTGTTTTGGATTTCCCAAAAAGCTCGGCTTTTTGAGGAAAAAAGAAAAACCCTTGGGAAAAAGAAAGAGTAGGTTAGCACTTATTTTATATTGTAAAGCCTTTTTCTAAAGCGAATTGACGGGCAAAGCCCGTCAATCAACGATGCGTCAATCGGCTGGAAAAAGAAATAATATATTGAGAACGTTGAAAAACCCCTGTTTTTCCAATTATATGCAGTTTTTTTCTCTTTCCCCCTAATTTTTGAGGGGAAAACAGAAAAAAACTCTCTAACAACATACCCCTTAAATTGTCTGCGAGCCAATGATTTTTCAAACCCTCTATTCATTACTTTTCTTCCAGCAATTATCCCGCATAGCTGTCTAATTCTTCTTCGGGTGGCTTCTCCTGTTTCTTCTTTTTCACTATTCTTTCGTATGCCTCGTTCAGCTCTTTTGGAACAGAAGGTTTAACAATATCAAGGGCTTCTTCAAAGTCTTCTCTGGATACTTTGTCGTTGCTGAGGTTCTTGCGAAGGGATGTTATAGCAGCCTCCCTGCAGAGCGCTTCTATGTCAGCGCCTGTAAAGTTTTCCGTCCTTTTTGCCAGCTCTTTTATGTCCACGTCTTTTGTAAGGGGCATTCGTTTTGTGTGTATTCTGAAAATTTCAAGCCTTGACTTATCATCAGGTGTTGGAACAAGTATCTGCCTGTCAAATCTTCCTGGCCTTAACAGGGCCGGGTCAAGCATATCTGGCCTGTTCGTTGCTGCCAGAACTACAACGTCATGCAAATCCTCTAAACCGGACATTTCTGTGAGCATCTGTGAAACTACGCGTTCTGTAACATTGTTGTCTGACCTGCCAGCCCTTCTGGGAACAAGCGCGTCTATTTCGTCGAAAAATATTATTGAAGGCGATACCTGTTTTGCGCGATGAAATACTTCTCTCAAATGTTTCTCGCTCTCACCAACCCATTTACTCAGAAGCTGGCCTGCGTTCACAAGGATGAAATTTGCATCGCTGTGGTTTGCAACAGCCCTTGCAATCAGCGTTTTTCCGCATCCTGGTGGCCCGTACAACAATACGCCTTTCGGGGGTTTTATGCCCATTCGGTCAAAGCTTTCAGGATTTTTAAGAGGCCATTCAACGCTTTCTTTCAGCGCCTCTTCGACATCCTTCAGGCCACCGATGTCATTCCATGTTGTCTTGGGCTTTTCTATCAGCACCTCTCTCATCGCAGAAGGCTCTACCATGCGCATTGCGTAGTGAAAGTCTTCCTCTGTAACAATAAGTTTTTTCAGCATATCTTCTGGCAACGGCTCATCTTTCTTTATTTCACCAAGCTCTGGAAGCGCCCTGCGCAGGGCATGCATTGCTGCTTCTTTGCATATTGCAGCAAGGTCTGCGCCAACATAACCATATGTTATATCTGCAATCTTGCCCAGGCTTACATACTCTTCCAGAGGCATGCCCCTTGTATGAATCTGCAGTATTTCCTCACGGCCTTTTTTATCAGGCACGCCAATCTCTATTTCGCGATCAAATCTGCCTCCTCTTCTCAGTGCAGGGTCGATCGCATTGGGCCTGTTTGTCGCAGCAATGACAATAACCTGGCCTCTTGATTTCAAGCCATCCATCAGGCTAAGCAGCTGGCTAACAACACGGCGCTCAACTTCTCCTGTAACTTCCTCACGTTTAGGTGCAATCGCATCTACTTCGTCTATAAAAATTATACCTGGTGCATTTTTTTCTGCCTGCTCAAAGATTTTTCTAAGGTTTTCCTCTGAGTTATGGGCAAATATTCCGCCAAAACCCGCTACGAAATTTTCAGTTGGATTTACAGAAATATCGTATACGTATTCTTCATTTTTCATCTCTTTTATTTCAGCTACCTTATCCCAATAAATATTGTTCTCAATAAGTTGGGCTATCTCACTGCCACATTCCGCCACATCTTCTTCAAAAGCCCGACCCAATATATCCTTTCCTATGCTGTCTGCCTTTTCCCAGTGAGATATCCCAGAAAGAATAACAAAGTTTTTTATTTCGGGTGTCAGTGGTATCTGTTCACTTCTTTTCCAAGTCTTGTCAATTTTTTCTATATAATTTCTAATCCGTAAATTTCTCCTGCGATCTATAAAACCAATTTCATTGAATTTAATTAGGTAATCAAATCCTGTTAAACAAACCCTCTTCTGCTCCCTGTTAGTTCTTTTATATGTTTTTGCAACTATTCCAAAATGCAATAGAAGGTACATCAAATCATCAGCAAGCTGCTCGCTTTCAGTGGTAGCCTCTATTGTAGGCACCTTGTGCTGATTGAAATAAATTGATCCGTCTCCGCTATAGTAGCCTCTCAAAAACGCTGCTATATTTTCCTTTGAGAGACTAAAAATAATCTCTGGTATTTTTTTCTTTCTCGCGCCATGCTCTAACTTAAAGACATGCTGTAACAGACTACCCAAGCCGGTATGACATATATAAATGTCCCTGCCTTTAGACCCTTTCTTATTGTATACAACCACATCCCCAAAAAGTTTTTTACAGAGTTTTTTGATATTTGCAAGCTCATCCTTATTGATAGATATTCTGACTTCTCCTTTCTGTGTATATGAACCTTCAGCAACCCAAAGTCCCAAAAACGTGCAGAAATCTTTATCCAATTTAATTTTTGCAGGCATTGATTTGCCTTTTGTAAAAATTTTAAAAGAAACTGGATTAATTTCTATTTCTGCTTTATTCATTAACTCCAAAAAATTGGAAATTCTAATGCCAATATTTTTATCTACCACATCATAAGAATATTTTTTACTGATACCTAGCATCTTGGCGACTTTTTCTCTGCCTAGCTTCTTTATGGCCTTTTTTATGTAACGTTGTACATCTCTTACTTTCAGTCCATGATCATTATTTTTTAAATGCTCAAATAAATTTATTTCAGTTAGTGGTTCTTCAACACCGGGTATAAAATTTGGTACAGCTATATGCGACTTGCCGGGCATCAGCTCAGATGTTTTGATGTCTTTCAATTTTGTGCCTTCTAAAGTAAATAATGAATGATCATCAGTGACCCTGATCTTTCTGCCACTTTTTGTCTTAACTTCAACAATTTTTGATTTAGTCTTATGCCTAAAGACGTTATTTATCTCCGAGAATTTGACATTGCCTTTCTCGTCAAAAGCCAAGACTTTTAGATCTGTTCGGTTATTTCTGACAATTTCTTCAATAGGCATTCTTTTTATCTTACCATTATCCATTACCAAAACTTTTTCGCTGCCTACGAGCGACTGTCCGTACCATTTGCTTAGAATTTCCGGCCCGTTTATAGAGACAAATGTTACGCCTGCCTCGTTGGCAACTGCTCTTGCAAGCAGCGTCTTGCCAGTATTATGTGATAGTATTCCGTTGCTAAAAAATGCATGGGTTGTGGGAATCTCAAAGTCATAAACCCTTTCCCAGCCATTCACTTTTTTAACTGTTCTTATAGGTTCGAAATCCGTATCTTCATTCGGTGTTTTCCTTACATATGATGAAAGCTGCGTGTCTAATTTTTCGATTTTTATTTTGGAAATAAGTCCTATATTTTCCTTGAATTTTCTCAGATTCTCTTTTCCTCTTATTTTCAAGACATGCCTTATTCCACTGTTTTCGTTTCCATCATGGTAAATAGTTGATCTTATGCCCCATCTAAGCAACAATATCTGGACTTCTTCCAAAAGCCTTCTGTGCTTAGATTTCAAAGTTACAGCCCTGTCAAAATTCCTGTTTTTCTTAACAACGGATCCATCCCCCTCAAACAACCCTCTGAGAAAGCCCGCAGCTACTGAATTGGGTGAAAGCAATATCTCCTGGGGTATTATTTTTTCCTTTGTCCATAACGGTCTGAAAAAGTCCCATATGCCTCTGTTTGCTACCCTAATTCTCCGAACAGCCTTCGCTGTTGCTGTCCTTTCAGTGACCTCAGCGTCAAATATATCAGATAACAAGAAAATAATACGTTCTCTTAGATCACTTTCGTCCCTATGTATTGTGAACTTTATTCTTCTTGCATCTATGCTGCCTTCTGCAACAAAAATACCAACAAGCTCTGCAAGTTTTTCGTCCCATATTTTTGGCACTTTTATTTTGTTGACAAGTCTTTTCTCGTTGAGTATAAAATCTGTTGGAACATAATTTTTGGGGCATGGTAGCCAGTTGAATATCCTTACTCTGTCACCTTCTTTTAACTTTTCTGCTTCCACCCATCCATTGTCGGTCATCAGAGGGTGATTTGGCGTCATTCTCAGCCTTCTACCGCTTTTGGTTGTAATTTCTACAGTTTCAGGCACGTCATAAACGTGAATTGCTTTTGCATGCGCAGGAGGATATACAGGCAGGTCTGCAACATAAATACCGGGAACAAGGTTTTTTCCAAGCTCGCCTATTCTAACTAATCTGCCATCTTCTATCGCAACAAGTGCTTCGCCTGTTAAACAGCCTGGAGGTCCATGAAGAAGAACACCCTTGGGCGGCTCAATGCCAAGACGCTGGAACAACTCCGGATGCCTCATTGGCAGTTCAATCATCTCCCTGACTTTCTGGACTTCGTCGTGAAGGCCGCCCAAGTCCTCGTAGGTAACAGTCGGCATTTTCTCTTCTTCAACAGGCTTTGTGGCTTCAGGAAGCAGCTCAACGTCTGTTGCTTCTGTTATCTGCACAATCCCTTTGGGGCTGGTTTCAATAACTATGAATTTTTCATCGCCAAAAGGCGCGAAAAACATTTCATCGCTAAATATCTGGTCAAAAATATTATTTGCATTTCTTCTTCTCCTCACAACAGGGTTTGGTATTAATATGTCGCCTGTACTGACAGGCCTCATGAGAAGATTTCTTTTCATCAGCCCACCGCCCATCTGAATTACTATGCCTTTTCGCGCAGGGGCTATTGTAACAGATTTTGCCTCTTTGACTTCCGCAGGAGAAATAGAGACAGGCTCATTAACACCTGTGCCGCAGTTTCTTCTGAGCAAACCATCCATTCTTATAATTTCAATGCCGGCATCTGCAGGATAAGCCCTGACAGCAATTGCAGAAGACGAGTGCTTTCCTTTTATTTCTATAATATTGCCTTCCTGAACGCCGAGTGTTTTCATGTTTTTGGCGCCAAGCCTTGCTATGCCTCTTCCAAAATCAGCCCGCTCTGTAAGCTCTCCGACCTTGAGCTTGATTTCTTTTTTTTCTCCTTTTTCTGCCACGCATATCACTTCCTAACGCAACTATTTAATTTTATCCTAATTTATCCATCCTTTATATGCACTTTTTTCATGCTGCTCTCTACAGGACGCTGCACACTATCGAGCGTTATTCGCATCATTTCGCACATCACTTTATCAGACCATTCTTCAAAATACCTCGCAATTTTTTCTGCTTCATTCAAAGGAATTATGAAGGCCGAGTCAGCGACCTTCACATGGGGAACTTCATCAAGCACACCACGACGTCTGTAGGAGTATGATTCATTTTTATTTTTCGGTATGGTCTGATTCCAGCCATACAACCCGCGAAAAAATTTATTACGCTCGTAGTTTGATTCAAATTTCTCAGGAATGGTGTCAAAGCTAATCAAAACTGCCTTTTTCCCTATTTTGATCCTGATATTCATCTGAACACCGTCTATTCGAGGTCTATCTTTTTGAATTTTTTCGTACGCAGCTTTGGCATTCTTACTATAAGCACGCCATTTCTGAAAACAGCTTCCACCCTGTCTGCGTCAATCGGCTCTGGCAGCATGAATGAGCGCGCAAGCCTTGAATGCGAGGCCTCGGTAAAAAATCTTTGTTCACTCCGCTCATCCCTTTTTGTTTTCTTTTCAGCGCTTATCTCAATCCTGTTTTCTGATACGTGCATATTTACATCCTTCTTTTCAAATCCCGGCAGCTCTGCCCTCATTACAAACTCGCCGCCCCTGTCCTGTATTGTTATCGGCGCAGAGACCTTTACGCTAAAGTTTGAACCGCCTAAAAAGTTTTTCATAATTTCGTTCATCATCTGCTCCATGTCCTTTCCAAAATCCGGAGCAAAAAAGTTGTCATCTGCATGAGCCTCTGCCTTTTTTTTCAATGGCTCCTCCCAGAAAAATACGAATTCTTTTTTCTTTTTCTTATCCATCTGACCATCCCTATCCATCTCACCATCCTCCTATTTAGCATTTACACGAACACAAATTTAGTATTTATGTAAACACTAAAGTATTTAAAGGTTTTTTGCGGCGGCTCTGTCGTAAATACGGGTGATGGAATTAGTGTCGCATGCGGGACATTTTAAGCCTAAATCCAATAACATTTAAATACGGAGACAAAGAATTATAAATATGATTCCAATCATAATTGCTATCGTTCTTTTGTTCATATCTGTTTTGATTCTTATAATAGATACGATAAAAAACAGAAAATAAAAAATATTTTAAAATATGCAATTATAATCTATATCTATGCTATCTTCTTCGTTTTTATTGCAAACGTTACTCATGACCCATTTTATATTCCATTCATTGGTGAAATATCCCCTGATGCTGTTTTTGGAGCCATAATATTTATAGGTGGAGTTTTTGCATCAAAATTATATGATTTTTTTGATAATATTAAAAAAAATGTTACAGAAATTAAGAATGACGTGAACTACTCCGCCCTAAAGGGCGGAGCGTCTGATGAGGACTGGATCGTTCAGGCTGCAAATTCCAGCAGCTTTCTTTGCGGGCATGGCAATCCTATAGGCTTTTTCTCAGACTTTTCCCAGTGTTTTTCCTGGGACTGC
>JACRMX010000053.1 GCA_016219485.1 Candidatus Aenigmatarchaeota archaeon | reverse complement strand
GGACTGAACCTTGATGACGTGTAAAACTCTGTTGAAAATCCTATGACTATGCCTGCTATCAGCCCGGATATTATTGCCAGCGCAATGGCAAGGGGAGTGAATGCCAGCGTAAATGCTATCATCAGCATTGTTGACATTACCAGGCCTCTGTTCATGGCTTTTTCAGGATCCTTTCCGCGCACGCAGAAATACCCTATTATAGATGCAAATATACCAAAGCCAGCAACAACCAGAGGAAGCGCAGCCATATTCAGTGCTATTCCAATGACCATTGCAGCAATTATCGCATCCACATAAGATTCAAACAGGTCAGCGCCCATGCCTGCTACGTCACCAACATTATCACCAACATTGTCTGCAATGACAGCCGGATTTCTTGGGTCGTCTTCAGCCATGCCTTTTTCTATCTTTCCTACAACATCCGCGCCTATGTCAGCTGCCTTTGTAAAGATGCCACCGCCAACCCTTGCAAACAGGGCTATTGACGATGCGCCAAAGCCGAAGCCAAACAGAACCGACAGGTCTTTTGATATCATGTATATTATAATTATTCCAAGCAGGCCAAGACCGGTTACCATCATGCCCATTATTGTGCCGCTTGAAAATGCTATCCTCATGCCATCCATCGTGTTTTTTCTGCATGCATTTGCAGCCCTTACATTAGCGCTTGTTGCTGTTCGCATGCCTATGTTTCCAGCTGCTGCTGACAGCACAGCCCCAAACAAAAAGGCTATGGCCATATTCCTTGATATCAGAATCGTTAGTATGGCAGCAACTGCAAGGGCAAAGAATACCAGAACATTGTACTCCTTATGAAGGAAAACCAATGCTCCGGACCTTATTTTCTCCTTTATATATATCATCTTTTCAGTGCCCATGGGCTTTCTCTGCAGCTGCACCCATAACAGCAGCGCAAATAACATTGCAATTATTGCAGGCAATATTAGCATTAACATCAGCATTCCTCCAGGTATTTCATCTGCCTCATGCGTATAATTTTTATTTTCTCAGCCTTTAACTTTTTAATCAGCTCTTTGTCGTTTGTGGCCACAGCGCAGCTGTGTAATTTCGCATAGTCCAGAATTGCATTGTCTGTCATGTGTTTTTTATGGTCTACAATTTTAACGCCAGGCCTTTTAATAAGCTCAAGAGCAACTTTTGCTGCCCTGCCATGTTTGCTGCGGGATTTTGCAATTTTTTTCAGTTCTCTGACAGACTGCTCAAGAACAATTGCATCATATTTAAAAACGTCTATTTTTCTCTGTTCAGGCAGCATGAGTATATTGGTATCCAAAATGACTTTCATGAAGAATATTACAGCCATGGGAATATAAAATTTACAGTCGGGGACTTTGAAAGACTCTTTATCAGAATCGGTTTTTTCTCTTTCCCCCTAAAAATTGAGGGGAAAGCAGAAAAAACCGTTCTAACAAAACATTAGGAAAGCTCTGCTTTCCTATGCATCAGGAAAATAAAGTTTTCCTGTGCATGGAAATTACTTCGGAATTTCCAATGCATGGAAAAGGATGTGCTTTTCCAATGTCTATTCAATTGTTTACGAGACATTGGGAAAAACAAAGTTTTTCCCATGCATAGAATTGCTTTGCAATTCTAATGTAGGTTTTTCAAAACTCTCAGTCATTCCATTAAAGTTTTATACTGCTGAGTACAACTTAGCATATGCAAAGCCTTTCTACTTATGTTATGATTCTGCTGGTTATTGTTTTTTCACTGGCTGCAGTCACGTATTTTGGCAGCAGCATCACAGGCATGGCTACAACTGGCAGCTCTTCTGCATCCAGTGAGCAGATTGCAAAGGCTGCTGCAGAATGCGGCTCGCCGTGCTGGAACAGCGACAAGCTCGGTGCGAAAACGTTCAAAGGAAACTGCGTGGAAGTTCAAAACTATATGCTTAGCAGGTACTGCTGCTTTGATGATGATTGCCCAAAAGGCCAGGGCTGTGACACGAAGACAGGCACATGTGCAGGCATAGCACCTGTTGCCAAAATCCAGCATTTCAAGGAAGGGATTCTCGGCATGAGCCCTGTAATAGACAAAATAACAAAGGACAATGAAAAAATAAATATATTGTTCGTGCCTGACAAGAGCTATAAGGATGCAATGAGCTCGTTTTACACAGACATTTCCCTGTACATGTCTGATCTTATCCAGCAGCTTTCGCTTGAATCTGTTTCGCTTGAATCTGGTTACACGAAAGAGCAGATAGTCATCAAGTTCAATATACTATATATAGAAGAAATGGCAGACTGCCATGAGAACAAATACTCTGCTGGAGGATTTTCATGTGAACGGTCAGTTGTTGAGCAGACGCGAGAGTACAAAAACGGGATGCTGGATATGATAGCAGTTCTGATTAAGCCAGGCACGCGCTTTGGCGATATCGTAAGGTCGCATGCGCACAGAAATGTTCTGGTTGCAGACAGTACACTGGAATTCAGGCATGGGATCGGGCACGTGTTCGGCTTGGCTGATGAATATGGCAATGACGGATTTTACTTTACTGTTGCAAACTACCCGAATGTATGGGCTACGCCT
>JACRMX010000048.1 GCA_016219485.1 Candidatus Aenigmatarchaeota archaeon | reverse complement strand
TGGATTGATTTCTGGTCTGTGAGCTTTATTTTGACAAAGAGCTCGTTGTTCCTTATTGCATGCTCGCCTTCCACGCACTCTTAAGTTATTTCAAACTTCACATCTGGGGATAGGTCTTTTTATTAAATACGTGATACAATATTTTATATGATTCTCATTGATACTTCCGTCTATATAGGAGCTGCAGAGGACAGCTCGATTGAAAAACTGCTAGAAGACATTTCAGAAAAATTCTTTGTCCAGTCATGCGATATCGTAGAAAGGGAAATCAATAGTTCTTCAGAGTTTTTAAGGAGGACAGACAGAAAAGAAGAATCTGAAAAGCTAAAACTGATTTATGAAAAAATACGCAAAGGCACAATCAGAACATCTGAAAGGATATCCAACTTAGCTCAGGAGTATCATAAGGAAGCAGGCAGGCTTTCTAAGCAGCAGCATAAAGACATAAAAAATGATTTTTTAATTGTAGCATCGGCATCTGTTGCTGGTGTAAAGAAAGTGCTGTCTTTTAACAGGAAGACTATGGCCGCCGGCTCTATGGTTGCTGTTTATCAGTTGGTCAATGGAAGATATAACTATAAGACACCTGCATTCTTAACCACGAAGGAAGGGTTAAGCGTCTTGTTGCTGCAGCTTCTTTAATCTAAGGTTGTTTTTATGCTCTTTTTCAATAACCTCCCGGACAAAAATCTCTGTTTCATCAGCTGTCTCTTTCCTGATAAACCTGGTAAACTCCACAGCATCCATCATCTTCCCGTTTACTTCAATCCACTTTTTCATATTTAATAGGTGTTTTCAGGGCTTATAAAGCCTATAGGAGGCAATTGCATAAGGATGGCTTTGCATAAACAAAGCTGCCAAATCCGCAGTTGCGTGAACCAGGGAAATGCGCTTTTAAACCATCAATTGAAATCTATAAATAATATGGGATACAGAACGCTAACAAGGAGAAGATTCCTTTACTGGCTTACAGCTGCCTCAGCAGGCTTGGGGCTTTCTTATGGCGAAGATGAAAAGGGCATTGATTTGATTGAAGACATAGAGTGGAAACCGCATCTTGAGGTTCGAAAAGCTTCTAAAAGGACAGGAATAAAGGGCTCTGAAAAAGACGGGATAGAAGACATGAAAACACTGTCGCTTATAGCTGATGAAGAAGCAGGGTGGATCTATCTGAAGGATGCCAATGTATGGATAAAAACAGGTGTGAACGCATCTTTCAAAAAAAGCCTTGCAAAGGATTATGGGCTCACGGATACTAAAGGCGGATTTGGCCTAGACCATGACATGAATTATATAGACGCCGTTTTACTGAAAAACAGGGGTGTTTTGAAGTCTATTACTGTATGGCACATGCACCCGAAAAAGACGGAAGACATCTGTGTTTCTCATGAAACAGGCAGCGACAGCAATAAATCTACAAAAGCCGAATCGAATTCTATCAGATTCAAAAAATCTCTTGTTTGTGCAATGCCATCCCAGCTGGATATTGCACAGGGAATTAGGACGACTGCATGGGCCTCCACCCCGCCTTATGATTGTCCCGACTATTCTGAAGCTGTCTGCTCCCCTTATGGTGCATTTAGATTATCTCTTACTGCTGCAGGAAAAAGCGAGTTCTGTTCCCTTAATCCAAAAAAAATTGGCGCTCACACACTTAATATGTGGAAATCGGTAGAAGGGCTTTTAAGGCTCCCTGACAGCCTAGAAGCAGAAGACTTGGACAGCACCAAAATAACAGAATATAGATTGAAAACTTTTAGAGAAATTGCCAGCAAACTCTCTACAGAATATGCAAAAGCAGAATTCATCGAATGACAGGAATCCAATAGGATGGCTGGCAGCTATAGTTTTGGTATATAGATTTCAAAAACACTTTCTGAAGCTTTCCCAGACGATTTATCCACAGCTTTTATTTTGATTTTCTTTGTCTGAGAAAGACCTGCAGGATGCAGGTATGTCCGTGCGGATTTTATTTCATACCTTCCAAGGCTATCTGCCTTGCC
>JACRMX010000047.1 GCA_016219485.1 Candidatus Aenigmatarchaeota archaeon | reverse complement strand
GGCATAAACAACAAGTTTTGCTTCCCCTCTTTCAACGGATTTTGTCGTTTCATTAATACCCTTTCTTATCCTGCCGGTTTCCCTAGCCATTTCAATGACTTCTAGAATCTGGTCTGTTTTTTCCTTCATAGGTATCACCTCTGAACAACGAGTTTTTCCCGTTAAACTATTTAAATCTTTTCAGACAATTACGGTTGAGAGTTTTGAAAAACAATCAGCTCGTAGACCATTTTGAATGAGACTGTCAGAACGTTTTTTTCTTTTTCCCCTCGAGATTAGGGGGAAAGAGAAAAAACTGATTTCAAGCAAATTCCTTTGAAATGAATTTTCTGTGGAATTTGTACGAAATTCACACTGAATTTCGTATATCAGAAATCCAAAGGATTTCTGAAATGATGCATAAGATAAAGTATCTGGTAGATTTTTATACTTTATCTTAATGTGATAAAGAGTTTTTCAAAGTCCTCGGTTGTTCCAGACTTCATATTCCAGTTCATATGTTTTTAACTTTGTCATCCCTAAAAACAACGGTGAGTAGCATGGAAACCATTGAAAGCAAATTTTTGAAGGTGAAATGCGCAAAATGCAATAATGAGCAGATACTATTTAGCAAGTCTGCAGCTATGATCAAATGCCTTGTATGCGGAAATGTTCTTGCCGAGCCTACAGGAGGCAGGTGCGCAGTAAAAGCGAAAATTATACAGGTAGTTGACCAGAACAGGTGAAATCATGCCCAAGAAAAAAGGCTTCCCTTCCGAGGGTGAGTTGGTTATTTGTAAGATAGTGCGAATAAACCCTAATTCTGCCTTTGCCCAGCTTGCGGAGTACGATAAAGAGGGCATGATACATATATCAGAAATTGTGAGCGGCTGGATACGGGACATAAGGAATCATGTTAAGCAGGATCAGCTGATGGTTGCAAAAGTATTAAGGACAGATGAAAAAAAAGGGCATATAAGCCTTTCGCTCAAGCGGCTTACTGAGCAGCAGAAGAAAGAGAAGATGAAAGAGTACAAGCTTGACCTGAGGGCGGAAAAAATGTTTGAACTCGTGGCAGCAGAGCTTAAGCAAAACAAGGAAAAGGCATACGAAGAAGTCGGCTATTATCTTGTGGATAAATTTGGCAGCCTTTACGATGCATTCAGGGTGGCAATGGAAAAGCCCGGCATTCTGGAGGAGCGGGGCATACCCAAGAAATGGGCTGTTGCAATAACCGAGATTGCCAAAAAGAATATAGAAACAAAGGAGTTCAGGTATTTTGCAGACATCAGCGTAAAAACATATAAACCAGACGGAATAAAAGTTATAAAAGAAATGATGGACAAATTAAATTCAATGGGGCTTGAAGTAAGTTATATATCAGCCCCGAAGTATAGAATAAGGTACACGACTAAATCCAAGAAAGCCAGCAGGGAATTTGAGGAGAAGAAGGAAAAGGTGCTTTCCATTGCAAAGGACATTGGTGTTGAGGCAGTGATAAAAGATGCTTAGAAAATGCCCTGTATGCAGGAAATATTCCCTGAGAGAAATGTGTTGCACAGGGACAGAAAACCCCCATCCGCCTAAATTTTCATTGGCTGACAAATACGGCAAATACAGAAGAGCGACAAAGGGTTTGTGATATGGAAACTCATATAAAAGTTATCAAGAAAGTGCGGCTGAAAAAGCCTGTTCTGATTGAAGGATTGCCTGGCATAGGAAACGTAGGAAGAGTTGCAGCCGGTTACCTTGTTAATGAGCTGAAGATGGAAAAATTTGCAGAGCTCTATTCCCCATATTTTCTGCCGCTGGTTGTTTTGCACGAAGATGCTGTTGCTCAGATGGGGCCATTATATTGTATGCGAAAAAATACTGAATTTTGCAAAACAGCTTGGTGTCAGGGAAATAATTACCATCGGAGGTTTTGCAGAAGGAAAAGAGGTTCAGAACCCAAAGGTAATAGGCGCTGTCAATGACAGCAGGCTGCTTAAAAAATATAAGAAATATAACATAGATTTTGGTGTTGAGCATAGCGTAGGAACGATCGTTGGCGCCTCAGGACTTCTTATCGGAATGGCCAAGCTTCACGGTATGCATGGGCTCTGTCTTATGGGAGAAACAGTTGGCCTGCCTCTGCTCACAGACCCGAAGGCAGCTGAAAAAGTTCTTGAATCCCTTAAAAAAGTGCTTGGAGTCAAGATTGACATCAGGAAGCTTGAGAATACCATTAAGAAGATGGAATCCAAAATAAAGCAGACAGAAGATATACATAAAAAAATGCTGGATACGGTTCAGAAAGACGACCAGGTAAAGTACATAGGCTGACCGCGTTGTTTTCAGCTTTTTAAAGTTTAAGGATTATTTTAACCACGTTACATTGGAAAAAATACAGCTTTTTCCATGCATTGGAAATTCCGAAGTAATTTCCATGTACAGAATTGCAGAACAATTCTGATACATAAGAAATCCTTTCAGGATTTCCTAATGAAAGCACTTTTCACTGTCCGGAGATGGTTATAGTGGACCCAGAAGAACTCACTAGATTTGAAAAAACAAGGATAATAAGCGCAAGGGCTCTTCAGATATCAATGGGAGCGCCGGTTTTGGTCAAAACCAAACTCTATGACCCGATAGAAATAGCCAAGCTTGAGTTTGAAAAGGACGTACTGCCGATAACGGTGAGAAGGTAAACTACCATCTATTGAAATAGACGGCTTTCCATAGGTTGAAGATCATGGTTCACAGAACACAAATCCACAACGGCATCGGAACGCAGAAGTGCGTTTACAGGCACTTGACTCCTGTTAAGCTGGATAGAAACATCGTTGGTAAGACTATGTTCATATCAGTTAAAACTGATAGTCTCCTTGAGGCGAACTTATGACAAAGGAAGAACTGCTTATAGAGAGAGAGAAATACCTTTCTTCAGGCTCGCATATAGGAATGATTTCAAAGACAAAAGATATGGAAAAGTTTATCTATAAAGTCAGGCCAAATGGGCTTGCTGTGCTGAATATTTCAGTGCTGGATAAAAGAATAAGGATGGCTGCAGGTTTCCTGGGTACAGCTGAACGTGCGCTGGTGGTTTCCAGAAAAGAAAGCGGTCATGAGGCTGTTCAGAAGTTCGCTGAAACAACAGGATTCAGGTATATTATAGGACGGTTCATGCCGGGCTCGCTTACAAACCCGACATATGAAAAATTCTTCGAGCCTGATGTGCTTGTGGTTACAGACCCTGCAAGCGACAGGCAGGCGCTTAAGGAAGCAATACACATGAGAATCCCGATAGTGGGTCTTGCCGATACGTTCAATTTAACATCATTTCTGGATTTGATAATACCATGCAACAACAAAGGCAAGAAATCGCTGTCGCTTATCTACTACCTGCTTGCAAAAAAAGTGTGCAGGCTGAAAGAAAAGGAATTCAATGCAACGCTTGAGGATTTTGGCTTTGTTGACGACAAAACAAAGCCAGAAGAAGAATGAGGACTTTGAAAACCCCCTGCTTTTCCAATGTTTTATATTTCATATGTTTTTTCTGCTTTCCCCTCGACATTTAGGGGGGAAAGAGAAAAAAACTTCTAACAATATAGCCCTTTAATTGTAATAGAGATGAAGGTTTTTCAAAACTTTCATTTATATATAATTTTCTTCCAATTCAATAGTTATGCACCAGCCTGTTGCTTATGGCTTCTACCCTGGAAATCAGAAAGAGCTTAAGAAGATGGTTTCAGGTTTCCTGAGAAGCGATGAGCAGTATGAAGCAAAAGGCATAGTTGTGCCTCATGCTGGTTATATTTTTTCAGGCAGCGTTGCAGGCGCAGTTTTTGCTGCAGCAAAAACCGAGAAGAAAAATTTTATTCTGCTTGGTCCTAATCACACGGGCTATGGCTCAGCAGTGGCAATGAGCTGCATAGATTGGCGCACACCACTTGGTGTTGTGCAGACAAACAGGAAAATGGTTGAGCAGTTAAGTGCATCAATAGAAGTGGATGAAGCAAGCCACAGGTACGAACACTCGCTGGAAGTCCAGCTGCCATTTCTCCAGATGCTCTATAAAGATTTCAAAATAGTTGCCCTATCGCTTGCCCGCCTGAATTTTGATGAGCTCAGGGAGCTGTCAGATGTTATTGCCAGTGCCGATTCCTTTTTTATTGCCAGCAGCGATTTCATGCACTTCGGGCCAAACTACGGCTATACGCCTTTTGCAGGCTCAAGAGAAGAACAGCTGAGATGGGTAAAAGCCAGAGACGCTGAAATGATAGAAAAAATATGCAGGCTCGATGCCCGTGGATTCTACGATATGGTTGAAACGAATGGCTACACAGTATGCGGCTATGTTCCTATAACACTGCTGCTTCTGATTGCCAAGAAGCTTGGAGCCAAACGTGGCAGGCTTATCAGCTATAAAACCAGCCACGACGTTCATCCGGACAGCTCATTTGTCAGCTATGCAGGGATTGCGCTGGTTTAGTGCAACGATGCTGAATGGCGAAAAAATCAAAGTCGTCGTATCTGTAGCTTTGAGAAAAATGCGAGCCAAACAAATTCACATATAGCCTGTGTTACTGTGTTATATGACCTGAAGGAGCGAAGCGACGAAGAGTCTGAAAGCCTGCCGGGTTTATATATTTCTTCTGGACAATTATTCCTATGGATACAACATATTTAGAAACGGAAGAGATTGTAAAGATTCACAACGAAATAATAGAAAAGTCAGGCGGATACACTGGAATCATAAACTATGGAAATCTGGATTTCGTAGTCTCCCAAATGAAAACTACAGAAGGATTGACGAGGAAAACAGCGATTTTGCTGTTTGGAATCGTTGCGAAGCATCCGTTTGTGGACGGAAACAAAAGAACCGGCCTTATCTCGGCAGAAACGTTCTTAAGGCTGAATGGAAGGAAAGTGAAGGCGACAGATAAGGATATATGGGTTAAGCTGCATAAGATATCACAGGGAGAAATGAACATAAGTCAGATTACAAACTGGCTTGAAAAGACGGTGAAATAAATGGTAAGGAAAAACGTCATAACAACATCAGAAAAGATAATCAAAGAAAGAATCAGTTTGCTCAAAGAGTTGGCCGAAGAGCACAAGTTTAGGAAGAAGTACGAATAGCTTTTTCTTTTGAGGCAGGCTTATCAACTATAAAACCAGCTATGAAGTTCAGAAAAGCAGCTCATTTGTCAGCTATGCTGGGATTGCGCTGGTTTAAAAGGATATTTCAGTACTTATTAATTATGGTCACGTTTGATGTTTTTTTTATAGTTATAGTAATTGGTTTGAAATCTTTTTTCAGGACAAAAATAATGGAGATTTTAATTGATTTGATAAAATTTTTCATACCAAAGTTTAGAAAACAATTACTATCTTTCTTGTATATTAAACTTTTCAGATTTGGAAAATTAGGGAAAATAGTTGGAATACCAGCAACAATAACCGTTGAAACAATTGTAGGATATTATATCGTAGGAAATATTCCAATATTAAAAAATATTACTGATTATGTAATTTCATTAATCGTTTGATACAATTCTATTGTTTCTTCATGTCTTCTATCGTAATAGAGCATGGTGTTGGCAGCTTGTAGTTTGCCTGCTTAAGAGCTTTCTTGGCAAGTTTCACATTCGCTTCATTTACCCTAACTTCCATGAGCTTCTGTCCTGCGCTTACCTGTGCAGCAGTTGATATTGGTTTTCCAAAACTCTGCTTCATGCCCTGCTGGTAGCGGTCTGCGCCTGCTCCGGTGGCAAGCGCATTTTCACGGAGCACATGATGCGGATAAACCCTTATTTTGAAGAAAAATGTGGCACCTTTTCCTATATTTTTTTCCATAGTTTGCACAACACCGATTCTCGAGGATTCGAGCGCATTGTGCCTTATCTGAACATTACGCTTTGAAATCAGGTAGAGGACTTTATCATAGTCGCCTTTCTTCCCCATTTCAAATGACGAGATTTTTGGTTTTGGCACACCTTTTATGTAGCCTTTTCTAGGCCTTCTGCTAGACTGCCTTGTATAAGGCCTGTGAACCTTTCTGTAACATCGTCCTGGTCTTAGAGCCATCAAATCACCTTCAACAAACTATCGGGCGTAAATTATTTAAACCATGACAGGTTCTTTCCAGTTGGCATATGACTGTCAGGTTGGAAAAAGAAATAGCTTTTTCTTTCCGGACCTGCTGAATATATGAATTGAGCGCTGGGAGCAGGACCGATTTTTCTTTCTTAAAAAGAAAGAAAACTAGGTTTCCAAAAGAAAAAAAGTTTTCTAACGAAAATACACGAATACCAAATAGCGCTGGGAGCAGGATTTGAACCTGCATCAGAACCTCTCAATATATCAGAATTGTTCTGCAATTCTGCATGTGGAAATTCAGAAAGAATTTCCAATATTTTTGTGCTGCTCTGGATACCAAGCAGGGCTGCATGAAACAATGAGTTTAAGTTTGCCTTCGAAAAAATATTTCTGTTTTGGAAAAATTAGCACAGCTCCTTGCTTTTCCAGCTTGTGCTCCACTTTACCGATGGTTATTTTTCCATTGCCTTCAACAACAAAAACCAATTCTTTAACCACTTCGTTTGTAACCCCACCCATTATCAGGATACCTCCCATTAATCTCAATAAAAGCAACGTTTATGTCTTTGTCGTCCATAGGATACTCATAAGCTATACATCTTGGACTATTTTCATGCCTAATCCTATCCTCTTTTTTCATTATCATTTTATCATTTGTCTTTATTGACATATTTAATATAATAGCGCTGGGAGCAGGAATTTCAGGCCTTAGTGCCGAAGGCGACACAGGCTTTAGCCTGTGATTTTTCGCCGGCGTTTTTCTAAAAGGCCGTTTGAACCTGCGCATCCATCCGACTGACTCAGCTTTGCTGAGTCGGCTCACGGGATACTAGCTTTCCAGGCTAGCGCGTATAGCCATGCCGTATTGGCTTTCAGCCCCTTTTCCGTCCAAACCGACAACCTTCGGTTGTCAATTCGTTTCAAAAAGAAAAGGTTTGACCAAGCTCCGCCATCCCAGCTCAGAATTTTTCTGCATCATCTATAAGCATATCAGGGATATCGCCTTCGAGTATTTTGTACCTGAGCCTGCATTTATGGCAGATGAGTTTGTTTGACTTTCTGTTATAATCTACATCTCCTTTGCACTTTGGGCATGCAAGGATATCTAACAGCTCTTTTTTAAGTGCCATAGATTAAAATCAGCCCACATATTTAAATTATAATCGGTGCGCAGAGAAACATTGAAAATCAGAGTAATTGACGAAAAAACAGACAGATGAGCGAAGCTCGTCAAACAATGATGCGTCAATCGGACGCTCGTCAATCGGCTTTCGTCGGTTCGTTTCGATTTCCATATATTTGGCAAAGCCTAACAACTGCAGGCTTTACGAAACAAACCCAGGGGGTTTGTTTGTACACCTGAACTTTTCAAGTTCAGGTTGTAGCCTGCGGAGATAGCGACATCATACACCAAACATAAACTTAATATACCAAGGTTTCTATTTAAAATATAGGTATTAATATGAAAGACTATTCAAAGGGTATCACGCCAGTAATAGCAATTGTCCTTCTTTTGATGATTACCATCGCCATCGTAGGCTTTTCCTTTACATTCCTGTCTGGCATGTTCCAGACCACGACTGAGACTACAGGAAAGCAGATTGCACACCAGCTTGGTGCCATGTCATCGTGCATGCAGCTCGATGGCGTGTCATTTGACAAAGTGTATGTGCGCAACTGCGGCTCTGGCTCGCTGTACAATTTCAGCATTTATGTTGACGGAGAGAGCATAGCTGTCACGAACAACCCCATTGTAGGAGAGAGCAAGGCAGGAGAGCTGCAGCTTGCAAAAGGCGTTTCCGGAGACGCAATAAAAGTAACAAGCCCGTCTGCCCAAGTGCAGCTATCGCTGAAGCATTGTACTATTGACAGGCTGTTGCCAGTCAGCCTTGTCGGTTACTGGATGCTGGACAACGATTCTGCAAGGGATTATTCAGGCTTCGGCAACAATGGTGTGTATTATGGCGGAATAAACTGCAGCGCAGCTGGAAAGTTTGGACAGGCGTGTGCCTTTGACGGGATTAATGACTATATACAAATACCATATTCATCTTCTCTTAATACTACAGGAAAAAATATGACTGTATCAGCATGGATAAAAGTATTGGGTGATACTAATGGTACAGTCCACGATGAAATTATTGTAGGTAGATGTAGGTATAATGATTGTCCGAGTTATGATTACAGTACAGGTTCATGGAACATAGCGTTTTCTTTTAATAATAAATACGTTGCATTTCAGGGTTATCTTGCTGATGGCACTACTACGTTTATTTCACAAAGTGCAACAAATTCTATAAATCTCAATACATGGTATCATGTAACAGCTGTTTTTGATAGTTCTTATACAAGGCTTTATCTTGATGGTATTCAGGTAGATAGTGATAGCCATAGTTCACAAGGAATTCGTGATTCTGGTGCACTTACAAGAATTGGAAAACTAAAAGATAATGCTGGTGTTGTTTTCAACGGTTCCATAGACGACGTAGCTATCTGGAACAAGGCGCTGAGCATAGACGAGATAAGAAAAGCCTATACAAAGAACTGCTAACATTATAATATTAATGGCATCTGTTCAAGGGGAACGCCAGTGCAACATCATTTTGGATACACGCCTTTATTCATTATAACCCTGTCTGTTTGAGCTGCTATGCCCCTTCTTTTTATCATCTGTATGCTGTCCATCTGCGCCTTTGCAAGCGCCACTATTTCACCCTTCAGCGACAGGACAGCTACCAGCTTTCCGGGCATTATGTGCTCCTCCACGCGAAGGATGCCTGTTGTGTAAAGCGGCGCTCCGTTGCAGACAGCATGTATGGCAGAATCCTTTATTGCTATTTTCTTTATGCCTTCCACAGCCCTTTCAGCAGGCAGCACAATTTCCCTAATACGCTCATCGCCTGTTTTCCAGAAAACAAAAGCATCCTTAAGTTCCTGTATTCTGTTTGCACTATTTTCAGTAATAGTTCCGACAGCAGTCCTGCGCAATTCACTCATGTGAGCGCCTTCAAGCTCAAGGCCTATGTCATTTACGAGCTTTCTTATGTACGTGCCTGCCTGGCATTTAACCCTGAAACACACATCTTTGCCTTCCTTGTCAAGAATTTGAAATTCGTATACTTCTCTTTTGCGCTCTTTTCTGGCAACAGCAGAGCGCAGCGGAGGCTTTTGTTTTATTTCGCCTGTAAACCTTTCAATCGCTTTTTTCAATTTTTCCATATCAACGTCTTTATGAAGGTGCATTATTCCAACGTACTCTTTATCCAGCCCCTGCAGGGCAGGCGTGAGTTTGCACGCATTTCCCAGAAGAATTGGCAGGACGCCGGAAACAGCGGGATTTCTCTGTTTTCACACTAGAGTCCCGGTATGTCCAGCACGCTTCACACCAAGAATTTGCTTTACCATTGCTGTTGCATCATGGCTTGTCGGGCCGCGCCACTTGTCTAGAATTACCAAGCCGTTGTTTAGCAATTCCTCGATAGGCCTTGCTCCTGGATAATGCCCATAATCAGGGTTGGATATTTCTTCGCTTTTTATGAGCCAGCCCATTGTTCATACCCTTATATGTTTACTTTCAAAATCTTCTTTATTAATAACATTAGCGGTATTGAGCATATAAAATACCATCCAAGCCAGCCAAGGTCATCGCCAAACAGCGGAAGGGGCACAGGCAGCAGCGCAACGACACGCTCGAACATGATGTTTTTCCCATTGCTTCTGACATTCCAGAGGCTGTCGCCTATTTTTTCCCTGCACGGCAGTTTGCATTCTATGCTTTCACTTCCGGCTATTGAAATGCTTTCTCCATTTCCGGTTATTTCATATGACTGCCCTTTGTTCTCCAGGGTTCCGGAGCCGTCCTTGAGCTGCACTTCAACATTTCCATATATTCCCGCAAGGCCAGGCAGGATGAGTATTACGAGTATCATTGATACAAGCATGGGCTTAAATGTCATCATCATCATTTTGTTGTTTTCTGCCATCATTTCTGACATGATAGCCTTTGCTTTTTCCGTGTTACCTTCTTTCTGGTATTTTTTCCACTCTTTGTTCATCTCCTTTGACCTGTCTTTTATTTTTTTGACTTCATTCTGGTTCATAAGGTATTTGTAGCACAGGTTTATTATGAAAAGCACTATGACAGCAAGAATAAAGATAGCAACCACAGGATGAAATACCATCACCCAAGATACAAGAAAATCAAGCATGGCATTCACTTTTTAAATTCTGTTTTCTTTACGCGGAATCCGTCGCCTATTGTGTGCTTTTTTCCGCATACAGAACATTTATATCTCAGGTCCATTTTTCTGGTGGGCTTTTCCCTTCCTTTCGGATTTTCCTTGGGGAACGAGCCGTATCCCTTAAGCTTCCTCATAAACCTTCTCTGGCTTTTTGTAGCCTTTCTTCTGGGTCTTCTTTTGGCCTCCTCGGCTGTGTGCACGGTGTATTTTTTGCATTTAGGGCAGAACCTGTTTTGTTTTTTAGGTATTATCATAAGACCACAAATATAGTTTTATAGCGCGTTATAGTTTTTATAGTGAGCATAAAGCTTTAAACCCTTTCTACGATGCCATTTTTGGCAAGCAGCTCTGCGAGCTCGTCCGGAAGCACAGTCACATCGCCTTTATTCAGGGTGTATGTTTTCATGTCAGGGCCAATGAACTCAGGAAGATGTTTCATTACCCTGAATCTTCTTTCTTTCTCAGCAGGTTTTTCTGCTACGCTATAAGGTTCATCAAAATCAACTCTGAATGATTTTATGCTGTCAGTTATTCTGCTGAAAAGCTCCATTTCCCTTTCTGTCAGGTTTTCTACCGGCATGTTGGTTCTTGCTGAATAGAGCGCCAGATTAACCAGTTTCTGCTCCCTCAGCTCAAAGAGCCTTTTCACAGTATTTCTTGCGCTCTCCACCTCAAGTATGTCAAGCCCTCTTTTAATTTCAAGGTATTCTTTCACATCCTTAAGAAAATTTTCAGGCAGCTTCTGGAGATTCTTGCTGTTTTTCTCCATCCTTTCCATGTCCCTTATTTTTTCAAACGTAAGCATGATAAACTAGAAGCTACAAGAAATAAAAGCCTATTGAGAGTTTTGAAAAACGGTTGGCTCGCAGACAATTGTTTCGATAGAACGTTTTTTCTCTTTCCCCCTAAAAATTGAGGGGAAAGCAGAAAAACCGATTTCAAGCAAATTCCTTTGGAATGAATTTTCTGAGGAATTCACTCGCAGAAGCAAAGCTTCTGCGGTGTGCCAAAGACCTTCGGTCTTTGAGCATGATGCATAAGATAAAGTTATGAACTTTATCTTAATGAAACCGTATGTGATTTGAGAAACAGGGGTTTTTCAAAGTCCTCTATTGAATAATTCCATGCGACCTTGACTGGTGCATTGAAAGGCTTTTCATGTTTTTAAACCCTCTGCTGCATACAGAGCATTTGTATTCGATTTTTCCCCTCAGGGAACCAGCCTTTTTAAGGGCATAACCTGCCGTATTCTTTATGGTTTTGCATGTAGCATCAGGCATGCATATTCCTATGTCCTTATAGTACCTTTCAACACTGCAGTTTGCAGGCGGCACAGGTTCCTTGTTCTCGTGATACCTCAGCTGCCCGTTTATTATGCTTTCAGGCAGCGGCTCTTTGTTAAGCTTGTTCCACCTTCTTATTCTTTCTTCTATTTCTTCCTGCTTCCAGTTAACTGTTTTCAGAAAGTTCAGGAGAACAAACAACCCGCGCTTTCTCCCGTCTTCAAGTCCCATCAGTATCGTCTTTATGCAGGGAGGGAATGCTGATTCTGGTATGCGCTGCATATTCACATAGCTTCTCTTTGGCCCAGGCTCGTCTTTTTTTTGAAGCGCGGCCCAGTCTATGGCGTCTATAAGAAGCTGCTGTGCCTCGTTCTCATCTCCCTTAAAGAAGCTGACATCGGTTTTTACATTCTCTGGCTTTGCGCATTCAGCTGAGAAATTTTTAAGCATATCTTTTGTTATCGGTACAGATACAAGCCACGACTTTTCATTGAGCGAGTACGGCGCACGGAACATGTGCCTGATGCTCCAGTTTTTCTCGAGCTCGATAAAATAAAATGGGTCAGTTTCTCCAGCTCCCTTTACACCTATTTTCATAAGCTCTTCCGTCAAAGGATCCCTTATTTTTTCCCTTATGAATCCGGCTATGACCTGCGATGCTTCCGGATATCTCTGGCTAAGTGGCTGATAGTCGAGCTCTTTTGGAAACATTATCCATGGAAGTGCGATGTGGAATCCGCGCGAACCGGAAAATTTTATACCGTAATTCTTTATGCCATAGCCCTCCAGAAATCTGCATACGAGCAGCGCAGCTATTTTTGCTTCTTCGATTCCCAGCTTGCTGTCTATGTCCAGTACAAAGTCCCAGCCCATTCTCTGGGTCTGATAGTTTTTCATGCCCAATGACATAGGCTGTGGCCAGCGCTCTACAGAATAGTGAAATGACACTACGCCAGACTGTACCATATGAATTACATCAGAGTGAAACTGCAGGATGTTTGGCCTCTGCCCAAAGCCTCCGGCCCGGAGGGCTCCTGCAACCTCCCTGTTCCTTGCATTTTCAACAAGCTGCGTGGTTATCTCCGGCCTTTTGTAATAGTCAAGAATCTGCATGAAGTTCATGATTTTTGTTTATACTCAAAGACATTAATATTTGAACTTATTTTGTCTTTGGTATGCGTAGTGGGGCTTTGCTCACTGGCATACCAACATGCGGTTTTTTTCTGCTTTCCCCTCGACAGTAGGGGGGAAAGAGAAAAAACCTTCTGACAAAGTCTATTCGGTTGTTTGCGAGACAGTGGATAAGGATTTTTCAAAACTCTCATTTGCATATTTTATTGGTTTCTGCAAACCAGAGGTACAAATCCAGCTCAGCAAGGCTCATATCAAGCCTTTTGGCCAGTTTCCTCAGGACTTTTTCTATTTCAAGGTAGCTTTCTTTGTTAAGTGTTTTTGGCCTTTTAATCAGGCCTAGTTCAGAAAGAATATCAAGGACATGAAAATCCAGTATCGCATAATCCCTGTAGCCTATGTTTCTGAGGAAATGGCTAACCTCTTTATACCACATGCCTTTTACGTTTTTTACAAGCCATTTGCGCAGCTCTTCTCCTCTAAGCTCGCCTAATATTTTTTTCAGGTTCTTTCTATGCTTCCGTGCCTCTACAATATAGTTTGCCCTTGCATTTGGAAAGCGATGGCCAAGCTCTTTTAATCTTTCTGCCAGTTTTTCTTCATCAAGCGCTATAAACCCGTCGCCAATTTCATGCTGTATTCTCATGCTTTTTTCTGCGTCAAAATTGGCAGTAAGGATGCAGAAGCAAAGCTCCTTGAAAATTTCATTCCCATCCCGTTTTCCAAGCTCTTCAAAATCACTTATCCTGCAATCTATTACATTTTTAACTTCAGTTTTTCTAAGCTCCCTGATGCAGTTGAGAAGCCTTTTCATCCTTTACTATCTGCTCAATAGGTTATTAAATTTATTTTCAGAACTAAAAAACTATTTCTTATTCAGCTCTTTTTCCATTGCTGCTTTGTTGAAGCCTACGATTATTTTTCCGTTTATCTCAATCTGCGGAACGCTCATCTGCCCTGACTTTTTTATCATATGCTTTGCAGCTTCCCTGTCCCTTGATACGTCTATTTCTTCAAAGCTGACACCCTTTTCTTTCAGGTAATCCTTTACCATATAGCAGTAAGGGCACGTAGGCGTAGAGTATACAATAACCTTGGCCATAAAAACACCTCAAAATCGAAAAAAAGAGAACTACTTATTTCTTTTTAGTTTTCTTTTTAGTGGTGCTACCACAGCAACAGCAACCCATTACAATAACCTCCTTTTTCTTTACCATGTTTATTATATTTATGTTATTTCTATCTGGCACGCAGGCTTAAATCTTATATATATTAATTTTCTGGTTAATATATAATAATGGAACTTGTGCGACGAGGCTTGGTCTTGAGCCCGGATGACAACATCAGTGCCATATTTAACAGTGGAGCCTCGAAATATGACGGCTATGTTTTACTGTTTCCAAGGGTTATAACACGCGATGCTTACGAATCTTATATTTCCAGTATAGGATGTGCGCAAAGTACTGATGGCAGAAATTTTACGCTATCATGCACGACATTCATACAGTCCGAACATTCTTATGAAAACCAGGGCTGTGAAGACCCGAGGATTACAAAACTGGAAGATGAATATTATATCACTTACACAGCTGTTTCAAATGCTGATGGAAACAGGCATGTCAGGTCGTATGTTCCAGGGCTTGCCTCTACAAAAGATTTTTCCAGTGTCAGAAAGCATGGACCGATGTTTCCTGATAAAGACAAGGATGTTGTAGTTTTTCCAGAAGATATTAATGGAAAGGTTGCAGTATTGCACAGAGTAGAGCCGGATATACAGATTGTTTACTACAAAGACCTGGAGAATCTGAAAGCAGGGCACGATGCTGCATTTTGGAAAGAGTATCTTATGGATATAGGCAGGCACACTGTTCTGCAAAGGCAGTTTGAATGGGAATCGATGAAAATTGGTGCAGGACCTCCGCCTATAAAAACCGAGCAAGGTTGGCTGTTGATTTATCACGGTGTTGATAACAACAGGGTTTACAGTACTGGTGCAGCACTGCTGGACCACGATGATCCGCAGAAAGTAATTGCACGCTCGCCTTATCCTATTCTGGCACCTGCAACAGATTACGAGATGAAAGGTGATGTGAATAACGTGGTGCTTGCTGCCGGAGCTGTTGAACTGGATAACGAGCTGTTTGTTTATTATGGCGCAGGTGACAAACGATGCGCTCTGGCAACATGCAATCGTGATGCGTTGGTAACTTATTTACTGGAGCACAGGAATGTTAGATGACTTCTTTTAGCCTCCTGCTCTTGCATATTTCTATTTCGTCTTTTCTTCTACTTCTTTCTTACCTGCTTCCAGTTCTTTAACCTGTTCTTTGTCCAGCTTTAACAGCAGAGCCTGGAATTCTCCAACATGGGTTTTCTCTTCTTTTGCGACATCGAGAAGAATCTTTTTAAGGTTCTTGTTTTTTGTCGTCGCAGCCATCTGCTCGTACAGGCTTACTGCATCCAGTTCAGCTATCATTCCCATCCTGAGAATTTCCTTGTCCACGTCATCTCTGCTTGTTTTTGAAAGGTCTATCGGCATTTTTGACAACATAGCATACACCTCCTGCTTTATTCAAACGGATATTTATTTAATGATAGTCCCTTCGAAACTCCCAGCCTCAAGGCATTTTTTAAGGTTGGTTATACCTTTGAGTATAACGACCTTTATTCCAGCTTCCTGCGCCAGACGGCTTGCTATGGGGTCAAAGGGCAGGTTTGCTCCCGGTTTCCATTCATTGCCGCAGATTTTTCTGTAATCCTTCCACGAAATTTCTTTAAGTGGCTTTGCACCACGGAATTTCTTGGGGTCTTTGTCATAAACGTAAGGCACGTTTGTCATATTGATAACGCCTCTGGCATTTGCGCGCTTGGCAAGAATAACAGCATCGTAGTCTGTTGACCGTCCCGGCTTCCAGCCAGATGCGACTACAACTCTCTTCTGCGGAATTTTTTCCATGGGACTTGTGAGAATTTTGCCAGCTCCAAGAGCAGATGCCATGAGCTTTGCATTAAGGTATGTTGCGAATATGCCAAGCCAGTCTTTGTCTTCATTTCTGGCAGCAAATGCACCAGCAGCGCGCTGATAGGTTCTTGCAGTATATCCACCGCCGCATACGATTATGAATTTTTTGTCTTTGTGGCGATTCACGACGTTCCTGAAGTCGCGCAAAAAGTGCGTGCAGATAAATTTTGGCGCTATGAGCGAACCTCCGACTGAAATTACTTTCGTGGTCATTTTACATCGCCTGTAAGCCTGCAAAAACTGCATACAGCCTCCACCGAGGCCTCACCGCATTTCTTGCATGTATTTTTCAGCTCGCTTCTGGCGCTCATGTTTAGAAGCGAGTCTATAATCTGCGATTTGAAATTTTTATGCCTCTGTTCGATTAGCTCTATTGTTTTGTACCATTCGAATCCCTTTCTCTTGTCAAGCCTGTATATGCAGATGTCATCCTTCACGTAAGGCATATCAAGCTCTACGGAGGCTATTTCATTATCCATGGTATTAAAAAAAGGCCTAATCTTTTGAAGCATTTTCGGGTGCTCTGACGGAAGTCTGGGCTTAAGCCTTTCGAGCATGCCATATTTCTTGTTTAGCATGTCCTTGAAAAAAAGCACTATAAAGTCTTCTGCTGTATGCCCTGTTGCAATCTTGTTTGCCCCGTTTTCTCTTGCAGTTTTGTTTATTATATATCTTTTTACAACATCGCAGCAGCTGCATACTGACATATTTTTATTCTTGGATAGTTTGCATATATCTATGCCCATGTCCGAAAGCCTGATAATTTTAAGTTCTGTGAGCAACTTTTTGCACTGACTCTCGACAGCTTTTTCAGCTTTTTTTGAAAAGTCAAGCCCCAGGTTAACATGCACACCGAAAATCCTGCATTTTACCCTTTTTATTTCCGCATATTTTTTGAGAACATAAAGCAGTGCTGCACTTTTTCTGCCTCCGCCCATTGCAACAGCTATGTTATCATTGGTGCTGACAAGTTTATAGTTTTTAATGGTTGAAAAAGCGCTCTCCATAAAGCTATTTCTTTGTGCGTAATCATTTAAAAAGAAATCGGTATTATTGCAAAGCTCAATGATAAGTAAACTTTTATTGATTTTGCTATTTATCCCATGCGGTTTTTTCTCTTTCCCCCTAAAATATTGAGGGGAAAGCAGAAAAAAGCTTTCTGACAAAGTCTATTCAATTGTTTGCGAGATGGTGTATAAGGGTTTTTAAAAACCCTCAAGTTTACTAACTTATGGAATCTCTTATTATTGCGGTCTCACCGAGCTGTCGTCTGTCAGCTCTGGTTTTTTCAGGAATTCAAAAAAGTTAGGGCTTTCTATAAAAGCCTTGTAAATATTTTCATTGATGCCTTTTATTTTTCTGGCGCTAAGGATTCTGGGCTCAGGTGGACTTTCGTAGCATTCATTTTTTATAAGCCTGCCATCCTGAAGCTCAAAATAAGCACAGCCCTTCTTTTTCTTTATTGGTTCATACATGGAAGAAACTGACATGCGCATGAGATTTGCCATCACCAGCGTTTTTGGCCCGGGATTAACTGTGACATGTCCGTAGCCCGGAGGAATTATAACTATGTCGCCCGCCTTTGCCTTCACCAGCACAAAATCACTTATAGCATCCTCAGATTTCTGGAGCAGGTAGTGGGCTTCGCCTGCAACTACTTCGTAGATTTCAGAGTATTCGAGCCCGTTTGCTTTTGGATGATAGTGGCCTGCTGTCTTGTTTGGCTCCATGCCAAGCAGAAGGGCAGGTATAATGGTAACATCGTATCTTATGTTATTTTCTGAAAATAGGGCAGCATCTTCTTTCCTGCAAACCCCCCTGTACATGTAATAGAGCTTCATTTCAGGGCTGGCAATGCCCAGGAAATTTTTGTCATATATCACTTCAGCCATCTGGCAAAGCAGCCTTATGTCAGGCTGCAGCTTCTTTCCACTAAGAAAAAGAAAAAAATCTTTGTCATACTCCATATCAAGTGGAGGAACAGTCAGTTTCATAATAACATTCCTAGGCTATTATATTTATATCTTCCAGTGATTATTTATTTTATGAAATTCCTTGAGCTTGCTGAACTATACGAAAAGCTTGAATCAACGTCAAAGAAGCTTGAAAAAAGGGACATTCTCGCTGATTTTTACAAAAAATGCAGCCTTGAGCAGCTGCCTGAAGTTGTGCTTCTTTCTATGGGCGTGATTTTCCCTGCAGGCGAGGAGGATCTGGGCATTGCCAAGAAAATGATGATTAAGGTGGTGTCCAGATCATCCGGAACAAGCGAAAAAGAAGTTGTTAAGAAATATAAGGACACCGGCGACCTGGGGTTGTCTGTAGAAGAATTGATTAAAAAAGGCAGGCAGAGAACTCTTGTTAAAAAAGAGCTTACAATTAGTCATGTTTTTGAAAATTTGAGAAAGCTTCCTGAACTATCAGGGTCCGGCTCCCAGGATAAAAAAATGGCGCTTGTTGCCGAGCTGCTTGCGCATGCTTCTGGAAAGGAAGCCAGGTATTTGGTCAGGATCGTGCTTGGTGATATGCGCATAGGCGTTGCAGCAGGCATTGTCCGCGATGCAATAGCAAAGGCATTTGAAAAAGATAAAAAGGATGTTGAAAAGGCATACGATTTCACAGGCGATTATGGTCAGGTTGCTTTGATGGCAAAGAAAAATAATCTGCACAGCGTGAGAATAAAGATAGGCTTTCCCGTGCGCGTAATGCTCGCAGAGCGCGCACCTGACCTGAAAACAGCTATCTCCGAATTTGACAGACCTGCCCTTGAATGGAAATACGATGGCTTCAGAATATCTCTTCACAAGGATGAGGAAAAAATAAAAATATTTTCCAGAAGGCTTGAAGAAGTTACAAAGCAGTTTCCAGATATTGTAAAATGGTCCAGAAACCAGCTGAAGCCAGAAAAATGCATAGTTGAAGGCGAGGTGATAGCAATTGACAGCAGCGGCAGACCGCTGCCGTTTCAGCACCTTTCGCGCCGCATACAACGCAAATATGACATAGAAAAAACAGTTAAGCAGATACCTGTTTCTGTCAAACTATTTGACTGCATATATGTGAATGGAACAAATTTTATGGAAAGACCGCTTGGTAAAAGATGGGATGAACTAAAAAAAATTATATCACCCTCCTCTAATTTTGGTCTTGCAGAGCATATTGAAACCAAGGACCATGATAGAGCAGAAAAATTCTATAAAGAAGCCCTAGCCGTAGGCCAGGAAGGACTTATTGTCAAGAATCTGGATGCGCATTACCAGCCTGGAAAGCGCGTTGGCTTTTGGCTGAAGGTTAAACAGACAATGGAGCCGCTGGACCTTGTTATAGTTGGCGCTGAATGGGGCGAGGGCAAGCGCGCTGGCACGTTAGGCTCGCTGCTGCTTGCGTGCAGGCATCGTGGCAGGTTTCTGACAACAGGCATGATGGGCTCTGGTTTGACAGATGAACAGCTAAAGGAAGTTACAAAGCGGCTGAAGAAAATAATCACAGAAGAAAAAGGAAAAGAGGTCAGGGTCAGGCCTGAGGTTGTTATAGAAATTGGATACGAAGAAATACAAAAAAGCCCCAAGTATGAAACAGGATACGCGCTCAGATTTCCACGTCTTATCCGTTTTCGCGAAGAGGAGAAAAAGCCAGAGGATGCAGACACGCTGGCAACAATAGAAAAGCTTTTCAGGCAGCAGAAGAAATAGTATGAAACTATAGTGAATGACAAAAATAATTGCCTAATTGTCAGATTTTTGTCATTCCCATATAGCTAATGTAGCCAGGGAAAATATTATGACATTAACTATAATGCATGATGCTGTAGATACAGAAGATCAGTGCAACATCATAGTGCTGTGGCAAGTGACAGAAATATAGGAAAAAGTCTCGAACTTTTCCTGTGCATGGAAAAAACTTTGTTTTTTCCAATGTTTCATGAAAGAAAAAAAGTTACGTATTGGCTGGTGGTGCCGAGGCATCTTTTTATATATATTTATATGTTCATTATAAATACGGTGACCGAAATGGGTGCCAAAAATATAAAAATAACTTTCGTAGAACTCGGTTGCCTTGTAATTGAAATGGATGGCAAGATAATAGGTGAAATCAGAGTTAAGCAACCAAAAATGACACAATTAATTCTAGCCTCTGCCATCAGGCACGAACTTATAAAACAAGGGATAAAAACAACTGTAGAAATATTAGATTTAAAACTCGACTCCAAACCCCATAAAAAATTTTATAGAAAAATCAACTACTGTGGAAATGTTTTAGACGTAGGTGTACTCGAATCCGAAGACGAATACATCAAAAACAGGACTAAAGACACTGATTTTATCTGCATATCTGCAAATCTGACGCAGGAGGCCAATATATTCAAAAAGACTGTTAAGAAAATAAAAAAAATTTCTAGAGCCAGAATTATGGTTGGTGGAAGTGATGCCTCCCTACGTCCAGAGTGGTATATATCAAACGGGGCAGATTACGTAGTCATCGGGGAAGGGGAAGACCGGCTAGCAAAATTAATTTCTTCAATATCATTTAGAAGAGACATATCTGACATCGATGGCATAGCTTACAAGAAAAATAAAGAAATTGTACTTCAGAAAATTAGTCCACACAAATTTGTCGACTTGAATCATTTATGTCCTATTGATTTTGCCTTGGTCGACCTGAAAAAATATAATGAAAGTTATGAAGGACCATTACCTGAGGGTGTAAACCCACCTTTAATGTTTTTTGAATCTTCTCGTGGGTGCAATCATAACTGTCCTAATTGTACAATCCCGACTGTAAAAGGAAAATATAGGAGGATGAGCATCCAGACTATTAAGAAATGGCTTGACCATTACAAAAATAGTGGAATGACAACACTATTGTTAATGGAAGATAATTTGTTGACAAGGCTAACTTTGCATAATGGAAAAACCGAACTATTCGAATTTTTTAATTATTTGAGGGCTAATGGTTTTGCATGGGAATTTCCAAACGGAATTGAAATAGGATATCTTGTAAGAAACAATGTCATTGACAAAGAGCTTATGAGATTGATTTTCAACCATGAAAAAATGGCTGGTAAATTTATAGGATGCTACAGGGCATACATTCCGCTTGAAACGTTCGATCCAGCATTAAAATTAAACTATCCAAAACTACCAGACACCGAGACTACTTTTGACTTACTTAAATCTATAATCAAAACAAAAATCCCTTTTCTCACTTTTGGTGTAATGATATTCGGCTTGGAAAATAACGCAACAATCGAAAAAATGTATGAATTTAATGACAAGATAAGAACCTATTCTGGTAGTTTTGGTATAAAAATTTCTTGGGATATATTCAGTTCGATGCCAATTATCGGAACCCCTTTCTATGATCAATTGAAAAGAAGCAAATCTCTGGTATTCTCTGTGAAGAAGTACCCAGAACTTTATAATTTCTATTTTTGTGTGTTCAATTCCAAAAAAACAAGTTATAAAAATATTTTTTCACTAGTGAATAAGCTGGGACGTGAATTAAATGAGACATGAGCTCTTTGGTTATGATGGAGGAACATTTAGCAGAAAAGAACTGAACTTTGCCAGAAAAAATAATGTCCCGCTCACATTAGATTTGGCTATCCCAAGCGGTTGCTTGAATAATTGCAGTTTTTGTGGCTATAGAAATACCCAGACTGGCGAGGGTCTGACATTAAAGGAAATAATGGACATCATTGATCAATTCAAAAATTTGGGTGGAAAAAGCATAAAAATTTTAGGTGAAGGTGAGCCGCTTCTGAATAAAGACATTCTGAAAATCTTTGAGCACATGTATAGAAATGGAATAAAGCCAGTTCTATTTACCTGTGGAGATATTATAGGAGATGAAAAATTAGCCAAGAATGTCCACGACATGAATGGAAAGGAGATAGTAGACAAACTCGTACAATTCAATGTGACAGTTATGCTCAAAAAAAAAAAAAAAAACCAAGATGAAATTTCCTGTAGAAAAGGATATTCAAAATTAAGGGACAGGGCTTTGAAATTATTGAAAGAAGCTGGCTTAAACAAATTTTATCCGACTCATTTGGGGTTTGGAATCGTTATACTAAAGAAAAATTATAGAGAAATCCCAAATAACTATGAGATGGCAATAAAGGAGAATATTTATCCATTGTTATGTCCTTTGATGCCAATTGGAAGAGTAAAGGGTAAGCGGTGGAGAGACAGAATTGGCATTGATCCTCAGCAACTTATAGAATTGGCTTCAAAGCTCTACATAATTTCCTATAAATATGGGATTGATTTTGTTGAACCAGCAGATTTTCCAGGTGGAAAACCATGTGATATATCAAGAGCGGGATTTTACATAGGCGATACTGGACATATCTATTTATGTGAATCTGAGGAAAAAGTTGGAAACATCAGAACAGATAAGTTATGTAGCGCATGGAAAAAAATAAGTGAAATGAAAGATAAGAACTATGGAGATTGTAGATGGAGAGGTATCTGCTTTGCAAAGAGACGGCTGGGAATTATACCCAAGGGATATGATGAAAAAGTTATTGATAAAGTAAAAGAGGTTATCCATAAACAAAAATAATTCTCTCATTTTACAGTACAGCTTTTAGCAAGGTTTCTGCAATAGTCAGGGTCGCAGCCCCGCTCTAATGCAAGATAATATGCAAGCAGCTGCGATGGAATAACATTAACTATTGGTGATGCATTGCCAGCATCAGGCACTTGTATCCAGAAATCAAAGATGTCATTGTTATCAGGAGAAATTCCGATAATGTAACCGCCGCGCAGCTTTATTTCCGCAGCGCCGTTGATTACATCCTGCTTTGTTTCGTCATCCGCTACTATGGCTATGCAAGGCACTCCCTTTTCAATCAGCGCCAGCACGCCATGCTTAAGCTCTCCTGATGCGAAGCCCTCTGCATGCATGTAAGCAACTTCCTTTATCTTGAGCGCAGCTTCCAAGGCTATGGGATAGTTAAAGCCCTTGCCGATGATGTATATGTGCTCTTTGTCTGCGATCTTCCCTGCCAGGGATTTTATTTTCATGAGATAAGCGTCTGTCAGCATTTCCTTTACCTTCTTTGATGTTTCCTTCAGAAGCTTCTTCCCTTCATCAAGCCTGCCGGTAGCTGCATACGCAAGAAGCAGGCTGACGCTGAGCTGCGATGTGAACGCCTTTGTTGAGCACACGGCTATTTCAGGGCCTGCATTTGTGAGCAGGCTGTATTCTGATTGCCGCATAAGCGTTGATCCAGGAACGTTAACTATGGAAACAACCTTTGCATTTTCCCCCTTTGCCGCTTTTATCGCTTCTAACGTATCCGCTGTCTCGCCACTCTGGGATATTGCTATTATGAGGCTTCTGTCTGTGAGAAAATGCTTCTGCAGCGGGAATTCTGAGCCCACTGAGAAATTTATGTGTTTCTTGGCAATGCCAGAAAAAAAGTATGATGCACTGAGTGCAGCGTGGCTGGCAGTGCCGCATGCTATGAAGAATGAACCAAAGGAATTGTTAATCATGCCTGATATCTCCCGGATTTTTTCATCATTCTGCGTTGCTGCATTTTCTATTGCTGCAGGCTGATCCATGATCTCCTTTATCAGAAAGTGCGCATACGTGCCCTTTTTAGCTTCTTCCACATCCCAGTCTATGCGCTGCGGTTCGTGCTGCTCTCCGCAGAATTTTACGCCTTTTTCATCTATTTCCGCGATATCACCATCATCAAGAAATATTACATCCCTGGTCTTTTCCAGAAATGGTAGGGCATCAGAGGCGATGTAATACCGGTCTTTTGCTATGCCTATTGCAAGCGGCGAGCCATTCTTCACAGCTACTATCCTGCCATTGTACATGGCAAGAAATGCATTTCTTCCTTCAATAGTTTTCATGACATCTTCAGGCGAATGGTCTTCAAGAAGGTGTGCAATAACCTCGGTGTCTGTGTCGCTTTTGAATTTATGGCCTTTCGTTACAAGCATTTTTTTCAGCTTCAGGTAATTTTCCACTATTCCGTTGTGCACGACTGCTATGTTATTTTTGCAGTCTGCATGAGGGTGCGCATTTAGTTGTGTCACTGAGCCGGTAGTGGCCCATCTGGTATGTGCGATTCCTGCCTTGCCAGTGATTTTTCCGTCCAGTTTCTTTTCCAATTCAGATATCTTTCCAACAGATTTTTCCATGTACAGTTTGCTTCCAGACATGGCTATGCCTGCCGAATCGTAGCCACGATACTCCAGTTTTTTAAGCATCATCAGAAGTTCTTCTGAGCTGAAATCCTCTTTGCTGACAATGCCGACTATTCCGCACATATTTTTTCCTCTATTGCTGCCGATGATTGTGTAAACAAGGCTGCTCTCTGATGTCACTGGTTACCATCATACATGGCGGTACAAGCATGTTTGGCCATATCTTCTTTCCAGGCATCACCACACAGTTCACGGCAAATTTCACATTATCGCCAATAATGCAGCCGAGCTTTCTTTTCCCGGAATCTGTTTTCTCGCCCTTTATATCCATGACAACATTTTTTCCATCCAGGCGGAGATTTGCAAAAAGCGTTCCAGCGCCTACATTGCAGTTTCTTCCGACTATGGAATCTCCTACATAGCTGAGATGGGAAACAAAGCTGTTTTCCATTACTATTGAATTTTTTACCTCAACAGCATTGCCAACCTTGCAGTTCGCGCCTATGCTGCTATATTTTCTGATGTAGCAGTTAGGGCCGATGACCGCGTTCTCGCCTATTGCCACAGGATCTTCCATGTATGCTCCTGGCCGTATTTCTGCGCTCTCGGCTATCATCGAGCCGCTTTCTTCAAGTATTTTTGCATTTATAGTCAGCACATCCCACGGGTAAACAACTGTTTCCCAATCGCTGAGCAGAAAAGCCTTTGGCTCCATGGATTTCCAGGCATCTGTTATTTCTATTTCTTCCCGCAGCGACTTCTTTGTCTTTTCTATGGCGCTGAATATGCTTTTATCAAACATATAGAGCCCGCAGTTCACGAAGTTACCAACAGGGGTTTCAGGCTTCTCCTCCACGCCTGTTATGATGTTGTTTTCTATTGTGAAGACGCCAAACCTTTCAGGGTTCGGGTGGCGAAATGTCGCCAGTGTGCACGGCTCTGATATGGAAAATTTCTTAAGGTCTTCTTCTGTGATAAACTCGTCACAGTTGATTACCATGAACTTGTCATCTATCATGTCTTTGCACTGCAAAATAGCATGCCCTGTGCCTCTGGGCATGTCCTGATATACGAACGTCACGCGCTCTGAGAAAAAATCTATTATATCCTTTTGTTCTTTTCTTACAACTATTATTATGTCAAAGTTTCCGAGCTTTTCAACAGTCCACTGTAGAAAGGGTTTGTTGGCAACAGGTATCATAGGCTTGCTCATTGTGTTCGTTACAGGCTCGAGCCTTGTTCCGAGGCCTGCTGCCAGTATGACTGCCTGCATCTCTTTTCTATTTATATGAATATTTATATATGTTTATTAAAAAAATTATATAGGTATTAAAAAAATATTTTTAGTGGTTCTATGTATCTGATAAACAGGAAAAACGGAAAACTGGAGATGCTTTCTGCAAAAGAGGCTCGGTTCGGATGCGCTCCGCTGGCAATGAAAATTCTGCGGCTGCTTGCAAAAAAGCCATCCCATCCAAGAGAGCTTGCAAGGCAGCTTGGTCAGCATGAGCAGAAGATATATTACCACATAAGAAAACTCGAGGCCCGGGAGCTTATCAGAGTCGTGAAAAGAGAAAACTTTGGCGGCGTCACTGCCAAGATTTATGCACTTACGAGCCCTGCCTTTTTCGTGCGATTCAGGGATTTTGAGCATGTGAACAGGCTGCCCAGTGTGCCAAATCCTTTTCTGTCTCCATTTGTCCAGCACAACAAGCTAGATGCGATTTTTGTTGTGGGAAGCCCTGACCCGCATGGCCCTGAGATGGCGCGCAGCAGGGACGGGTATTATGCAATAGACCTTGCGCTTTTTCTTGGGTCATTCATTTCAAATGCCATGCCTTGTGTAAAGCTTGATACAGGCATGCGGCAGGAAGACCTCAAGGACAATCTTATCATTATAGGCGGGCCCATTGTGAACAAGGTAACCAAGAAGCTGAACGATAAAATGGCTGTGCGGTTCAACAGCAAAAATAACATCTATTCATCCCTCACAAAAAAAACGTATTATAAGGATGAAGCAGGGCTCATAGTAAAAATGCCAAATCCATTTGCAAAGGACAGGCATATACTTGTAATTGCAGGAAAACGCTCCCAGGGAACAAAGGCAGCTATCCTTGCTTTGCTTCAGAAGTTCGATGAAATAAGCAAAAAGCAGGCCAGCGTTGTTCAGGGCTCGGATGAAGACGGCGACGGCATCGTGGACAGCGTCAGAATAATGGAATAATCAAAGCTAGTTTATACCCAATAAACATATGAATATGCTAGGGCTAAGAACGAAAGGCTGGCTTAGATGTAAAGGGTCGAGAAAAGAAAAAAAGCCCTTTCTTTTTCAGTCTAACAATCATACATCAACTACAAAGAATCAAAGCGCTACGAGGAATACTATTTCTTCTTCCTTGCCTTCTTTGCGCGCGGCTTTGGTGCTTTTTTCTTCCGGGCTTCCCTTTTCTCTTCTGCCTTTGCAGTAGTCTGCCTGATCTTTTTTTCCATTTCCTGCCTTTCTTCGTCTTCTTTTGCCATCTTCTCGACTTCTTCCTCTATGTTGAGCGCTTCTGCCATTTCTTTGTACCTGTTTCTTATCGTAACTTCTGTTACTCCAACTACGTCTGCTACCTCTCTTTGTGTCTTTCTTTCACCCTCAAGAACAGATGCTATATATATTGCAGCAGCAGCGCATCCGCATGGGCCTTTTCCTGAAATTACGTCTTTCTCCTTTGCTTTCTTCAGCACCCTTATTGCGCGCATCTGCGTTTTGTCTGAAAGCTTAAGCATGCTTGAAAATCTCGGTATATATGATTCCGCCCTTGCCGGAAGGATTCTAATATCAAGTTTTCTGCTTATGTACCTGTATGTTCTGCCAAGCTCGCGCTTCCCAATGCCGCTTGCCTGCGAAATTTCGCTAAGCGTTCTCGGCGTCTGATATTCTCTTGACAATGAATATACAAGAGCAGCAATTATGCTTTCTATGCTTCTTCCTCTTACAAGGCCTTTCTGCAGCGCCACTTCATACAGCTTTGCAACTTCCTCATGGAGCGTCTTTGGAAGGCCGAGGAAAGAAACAAGCCTCTGGAGCTCGCTGAGCGCAAATGACATGTTCCTGTCTTTGGATGTCAAAAGGCGCTTCTGCCATTTCCTGATCCTGAAGAACTGGCCCCTTTTCCTTGCCGGAACCTTGAAAAGCTCTGTCACACCCTTTCCTATTTCAGTGGTAAGGCCTTTGTCGTGCCTTTTGTGCGTTAGTGGAGCGCCAGTCCTAGCCCGGTTTACTTTCTGGCTGTGGTCAAATGCACGCCAGTCCTGCCCGGTATCAACCATGCTTTCTTCTATAACCAGGCCGCACTTTGCGCAGATTTTTTCAGCCTTTTCATCATCCTTGTAGAAATAACTAGAGCCACATTCCGGACATTTATTCTTGTCTGTCATAAACACGCACCCAAACCAATTTTTACTTGCCAGTAATTTACTCCTTTAAAGTGAAAATTGAATTTATAAACCTTACACCAAAAAGTATTTAAAGTTTTCGGTCTTTAAAAGGAGAGATATTTAAACCCCATCTCTACTACGGGTTTTACCAGTAGTGCTTATAGTCTAATCCGTTGTTTTCCGTGTGCTGCAGGCGAGCTGCAAAGCACATTGAATGGCTATGCCTCTGTTTCCATTGCGTCCTTTTCCGCCAGCGCTTTTATTAAAAGGGTGCGCCGCAGGCGAGATGGGTTGCACGATCAGAAGCGTAGCTTCTGATGTATCAGAAATGCAAAGCATTTCTGTGCATGGAAATTCTTTAGGAATTTCCAATGTACACCTGAACTTTTCAAGTTCAGGTTGCAACCCATCGTTTTTGCCAGCTTTTTCTTAAAGGGCTGCGCCGCAGGCTACACAGGCTTTAGCCTGTGGTTTTCGCCAACCTTTTAATCACAAATTACATTGAAAAGGCTGTATGGACCGGATGGGATTTTCATAACCTTTCTTCTTCCTAAAAAGAAAAGGCTCTTTGAACCCATAGCCTCTACCTACCCCGCTTTTCTTCGAAAAGCGTCGTAGCCCATATTACAGGGCTGTCACAGGCGCGATGCACCGAAGGTGCGTCCTTTTCCGCCAGCGCTTTCCTAAAGGGCTGTTGCAGGGGTAGCGATCTGGAACGCACAGACGCGGTAAACCGCGTCAATCTGTTCCGTTGATCTACCGGCCCAACATATTTTTCTGGCCGACTTTCGAAAACCTAACGGTTTTCAAAATACCGGCCCAATCAAGTTTTACAGCCGTTTCTCGCGTTTACACGCAAGATACCGGCTCATCTAAATTTATCAGCCGACTTTCGAAAACCTAACGGTTTTCAAAATACCGGCCCAACATATTTTTCTGGCCGACTTTCGTGCTTACGCACAAAATACCGGCCCAAACCATTTTTCTAGAAAGATAGTAGCAATGCTCTAATTTAAATAGGTTTTATGGCCCAGAAATTAACTGGACTGTCAGTTATAATACTTTCGAAGAATGAAGAAAAAACTATTTTTTATTTAATAAAAAAGTCAGGCATGAGCAATTTGGCAACTTACCAGTATACACACAGTCGTTTTTCTCAGGTCAATATCATCTCCTGAGAAAAAATAATTAAGGAGGTGATCCAGCCGCACGTTCCCGTACGGCTACCTTGTTTACCGAACGGCAAAACGTTTTATCTCATTTTCGTGCATACGAGTCAAGCCCATCAGCGCAATGGGAAAAATAAAGTTTTTCCCATGCATTAGAATTGCTTTGCAATTCTAATGCAAAAGCGCTGCCGCAAGTTTTCGTCATCTGCACAGAATCGAATCGCCCATCTTACCGTTTTACGACTATAGGCCCCCAATATATAAATAATTACGTATTGGAGTTAGCCCTCCTTGCGAAATCTTGGTTCGAATTGTAGCGACGCAGCACGCTATGCGCTGCTTCATCGCAAGCCTCACCAAAACTTCACTCGGATGGCTTGACGGGCGGTGTGTGCAAGGAGCAGGGACGTATTCAGCGAAAGATTCCACACAACAAAAATGATTCACAGAGCTGCTGTTTTGATCATATCCATCTTTGCTGTATGATGACCTTCGCTTACTAGGAATTCCGGCTTCACGTGGGTGAGTTGCAACCCACGATCCGAACTGAGCGCAGGTTTAAGGGGTTGGCTTCACCTTAACCGGCCTTTTTTCAAATGATCCGGAAAGCCTTCATTTTCTTAAATTAAAGGCCTTCCTTAGCGAAAAGAAAAATGGCTTACGGTGTTGCATCCCGTTGTCCTGCGCATTGTAGGCCGCGTTTGGCCTCAGAGATGACGATGTTA
>JACRMX010000051.1 GCA_016219485.1 Candidatus Aenigmatarchaeota archaeon | reverse complement strand
TGGAAAACAAATAGGACATGTTCATCTCAGCGATAGCACAGCATCCACACACCATTTGTTCTTCAGAGACAAAAAGAAAATAAAAAATATTTTTGATGCATTTGAGTCCATAAACTACAATGGAACCTTGACACTTGAGATGTTTTATAAAAACAGTGAAAAGGAACAACTGCCGGTCGTGAAGAGAAGAAAACTGCTTTTGGATCAGATGAAAATGATAGAAATATTGGAAAAAACATAGCTTTTTCCATACATTAGAATTGCTTTGCAATTCTAATGGATTGGCTTAAGGATTATCTACAAAAAATTTAAAGATATTATTCATCAATTAGATATATGTTAAAAAATCAGAAAGATGTTCAGAATGCATCTGAACAGTATGGTGTTCCCTTAGAGGATGTACAGTTTATTGACCTGAATTGTTGTGGAGTTAGCATAGAGCTACCATATTCACGTGTGAGGTTCCGACTATCAGAACATAATCCTCACTTCAAACTATCCAAAGAAATGGGCGTTTCTGATTATTTCTTTGGCCTGCCAGTCCGATACAATTCACCATATCAAATTTCAGGGGACCAGAAATATTTATTCTTCAATAACGAGGTCATTGGTGATGTCAATGAGTTGGCAAATGATACATGCGACTCCACATACCCAAGAAGGGGTGGAACAGTTCTCAACCTAAATGCTAATTCCAAGAGCTCTTGCCATGGATGCGCTTTCTGCCACACAATCAAACAGACACCCAGAGACAGGGAAGGGCTCAGAGACAGAGAAGGACTAAGAAAACTTGCAGACAGATGGTTGGAAGCATATCATACTCCAGACCTGTCTCATCTAACTCAGGTTGCAGTCGTTACAGGCTGCTTCGGCAGCGAAGAAGAGGTGCTGGAGCATCTGCAACTGGCAAGAGAAGTATTAAGAGAATATGGGTACAGTGGAGAATTATTTTACTTTGGTTCTGAAATAAATCAGGAGAAATCATTGGATATGCTAAAGAGTAATGCTGACCCATTTGCTTTTTGTATTTCGCTGGAGTGTTTTGAGAACAGAGACAGAATTCTCAGAGACAAGAAAAGAGAGATAACCATTGAAGATGCCAAAAGATTGATGCAGCATTCAAAAGCACTCGGTTTTCCGACCAACTTCTCTTATATAGTCGGGATCGAACCAATTGATACCATGGATCGCGGATTTCAAGAAATGCTACTATATACAAGCAGGTTTCCTGTGATAAATGTTTTTCAGCCGCACTATGATGGGCATGAGAAACTAAGGGCTCCTCAAGCTGAAAATATCGAATATTATTTAGAAGCCAGAAAGATATTGGAAGATATATTCAAAGGCAGAGGAATGAAACCACGACCATGGGAAAACTACAGGTCCTTATGGTATCTGACCTTTGGAGATGAGCCTCTTGGTGGTGTAAGAACTCCATGAGCACATCCTTGTACCATTGTTCAGCAATTATTAATAAATTTTTGGTGGTTTGTTGATAACAATAATAGGCGCCGGGCGCGTAGGCTCAGCTGCTGCCATGAGAATTGCCTGCATGGGCATTGATGACGTAATGCTCATAGACATAGCAGAGGGAGTTGCGCAGGGCGAGGCTCTTGATATTGCGCATGCCTGCTGCTCTAACGTCAAAATAACAGGCTCATCACGATTTGAAGACATGCAGGGTTCTGAGCTTATAATAAACACAGCAGGTCTTGCAAGAAAGCCTGGCATGAGCAGGCTCGATTTAATGAAAGAAAACAAAAAAATAACCGAGGCTATAGGAAAGCATATAGCTGGATTTGCTCCAAATGCTGTTGTGATGCAGGTTGCGAATCCAGTGGATATCATGACCCTGTTTATGCTTAGAGCCACAGGATTTCCAAGGGAGCGCGTTATAGGCATGGGCAGCATGCTTGATATGCTCAGGTTTTCATACCTTATTTCTAAAGAGCTTGGAGGGCACGAAGAACTAGATACTATGGTTATAGGCGAGCATGGCGATTCAATGGTTCCTCTTGTTTCTTATACCATGGTATCAGGCAAGCCTGTTAAGGATATGCTGGACATCTCCAAGATAAACGAGCTGGTAGAAAAAACGAGAACAGCAGGCGCAGAGGTCATAGCACTGAAAGGCTCCACGTTCCATGGCCCTTCAGCAGCTGTGGCAATCATGGCTGAATCAATAATAAAAGACAGAAAAAAAATTATTCCTGCTTCTGTGTTTTTGCAGGGAGAGTATGGCTTTTCCGGCATCTGCATGGGAGTTCCTGTAACGCTTGGAAAAGGCGGGGCAGAGAACATCATAGAGCTTGAGCTGGATGAAAATGAAAGAACAATGCTTTCAGCATCTGCTAAAAAAATTGAAGAAGGCCTTAAAAATGATTAAAAAAAAAAAAAAACCCCCACT
>JACRMX010000046.1:18154-33549 GCA_016219485.1 Candidatus Aenigmatarchaeota archaeon | reverse complement strand
TATTGTCAGTAATAAAAATTCGAGAAATCTTGTCAAAATTTTAAGAAAATACAATGCAAAAATCAGCATTTTTGATATTCTTGTAAACTTCAAGCTTTAATTATGCAACAGAGCTAAAAAGCATAGCTTTTTCTATACATTAGAATTACTTTGCAATTCTAATGTATAGACTAGTGGAATGCAAGATTTCAAGCCTGCTTAGGAAAAGCTCCCCATATCATGGAAAGCATGTCGCTGATGCTGGAAGAATGCGATGACATCATAACAATGGCAACAGCCAGCACCACTAATGCTATAACTATTAAAACAACAATAGTGATGATTGATGCCATATGTCATGCAACCCCGAAAGCAACCGTGAAATGTGCAACTGTCCCAAAGATGTCGTCATTATATACATAACTCAAACTAACAACATAGTCATATGTTCCTGACGGAAGTTTTTTTAAAGCCTGTTTCTCCATCTCAGCAAATGAAAAAGAGGTTTCATAGCTGCCTGGTCCCACAGGCTTAAGCCTGGTAGAGAACACAGCATAATCATCTGGATCAGTAGCACCATGGATGTTGAAGACAACGGGCTCCATGTCCAGCTGAGAACCTGTTGCTCCATAGAGTTTACATCTGATGGTAATCTTCTCATCCCTCCTGAATACATGAAAATTCTTGTAGTTAGGCTCGCAGTCGCTAATGCCAATATACCCATATTTCACTTTAATAGTATCTGATGATATGAAATATCGGGCGCATTTTTTTATCAGATTTTGAACCGAATCATCTGCGCTAAGGGCTTGATGCGTGAGATGCGAGCATCCAGGCTTGAAAAACAATAAAGACACATGCTCTTCAGCCTGTACATGAGTCTGTAGATAAATGTTGCCAGGTGTTTCAAACAAAAGGTTATCAGGACTTGTCTTGTCCATGGATATGCTTACCCTGTCCGTATTCTTGGGCAGGCAAGCCTTGTTATAAAACGATAAAACTGGAACAACCTCCATGCTCTCTGTTGATGAGAGAGAAATCTTCTGAAGGCTTACCATGATAGCTGAACCAGCTTGTATCCAGAGTGAATCATCTTCAGAAAACTTCACCACACTGACATCTTTGATGTCCAGCTGGGAACCGGGTAGTTTCATGCCCATTGATGTCATAAACATCCCTGCGATGATTAATATGATAGCTAGAACTACAAGAGCCAGCAGCAAATCCCTGATGGTATCCAGCATAGCTACACCTTCATCTGATATTAAATCTCTCCAGAGGTATATTTATCTTGTAAAGGCCAAGCCACTGCTCAAAGCAGTCTTCAGCCAGCGTCTGCAAAAGCGGGTATTCCCAGCATTTCATTATTTCTTTAGGATCGTACGACCAGAATCCAAGATAAAGCCCTCCTGCGCTTTCCCAGTGATCATTGAGTTCTTCATACGGCTCTATTTTTATCGCAAGCCCTTCAACATTATTATCGCGACAGTTCAGTTTAGCTTTGCTCATGTCTATGTTCACGCTGGCGCCGCACGCGTCTATGCTTAATGCATCAGGGTATTGCTCGCTGTCAGTAGCCATCCATGCAAGCTTATATTCATCTTCGCACTCAACAGTAAACTGCGCCCTGCACGGACCGAGAATAGGCGGGTATTTGCTCGCAATATTCAGCAAAATGATATGGTCCCTGAAAAGCAGGCTTTGCGACATCATCATATCACCAACATAGTCATTACACTGCTCATTTTTCCTCGCGCAGCTCTGCGTGTAAACAACTTTTTCGCACGGCTTTTTGCTTTCAACGGTAAATTTAATATTCCTGAATACAATTTTTTTATTCTTTGCAGCAGCTGCTGCATCAAAGGCTTTGTCTTCATATGGAAGCAGGCGGACATCTCCAACATCCAGGCTTTCTGGCTTGACATGCATTCCTTTATAATAAAGCACTGGTATTACCTTCAAAGACTGTTCCATGGGATAGTATGCTTCAAAAGAGCCTGTTTCTATCGCATACATGCATCTTTTTCCAGCATCAATAGAAGAAGCAGCAACGCTGACAGAAGGTGGGTTCCTGACCATCAGGATAGTGCCCTTTTTCTCATTTATCGCCTGCCATTCTTCTTTTATTTTCTCTGGAACGCTGCTCTGCTCAAAAGCCTCTGATTCATTAACAGCGCTTATGAAAACTATAATAATAAGTGCTATTAAAAGGACAACCAATAGAACCAGTATCTCCTTTGTCACGTCTATTGGCAGCTCCATAACCATCACGCTACGTAAGAATAGAAACTATGGCATAAGGAATGCTGGAAAAGAAACTTCCTGCCTTGTAGATAGATTCCAGAAATTTTCCAGGCCCTATGATAAGCGCAAACAGAATAAATACAAAAACTACAAAAAGAGTTATATAGACAACAAGGTTTATTGAAAGTGTAGTTCCTTTTTTCATTGCAATCACGGCTTTATTAGTATATTCGTATCAGCTTGAGCAGGAGCTTTGGAAACTATCCAAAGTGCAACCAAAATCACGAGAAAAATTATAAAACTACTCAGAACTATCAATGCCAATTGCAGCTCCTGCTGTTGCTGCATACTATTAACCATACTATTATTTTTACCTGCTGTTTATAAATAAAAGATATTCAACGATGGTTCCAAGGTCTTTTATAGCTAATGTCATAATATTTTCCCTAGCTACATTAGCTATATGGGAATGACAAAAATCTGGCAATTAGATAATTATTTTTGTCATTCACTATAGATATGAGAATTTTGAAAAGCCTTTATACTTTATCTGTTGCAATTGAATGAAATTGTTGGAAGGTTTTTTCTGCTTTCCCCTCAATATTTTAGGGGGAAAGAGAAAAAACCGCAGAGGTATTGTAAAAACAGGGTTTTTAAAAGTCCTCGTTAAACAACCTTTGAAGGTTTTTATAATTTTACACTATCACACCCATTATCATTGGAGTGAAAATGTTCAGGGTCATGAACATTGAAATCGCAAACACCACGAACCCTATAAACAGTATGAACCCTGCATTGTATTCGAAACCTATTCTGTCCTCGCCGTTTTCTATGCCGTTGATGAACAACGCAAGCAGGAATCCTGTTTCAACAAGGTATATGCCAACTATGAGCAGAAATATGAAAGGAGATATGTGTAGCTGCGTAAATGACGCAAAGAAACCCATTCCTCCTATGGCGCCAAGAGACGTCATTTTTTCTCCGACAAGCCCGAGTATCTGCATTATTATTATAGCCAGCGTCACTATGATGCCGCTTATCATCGGTGAGAGAAAGAATGCCTGAAACTTCAGGCCACTTAATGTTTCGCTCATCTGCTCCTGAACATCTTCCTGCGTCTGATGAACGCCGCGCAGATAGCGCGATACAGCAAGCATTGCCTGTGATGATGTGCGCACGCCTTTTTTTCCTGATTCTGACACAAGCCTGATGACAGACCTCACAAGCTCTGAAGGGAAGTATATGACAGCGCCTGATTTTTCATCAAAGAATGCGCGGTCAAATGTCATGCCAAACCGCTTCATGTTCATAAGCGCTCTTCCGAAAAGGCCCTTGATTTTAAGGTTGGAAATCCTGCTCATAGCGCCTTCCAGCGCCATTTCAAGCGGCACGCCGCCGCTTACACGGTTGCCCAGCTGGAAAAGCGCTTCTGTAAATTCCTGTTCTATGCTGCGCGTCCTCTGTCTCAAATCGAGACGAGGCATTGCCGAAAGTATGTAATAAACCGCAGGCCCTATTGAGATGCCTGCTATGATCACGGTTGCTGAAAGGATCGGGTCTTTCAGCTGCAGACCAAGCAGAATTATTATCAGGGTAATTGCAATGCCGACAGGTAATAGAGGAAGCAGAACACTGTTTTTTCCTATTTTCACCGGGAATTTCCCTTTTGGCGGCAGGTCAGGATTTGCTGCAACATCAATCTGGCTGAATGTAGCAGGCCTCTTTTTCAGGACTTCCTGTATTATGAAAAACAAAATAAGCGGAAGAAGTATGTCATAGCCTATGAAAAGTACCACAGGCTCTATGCCAAGAAATACTGCAACTATTGGAAACATTACAAGCCCCATCACAGGCAGTATTATGCCAAGGGCATGAATCACCATGACAGGCATTCTCAGGCTTTGCGTATAATGCTTGCTGTTATCCCTTGCGCCGTCAAGAACAACGTTGATTGACTCATTAAGAATCGCGATTCTCCTCTCTTCAGTCTGCTCAAGGCTTGCAGCCAGCAGGTCCACTGCTTCCAGAAATTCCCTGTTGTTTGACCACTTGGAAGCATATGCGCTCAATGCATCATAGATGTTCGTATATTTTCCTATCTGAACATCCCACATAAGCTTTCTAAGCTCGTACGCCAGAGGGCCTGTCATGTTCTTGGATGCAAAATCCATGGCGCCTTCAAGATTAGGGTTATTCCTCATGTAAATAGCCATGTAGAGTATCATGGTTATTATCTGCGAGCCTGCCCGCATTTCATACCGTTGTTTAAGATAGAGTGGAAGCAGGTACATCAGGATGCCAAAGGGTATGGAAAGAATTATTATAATCAGCGCAAGCCCTATGCCAATGCCCGGCATGCCGAGCCAGATATTGAAAAGAAGGGAAATAAGCGTGGGAAAGCATATTGCAAATGTAAGCAGTATTGTAAGTGAGGCGACGTCGTTAGGCGTTATCCTCAGATGGGAAAAATCAATTGCATTCTGGAGCATTTTTTTTGTCTGGGAGTCTGTCTCGATTTTAATTGTTTTTCCTGCGAAGCGCGCTGCTTTTTCATAAAGTGATTTCGGCAACGATGCCCAGACTTCTTCTTCCCTGTATATCTTGTACTCTCTGGATACCGGAACCTTGTCCATATAATTAAATTACTGTGATGGTATTTAATCATGACTCTTTCCAATTGGCGTATCGAAAAACTGACAAGCAAAAACAACGCTCGTCAATCGGCTTTTGTCTGTTCATTTTAAAAAAGATTTTTTCTATTTCCCCCTAATATCGAGGGGAAAGCAGAAAAAATCAATTCTGATGTATTGGAAAAGCCAAACCCTTTTCCACATAAGAAATCCAAATGAACCGACGAGAAACCATTTGACGAGCTTCGCTCGTCTTTTCGTTTCTCGTCAATCGGCTGGATTTCTTTGCATCGGAAAGCTCTGCTTTACGAATGTACACAGCATCAGGAAAGCTCTGCTTTCCTGTGCATAGAAATTCCGAAGGAATTTCTAATGAATTACTTTGTAATTCTGATGAAATACAAGAAGGTCACTTCATGACAAATTTTTCAAAGTCCTCATTCCTGACTCTTCGCAGATTTCCTGAACCAGTCCTGCCAGCGGCTGAAAACAGCGCTGCTGTCTACAGAACCAGACTCCCTCATCACTTCTTCGCTTATTATATGGAACATTGTATTGGCTCTGGTAAGAAAAGGCGCTTCCATTACAACGGCGTTTGTTTTTCCAGCATCTGCCATGGCCTGCAGAATTTTTGCCCGCAGGTTTATATTGTTCCAGACATCATCCCACCTGCCTTTCCATTCCCTGACGCTGGAAGCTATTTCATTTATTACCTCGCTTTCGCCTGTAAGCAGTGTCTTGGTGGGCTTGAGTTGGTCTGCTATTGAACTATACTCAAGCAGGTTCATGAAGCCGCCTTCTTCAAGTGGATCCTCTCTCCAGTGCTTCCTGATCTCTGTCATTTCAGTGATGCGCCTGAAGGAATGAAGCCCGTCTGGAGATTTGATTACATTGCATATGACTATCAGGTCTGCTGCCTTGAAAGACGTGGCAGGGACGCCGAGGTCATTTACAAGCCTGTCAAAAACACCATAAGCAGAAGCGCCGTGGATTGTTCCTGCCACAACATTTGCCAGTGCGCCTATTCGCATCGCCTCAAACAGCGCTTTTGCCTCTCTGCTCCTTACCTCGCCTACTATAAGGCAGGAGTCGCCAAGACGCAAAGCAGCGCGCAATGCTTCGTCAGCAGGAAGCTCTGTTTCCACGTTTGTTATTACAGAACGGCTTTTCATTCTTTCTATGTTGTAACCTAATGTTCGCATATATTCAACACTCAGCTCAAGCGTATCTTCCAGAGTCACTGTGCGCAGCTTGGGCATTATCTGAAGCATTGTTGCATTCAGGAATGATGTTTTTCCAGAGCTTCGTGTTCCGCCTATTATTATTGCCCGACCTCCATCCACCAGAAACCACATAAGCCCTGCTGAAAATGCATCTATCATGCCGTTGTTTATGAAAAGCGGGTATGTCCACGGCATGTCCCTGTGCCTTCTGAAAGCAAAGCCCAGGCCATCTGGTGATAGCGTACGTGTTATTGCTGCTACTCTTGCACGTCCGCCTGGAACAGAAAGCTCTGCATCAAGAACAGGGTTTGCCTCATCCAGCGGCCTGCCGGACAACAGCCTGAATCGTGTTGCCCATGATTCAGCATCATCTATGGAAGGCACTATATTTGTTTTGCACTCCTGGAAATCTGCGTGGAACAGGTATACAGGCAAAACACCAACAGGAGAATTTATTAAAATATCCTGAACCTTTTCATCTTTCAGCATAAGCTCAAGCACGCCCAATCCTACAGTATATCTTGACAGTATGTCAGCCATCTCCCTCATCCGCTGGTCTGTAATAACGATATTGTGGCTCTCGGCAATGTCCCTTAGCATATCCAAGCCTATGTTGAGCATATTTTCTCTCATGCGCTGCGGCTCTGCAAGTTCTGATTCTTTTGGCTCGTGTCTTCCTAACATGGTCCTTGCCCTGTCCAAAAGCATGTACTCTTCTTCATTGAGCCTGAATTCAGGCGGAATGATATGGTAGAGCTTCCTGATCTCGCCAGGTATGCTGTATATTCCGACTTCAGTGGCTCCTATGCTGTACCTGTGTATAAGCTCTGCATTAGGAGGCGGTATGGACATGTATCTGGTATACATAAAGTTGGGCCGTATAGTAGGGTGGAACACTTCCCTGTAGAATGACCTGTTCTTGTGCTCTGTCAGCTTCTCCTTTGCCATCTGTATCAGTTCGCAGTTTTCAAAAATTTTCTGCATTGGAATAAGGGCATTTTCAACATAGTGGCTGTAGCACTCTTTGCACAGCCCGCTGCTCCTGTCCCCGCGCACCTTGGTGTGCCTTATTTCCCTTATGAGTTTTTTGTAAGCGTCAACAGGGTCATATTTTATCTGGCCTATTAGTTCCCTCAACAGGCTGTACCGTGCTGGAACGCATTTTTCGCATCCTGGCACAGAAACATTTTTCATAAGAAGTATTTTGTCTATCTTTACAATCTTTTCAAATGCCTTGCCTATTTCCAGCAGCAGCCTTGCTTCATTGAAACCGTATTCATATTGGCGGGCTTCGGCAAAGACTATGCGAACAGGCTTGCGCACTTCCATGAGCTTGTCTATGGTCCTGGCCATGCAGACTTCGGAATCTTCTATGCTTGCGCCATATATGCAGCCCAGGCAGTTTATGCGCATAGTCTGCGTTTCTTCATTGTACTCATAATCGCAAACCATGATTATAATTAGAGTGATTTTATTTATAATGATTTTTATTTAGGTGACAAGCAAATTCCTTCGGAATGAATTCTTAAAGGAATTTGATGCAGAGATACAACCAAAAGCAAAGCTTTTGGTGTACAGCAGAACTAAAGGTTCTGCTCGTAAAGTATTCCATACTTTATCTACTGTGGTAAACCTACTGCCCCTTAATAAAATGGGCTTAATCTTGGGAGAAGCTTTGCTTCCCGAGATGCCAAAAAGCTGCGCTTTTGAGCAATATGTATAACATGAGATTCTTGGCCTTGGAACACTGATTTTATAAACTTTATAGAAACTACTCAGATTATGAGAAAGGCTGTGTATGCAGGGGGCTTTGACCCTCCAACAAATGGTCATCTATGGATGATAGAAGAAGGTGCGAGATTATTTGATGAATTAGTTGTGGCTATTGGAATCAATCCGGATAAAAAATACACATTTTCTCTTGATGAGAGAGTTGATATGCTTAGAAGGTCAACCAGACAATTCCCAAATGTTAAAATCGATTCTTTTGAAAACGAATTTTTAGTAAATTATGCAAGCTCGGTTAATGCCCGCTATATCTTAAGAGGGCTAAGAACTGGAGGAGACTATGAATATGAGAGGGGAATGAGGCATATCAATAGTGATATCAACCCGAAGATTGTTACACCATTTTTCATACCTCCAAGAGAACTTATAGAAGTAAGTTCAAGCTTTGTAAAGGGGCTTGTTGGCCCAAATAGGTGGGAAGAAGTTGTTAAAGGCTATGTTCCAAGAAGTGTATATAACAGTTTTCTTGTGAAATTTAGGGGACTACAAAAAAGATGGAATGCTCTGTGGGAACGAATAGATGCAGATGGAAGTGGAGAAGACGCTTATAATGAACTGGTTTCCCTATATGGAGAAACCCAAAGAGCTTACCATAATTTTGTGCACATTGCGCATGTTTTGAGAGAATTAGATGGAGCTAGAAATCTGATTGAAAATCCAGAACAAGTTGAAGTCGCACTTTGGTATCATGATGCAGTATACAATACAAGAGAAAAAGGGAATGAAGAGAAAAGTGCTGAACTTGCAGAGCAAAGATTAAGCAAAGCTGGGCTAAAGCCTCAATTTATTGATGGTGTAATTGCTTTAATTTTATCAACAGAGCATCAAGCAATGCCCCAAGGGTCAGACGAAAAGCATTTAGTTGATATCGATCTGTCTATTCTGGGAAAATCTCAAAAAGAATTTGACGAATACGAAAGGGATATCAGAGATGAATATGCTTGGGTTGCTGACGAACAATTTAGACAGGAAAGAAGTACAATTTTGCAGGTATTTCTTGATAGGGATTCCATTTATTCAACGGATTTCTTCAGGCAAAAATATGAAAAACAGGCAAGAAGAAATGTAGAAAGGTCAATAGCTCAATTAAGAATTTGAGGTCAAATCTTTCTTACTTACATGCTCCCGGAATTTCACCCAACAAACAAATATCAGCTATCCAAACTGTTGTTAAGATGTTGTTAAGCAAACTGTTGTTAAGATGTTGTTAAGAGTTTTTCAAAGACACTGAAATAGCAGCATGATACGCGTGTTTTTTAAAACCTTTATATATCGTCACGGGCAAAGTTAAAATATGGATGACCCCAGAAAGCTTCAGGCTGTTCTTCAGGAGCTGGTACGACGAGTGAACAATGACAGCAGGCGCATGCGGGGTATTGAACAGCAGCTGCAGGCGCTTGAGACCAAGGCTGATGCGCTGGAGGAAACCATACTGCGAAGGTCAAAAAATTATGACAAAAAAATAGTTGAATTTGAGGCTGGCCTGCGCCTGCTCAATGAAAATATGATAAGGATGAATAACGACCTTGAAAAGGTAAACAGGCAGATTGGAAAGTTTGCATTAAAAAGGGATATAAAAGAAATGGAAAAAATGTTTGACCTGCTGAGCCCTATTTCGCGCGACATTGTTACAAGGGACCAGCTGGGAAAGGAGGTAGAAGAGGAAGTGAGCGGTATAATGGCAAAATATGGCAAAAATGAGTCTCCTGCAACAAAACATAATTTTTATAAACCAGAGACACAATAATTTAAAGTATAGGAAACTATAGAATATTCCTATAGTTTAAATCGGTGATAGGATTTGCCTATTAGGCAATTTTAAAGAGGTAGTTTCATGTTCTTCAAAAAGAAAGGGGAGAGCGCCGGCAGAGGCAGCGTACCTATTGACCGCGTAAGTGCGCTTTCGCAAAGAGGCATGTCTGATAAAGATGTGATAAAGCAGCTGAAATCAGAAGGCTATTCCTATGATGAAATAGAAAAAGGCATGCTTCAGGCTGTAAAGCAGGGTATAACGCCAGAAGAGCCTTATTCGCCTGCTCCGCCTACTATGAGAGCAGCGCCAAGGCCTCCTGCTCCATCCAGAGGCGCAGCGCTTCCATCATGGGATGACATATACAGTGGAAATCCTGAAGAGCCTGCAACAGAAACTGAGCTTTTTGAGGCCGAGGTCCCGAACGATGAAGAGCTTTCTCCTGAGCTGGCAATAGAAGAGCTTGTCGAAGGCGTTGTTAATGAAAAATGGGAAAAATTTCAGAAACGTCTTGAATCAATAGAAGCAGAGCAGCATAAGATTAAGGTTATGATATCGCAGGTGCAGCAGAGAAAGCCTGCACAATCCAGCAGCGAGGATAACAAAGCCGAGATGGAAGAAGTCTACAAGCGAATGGATGACATTGAAGCAAGAATAGGCGGTCTTGAAAAAGCGTTCAAGCAGTTCCTGCCGTCGCTTACGCGCAACATTGAATCTCTTGCTAAAATGGTTCACGAAATGAAAGAATCACGGGAGTAGAAGCTGGGTATTATTATTGTTTATCAGTTCCCTTTCACTACGCAGAATCTCAGATGATTGTGTTCAATCCTCGTACAATGAAAATTGGACAAAAATAAGTTTCTCCTGTTTTTTCTTAAAAGAAACCTTTATTGAATTCAACATGTCTAACAATGGTTCCAGTTAATTCTTGTAGCATTTGAGAAATATAATCTGGTTCTTGGTCTCTATAGCTAACCTTCACCGCAGTAGGTGTTAATTCAACGTGAACATCACCGCTGTCCAAATACCAACCAACTTTATGCAAATCAATTCTTCTTGTTTCTCTTGTAAATTTAACTTTCCTTGATTCATTTGACGTTCTATAAATATCTAGTAATGTTTCTTTTGAAGCACCTTTCAATCCAAAAACTAACGGACAGCTATGACTATGTTGTAATTCTACACCCTGAACTTCTTGTGCTTGACGGGAAATACTAGAATAATCAAAATCTCCAACTAATATAACTTCCGCATAACTTGGTTCTGGAAGATGTTTCAGTACTCTCTCTAATTCTTCTGGGGTCATCTCTGGAATTACAAAGCTCATAATAAAAGAATAGTAATAAACTATTTAAATCTTACGCTTGTGACTACTTTGGAATTGCTATAGCTCGGCTTCAGGGCGACTTCTGTGCAACATCATTCCAGCTCTATGGATTTAAGCAGCCCGAGGGTGCTGAGGCTGTTAAGCTGAAGCCTGCGTGCTGAAAAGGTATAAAGCACATCGTCTATGTACAGGCTTCTCGTTATGGAATAATCGCCAGTAAAGTAAAACCCGCTTTTCTTATATATCTCTTCATCGTCATAATGCGTTATTCTTCCTCTTAGTACAAAGCCGTTTTCTATGGTCAGCTCATAAACATATGCTCCCTGAAATGTAAAGTCGCCGTATTCGTTACCACTTTTTATCTCAGCACTCTTTATTTCAGCAAGCGTTATCGGCAGAACCATAAGGCCAGTTGCTCTGTCAAAGAGAAATGCCTTGTGGTCCCTTAAAACGTCTGAATCTGTTCCGCGGTCTCCTATGATAACCTTGTGAAGCTCCTTTGGATTTTCAACATCTGTTACATCAAAAACAGCCATCTTTACGCCCTGATACCATGCAAAGCTGCCTTCAGATTCTGTAGTATCTTTTCCAATGCCTATGATGTGCGTGTCATCGTATGGGTGCAGATAATCTGAATAGCCGGGTATCTTGAGCTTTCCCAAAACCTTTGGATTTGCGCTGTCAGACAAATCTATTACAAACAGCGGGTCGACTTTCTTGAATGTAACAAGATAGCATCTGCTTCCCATGAACCTTGCTGAATATATGCTTTCGCCTGGAGCAAGTGCTTCAAGGCTTCCCACAGGACTAAGGCTTTCATCGAGAATATATATATTATTGCTGGAGCTTTCACCCCATTTGCCTGAAGTGGTCGCAATCCTGAAATAGCTGTTGTACTCATCCATTGAAAACTGGTTAAGCACATGGCCCTGAACCTCGGCTGAAGCAGCGAATTCTATTTTACCGTCTTTAATACGGAATTTTGTTATATGTGTTTTTTCTTCTCCGTATACTGGCCATGACTGCTGCGCAATGTAAATATTATCCTCTGAAGCATAGACGTTCTGCCCGCTTCCCACAATAGTTTCCTTGCTGACAGAGCCGTCCCTGAGAGAAATGGCTGCAATGGTTATGAAATTGCCTGCCTGAACCGGCTCTATATACCCTATTTCAGTGCACTTTGCAACAGGCTTTTCATTACCGTCTTCCCTGTAAAGCGGAATTATGCCGCTGCAGTTTGATTCCAGATGGGGATATGAATTTATCACAAAGTATGCAAATGAGCCTATCATTCTTGAAGTAATGTAATTTCCCTCAAACCCTATGTCTTTGATCATCACCGGATGCTGTTTGTCAGATATGTCATAAAGTTTTGCTCCAGCGTTTCCTGAGTAGTATGGATAACGATATAGCCCTACGCCTTCTTTCAGCAATAGCTGGTCAGAACGCTGCTCAGAGCCAAAGACAAGAAGCCTGCCTTCTTCTATGAGTATGTCACTGGGAACGAAATCCTTTACGTCAATTGACGAAATGATCTCAGCATTTTCAGCAGGGTATGCTCTTATTATGAAAATCTTTGTTCCTGAAACAGCGTATATGTATTCTCCGTCTGTCTTTATTATATCAGCCTCATCCACGCCCTCTACCTGTATGTTTGTTGTTGAGTATTCTGATTTTGCTGTTGCCAGAGCCTCCTGTGCATACACGCCCCTGTCATGGCTTTCTGCATTCTCAAAAGCTTTAACAAGCTCTTCATCAGAAGAGAACCTTTTCAGCAGCGGCTGCTCCTCGTATGACATGGAACTGATAATAACAGCAAACAATAATGCGACCAGTAGTACTGCAAGCATTTTACTTTCAAGCTTCATGGTATTCATTGTCAGGCGCTTTATAAATCACTTTCGTTTTCTTTCGGTTTATTCCGAAAGACAAGCAAAGGCTTATAAATTCCATGGAAAAGAGAGCTTATGGACGAAAAAATAACGCTGGACAGAAAGGCGTTCAGGGCCCTTTCTTCAGCTACAAGAATAGAAATACTGAAAAAATTAGGCAGCAGAAGGATGACGCTAACCGAGCTTTCCAATGCACTGGGCATGACTCCATCTACTGTAAAAGAGCATCTCGATGCCTTATGCTCATCAGAGCTGATAGAACAAAAAGACGAGGGTAGAAAATGGAAATATTACGCTCTAACGAAAAAGGGCAGAAATATAACCAGCCCTGCTGAAAAACGGGTTTTCATAATTCTTGGCATTTCTGCAATAGCATTTATAGCAGGACTTGTTGGCTTTTTCAGAAGAACAGCACCGCTAATGCTTAGAGCAGAGAGCACTGTAAAAGGGGCAGAAAGCGCTGTACAAGGAGCAACGCCTACTCCTTACATTGAGCTCTTGGTTATTATTATTGCCTGTCTGGCAATGGGCTTCTGTATCTGGTATATTCTTGCCAAAAAGCGTCTTTGAAATAGATACAGAAAAACCGAAAGCTTTTTATTCTAGTGCAGACATTCAGCCTTTTTATGCCGAAAGTCAGGTTTCATGTCAGGTCAAAGCTTAGAATTCAGGAAAGGCTTTTCAAGGCAATTAAAAAAAGCGCGCTGTTTAGCTGGTTTGAAGAGATAACCATCAAACAGTTATTCCTGACATTTGTAACTATTATCATATTCTGCGGCATTGCCTACAACATACTTTCATTTTTTCCAGGGCAGGGCCTGATTACGAGAGGGGGCGGTCCTTTTAAGCCCGGTCTCAACACCTTGCTGGAGTCTATATATTTCAGCACAGTGACAGCATCTTCCCTTGGATATGGAGACATAACGCCTGTGGGCATCTCCATGGTGCTTGCAATGCTTGAGGTGCTGGCTGGCCTGATGTTTATTGGTGGCTTTGCATCTAAAATAATATCTGTGAAGACTGATGCCATGCTTGAAGAAATCTACAGAATGAATATAAATGATGAGATAAGGTCTATGCGCTCAACGCTATTTCTCCATAGGAAGGATATTGATAAGCTCAGCAGAGGGGACCGGGAAACCATGAAAACAATAGCAGTTCACATAGGAAATACATTTGCTGAAATTAAATATGTCATGAAGACCATTCTAAAAAACGATGTAGAGGAACATAAGCTGTACATCAACCTCACACTTGAAAGCATAAACGATACGCTTAGAAAATTAGTGGATAAATCAAAAGAGCTTGGAGTCAAAATAAAGAAAAGCGATGCAACGAACATAAAGGTAGAGGTCAGTTATGTAATAAAGATGGTAAATAAAAGCCCGCTGTTTTCTGCAAGAATTGAAAAAATAGAATCCTACCTGAAGGAACTGGACAGCGTGTCTGAATAGCTAAAAGCTAAATGGGTTGCAATTAAATCAGGACCCACATTTGAGAGTTTTGAAAAACCCTTATCCATCACATTAGAAATGCAAAGCATTGAAAACCTACAAGGTTTTCATGTGTCGGGCATAGCCCAACACATGAGGAAAAGCTTTCAGCTTTTCCGATGCAGGAAAACATAAATGGGTTTTCCTTGCATTTCTATGTTTGGAAATTCCAAAGGAATTTCCAATATCTCGTAAATAATTGAATAAACTTTGTTAGAAAGCTTTTTTCTCTTTCCCCCTAATTATCGAGGGGAAAAAGAAAAAAACCGATTTCAAGCAAATTCCTTTGGAATGAATTTTCTGTGGAATTTGATGCATAAGATAAAGTATCTGGTAGATTTTTATACTTTATCTTAATGTGATAAAGAGTTTTTCAAAGTCCACATTTTCAGTTCTGCTGCTTCTTGTACAACTCCCAATTATCTTCGGCTGTAGCTCAATACCCCTGAAATTGGCCATATCCTAGAACGTTGTTTTTTAGGTTCAGACTTTAGTATTTGATCATCGTACATAGCGTATGCCTCAAACGGCTTTTCACGCTTTGGCGTTCTGACAACCAGCGCAGCTGCTGGCGTATATCTGGCCATGGCAGCAGCGCGTATGGTTTTCATTCCACTGCCTTCAGGAAGTCCCATGTAATGTCTTAGTCCTCCTTCAAGAGGCCTTGGAAGTTTGTTATCAAGCGCAAGGTTTGTTGTCACGAGTTCTTGCCTTGCATTATTTACAAAGACTGCTCCCTCTATCTGTGCAGCCCTTTCTATATATCGTTCAACGTCATCGTCTCCGACTTCAATATATTTATCTTTGAAAATATTTGCTCCGTTTATTGGCACACAATATTCCCTGCCAACCTCAGGTGTGGCAATTACTACGAGCAGACCGTGAGGAAATGTATGAACTGCTCTTTCGTAGCTGTCAAAAGCATCCATACCTCTTATTGTTTCAAGAAGCTGAACCGCGAGTGCTGTTGATCTGCTGTCTGTGGCTACAGCTTCAGAGACTGGCAAAGAACTATCGTCTATGCTGTCTGCAGGCCTCCATTCGTACTCCTTCAGATGACCAGACTTGT
>JACRMX010000046.1:0-18092 GCA_016219485.1 Candidatus Aenigmatarchaeota archaeon | reverse complement strand
ACTTGTATACCCATATTGGCCTTCCATGCTTAATAACAGCAACCCTTTTGTCTCTGCTGTGAACAATAGCAGTGATGCCAGAATCGCAGCTGGTCAATGCACATGCATATCCGAATTTTGGCCCTATTTCCCCTCCTTTTATGCCATAGTTAGAAAGTTCATAACCGCTGAATATGTCATGACTACCTTTCATGCCTGATCTCAGGCTAACGTCTACTGCCATCTCCATGCCTTTTAGCCTGCCGTCTTCGTCAAAGAACATGGCCCCTTCATAGCCCTCACAGTCTATAAGTTTTTTTGCTACATCGCGGCTATATGCGCTCATATCTGCCCTAGAGCCGTCCATAGGAATCATATATCTGGTCATGCTACCCTCATGCCCGACAAAAATAAGATGCCCGTGATTTACAGTTCTTCTGGTTTCAGAAACACCTACCAGTGCATTGGCTATATTGTAAACTGGTGTTCTTCGCAAAGACTCAAGACCTGCCATATCCATCACATGAAAAACGTATTTTTGAAAACTGTGTATTAATAGTCTGGTAAATTATATAAACTTTTATCCATTTTTTGTAAATTTTGGAAAAATAGCGCCAAAAAATGCAGGACTGCGTTTTTTTAAACTGCGTGCTTAGCTATGCAGTTTTTGTACTAAACGCCTGAATAGAAACCTTTATATACTATAAATTACCTATGAGTAGTGATAAATATGGTAAGGGCTGTTATGAGGCTTGCGGGAAAGCCTCTTTCATATATAACAGAAGGTATTCTGAATGCTGTACACCTTGGGTTTGAAAACTACGGGCTGAAAAAGGATGACAGGAAAACAGCTGAATACAAGGAAATAAGACAAGAAGTGGAAAGGGGTTATAGGGATGAACTTGCAATCGTGTCAGAAATTTTGGACGTATCAACTCTCTTAGGTTTTTCTTATGCTGACATAGCCATTGATATGGCAGCTGCCGGGCATGCTGTATACAAATTCAGCAAAATGCATGAAGGAAGAAATCCATGGATAAAAACAGCACAGGCATGCGCATTTTTAATACCAGAGCTAATTCCTGTTCTGGACCTGCTCCCAAATGTCTATGGATATGTTGACAGGTGCATAGAAGAGGAATCTGACAGAAGGTATTTTGATTTGTACAAGCTCGGATAAAGATGAAAAGTGAAGATGGTTGACCCTGTTGCACAAATAGTTGTTAAGTGCAATCGGGCTCGGACTCTATTTTCTTAACAGGAATGCCTGTATATAGAGGAAAGTCTATACGTGGTGAATCCGTGCCTTCTGAATCAATTAAACAATCTGCTCCTAATTCGCCTAGATGTTCAAAATCAGTATTGTACACCCGCCTTGGAGAAAGAATTTCATATCTCTCTCCTGTATACCTTTCTAACTCTAACAGATTCCCATCAAATCTCTTAACTCTTTTTCCTTTTTCTACAAATTCTCTTGCTTTCTGCCTTTTTTCTTCTGCTTCATCTATTTTTTTCCACGAGAATGATCCATCTAACATACCTCTTGCATAGTCATATTTCAAATGTGTTTCCAAATAATAATAATGAAAGACACACCTTAGAAATTTAGTATACCATGGTTTGGATTCATATTCTTTTACAATACTTTCGAGTTCTTCGCGTGGAGCGTATTCTAATTCACATCTTAATTCTGGAGTTATTGATTCTGCATTTCTCATCCAAAAAGATATATGTGGATCAGAAAACGCAGAAATCTGTCTTAGAACGGCACGCATCTTATCCTTTGTCATTTTAATCACCTAAGAATAACTATAACTAATATCGTAATTAAATTTATAGCGATATATATCGTTTATCCTTCAAAGAAATGTGGTATAAGTTTTTTTTCTGCTTTTCTTAAATGGACCTGATAGGTAGAAAAACTCAAATCTGCCATTTTAGCCAGTTTTTTCAAAGTTGTTTTTCGCGGTGAATTATAGTAGCCATGCTTTACTGCTAATCCTATAGCTTTCTTTTGTTTTTCTGTTAGTTCTGGATGTATTCGCATTATAGAAATTGATTTTATTTTCTTTTGTTGAATTGATAGCAACTTGCCTTTGTATCTTTCTTCCATCAATTTTACTATGCTTATCAACTTACTTCTGTCAAAAGACCCGATGTCAATTACTTCATAACACGCTTCGGATACAAAAGCTGGTGAAATATGAATTATGTCTTTGTTGTAAATAGCTTTTGTATAGATTGGTTCTCTGACTATCCCTATAAAAAAATCATTGTTTAATTCTAAGTTGATTACCCTCTTTTCTTTTTTCAAATCTTTCAAAAATTCTTCCTTATTTTTTTCTTCTCCGAATAGTGTTCCGGCGATTTGAACAATAACCCATTCTTTTTCGTAATAATAAGAAAGGGGGAATCCAAACAGGTTAACCTTATGTTTGGCAGCCTTCGAGCCTATCAATGTATTTTCACTACTGAATTTTATTTTAGTAACCCACATAAAATAACGATATATATCGTATTTTAAATACTTTTCTATTTCAAGAGCCATCGCCTTAATTTTCGCTAGTTGCCTATGCCCAAATCTTTGCCTGTATGTTCTAGAACCTGTTGCGCAGTAAATGCACCAACCGTGCGGGTTAGAATGGAAACATAATGCGCTTTCTTAATTGTATATGATAGCAAGTTATACAAATAAAAAGGTTTTTATAGTCATTGTCTCAATATTTAAATATCAAGTCCCCAGTGTGGCCTTGCGTCGGCAAGGTAATGCTGGGTTATTTTTATTCTTTTTTCCATAATCTTATGCATGACAAATGATTCTGGGAATAAAATAGATGCAATTATCTTTATAGATGGTAATAATTTTTATCATAATGTAAAAAATATGAGAATAAAACCAAGCCGTATAGATTTCAAAAAGCTCAGCGAAGTTGTATGTTCCAATTTCAATGTTAATTGGAGTAGAACAAGATATTACAATTCTATACCAAATGTTGAAGATGATAAAGAGATTTACTGGAAGCATATAAATTTCCTTGAAGAACTTGGGAAACTGCCGAAATTCGATATTATAACAAGAAAGATACAGCGAAGTTCAAGCAAAGAACTTTTGGCTGAAAAAAGGGGAATAATAGCTAATTTAGGGTTGTGCAAAAACTGCAAGCCTCTGGTTGAAACAAATTGTTATGATTGTATAGGTAGTGTCAAACTAAGGGAAAAAGGCATAGATGTCAAAATAGCCGTAGATATGGTAGAATTTGCAGTAAAAGACAAATGTAATTGCATTATACTGGTTTCTGGTGACGCTGATTTCATTCCTGCTCTGAAACTTGTTGAAGAAAACAAAAAATCTGTGTGTAGTGCATTCCTGCGAGCTGGTTATGCATACGAACTTAGAAATAATTTCAAATTTCTTATAATAGGAAATAATTTTATAATGGAAAAGTGTTTAAAATGAAACCTATGCACCAACCGGGATTCGAACCCGGGTCACGAGCTGTCTCTGGCTTTTTCTTTTCCCAAGGGTTTTCTTTTTCCCGAAAAAGCAACGGCTTTGGGAAGCTCGCATCCTACCGCTTTCCAACCCCTTTTAATATTTGCTTTGAAAAAGCCTTCTGTTTCTTTTGAAACACAAACCGACGAGCTTTGCTCGTCAATCTGCTGGGCCTTTTCTTCGTCCCGAACTGACGAGAAATCGGTTGACGAGCTTCGCTCGTCTTTTCGCTTCTTGTCAATCCGCTTTAAGAAAAGGGGCTTCTAGACTATTGATGCATCTAGAAAATAGTGTGATTAAACTTTTTTAAAAGGTTTATATGCAGTATGAAACAGCAACTGCGTTATGAAAAGAGCATACCAAGAATGCTATTGCAGATGCATGCAGAAACTCCAAAATAAATTGACAGCCTTTAGTCGTCAGTTTTTCAGCCTGCAGAATATTTTTAGTGCAACATCATTTTCTAGACTTCTTCGCCCTGCGTCTCTTCTTGACAGCTGCTGGCTTTGAAAGTTTTATAACTGAAATACCAATCCATATAATAACATACATGAATGCAAAGACTATAATGATAAGCCCTATTATGAAGAAAAGCCCCAGCGCTATGAGCAGCAATGGTATAAACAATGGAAGAAACAGCAAAACTACCATAAGCGCTATGATAAGAGCTGCCAAGCCTATCAAAAATGCCGCACCCAGCTTTAATGCATTGTCGTACACTATCCATACACCTGTATTCTACACTATTGTTTTTAGCAGCCTGCATTTAAAGATTTTGAGCTGCCCAAGACTGGCTGAATAAATTCTTGGCATAAGAATTACATTAATTTCAAAACATCCCAAGACAAGGCCTTCCAAAATTTTTTCTGTAATTCTTTAGCATTACAGAGAAATTATGCCAGCCTTTCATATGCAAGCGGCTTCCAAAACCTGTCATCGAATAAGCGCTCCTGCAGGCTGACATTATACGCATCTTCAATCGGCTTCAGCACTTCAGGGTTTCTATTGTAGACTGCAATTGCCGCGTTTCTGACCTGCTCGACACCGCTTTCTGTCATTCTGCCAAGCGGCTGCCTTACAGAGCCAGCGCACATTCCAAGGCCTTTCATAAGAGTTTTTATCGGCACAGGATTCCTGAATTTATAACTGACCCTGTGAACGTCGCCGTTGTATTCTATTTCTTCTGTTGTGCTGACAGTTACTACATTAAACAAAGGCTCAAGATCTTCCCAAAGCTTCCTTGCTTCGTCATAATTTCCATCCAGAATGCTTCTTGTCAGTTTTTCAACATATCTTGGAGCGACATTGGAAACAACAGAAATCACGCCTTCGCCGCGCACATCAGGATGAACCATTATGCCTTCTTTCACAACACCGCCTTTCCTGTACCATGCAGTCAGGTTGTCGTCGCCTGAAATAATTGAGACATAAGGCATTAGCTTTCTTTCAACTATCATTCTTTCAAGTTCGCCTGTTGCTTCTTTTATAGCTGCAACGTTTGGATATTTTGAATTAAGTATCATCAGGTCCTGAGGAATTATGGCTGTTCCTGTTCTTCCGGGTATTACGTAAGGAACTATCAGCAAATGAGGGAATTTTGCTGCAATAGGCTCGTAATATTCTCTTCTCAGCTCGAGCGATGACGGGCCATTATAATAGCAGTCAACCAGCAGAACACCGTCAATATATTTTTCTACTGCTTTTGTCATATCCATGGATTCTGCTGTAGAGTTGCTGCCTGTGCTGCCTATGACAGGGCATCTTTTATTCACAGCCCTTGAACATTCTCTTATCAGCGAAATATGCTCTTCATGAGATGTTGTAGGCGATTCGCCTGTTGTGCCTACAGGAACCAGCCCGGAAATGCCTTCTGAAATCTGGAACTCGATATTTGTATTATAGCCCTTCCAATCTATATCTCCGATTACGAACGGCGTTATCAGAGCAGTCAAAGCGCCTTCGGGTTTCGTGCCTTCGTATTTTTCCATCTCATCACCGCTACATACTTAACTATAAACTTATATATTAACTTAATGTTATTATAATAACAAAAGTGGATTTTATCGTTACTGTAAGCCATCTGGTAAAGAAATGCGTCAAGAAAGTCACTTCGTGACAAATCATTAGAATTGCAAAACAATTCTATGCATGGGAAAAACAAAGTTTTTCCCAATGTTTACAAATTCGAAGTGACTTTATGCATTGGAAAAAGCACAGCTTTTCCATGCATAGGAAAGCTCTGCTTTCCAATGTTTTGTTAGAAGGTTTTTTTCTCTTTCCCCCTAATTTCGAGGGAAAGCAGAAAAAAACTAATTTTGATGAAATATGAAACATTGAAAAAAACAAGGGTTTTTCAAAACTATCAAATACCAACCGAAGAGTTTACAAAACCTGAGCTGCTTAATATATAAATATCTTTGAGCATAAAATGCGGTTTATGAGCAGTGAAAAATATCTTGGCTATGTTACCAAAGAAGGCATTGCTGCTACAATAATGGCTTCAATAACCGCAAACTACCTTGTTCTTTTTGTACTGGCTCTTGGCGCTGACAACTTCACAATAGGTCTTGTGGTAGCGCTGCCTGCCCTGGTATCTGCCATTGTCCTGCTTCCGGCAGCGTATGTCGTTGAGATAAACAACAGAAGAAAAATGTGCTACATAACAGCCTTTCTCTCCCGTGTTATATGGATACCTGTTGCAATAGTGCCTTACCTGATCACCAACAGCATACCCGTACTCATGGTATCCATTGCAATATCAGCGCTGTTTAGCGCGTTCGTGAGCATTGCATGGGCGTCCCTTGTATCAGACATTGTTCACGAAGAGATAAGAGGAAGGTATTTTGGATTAAGGAGCAAGCTATGTGCCATAGCATCGTTAGCTACAGTAATAGTTGCTGGCATTATACTTGCAATATTTCCAAACACATTTGGATTTTTGATTGTTTTTCTTGCTGCAGGCATTGCAGGCGTTCTCTCTGCATACTACTTTTTCAGGTTTCCGAATATAGAGCAGATAAAAAAGAAGATTGAAATCATGCCCATGCTCAGGGACAGGAGGTTTTTAATTTTCATTATCGCTGTATTCGTGCTACAGTTTGGTGTTTCTTTCAGCGCACCGTTCCTGAACGTCTATCTTATTAAATATCTTAGCGGAACATACGCATGGGTTTCGGTTATAATATTTGTCTCGGGCATTTCAACAATAGCTGTACAGAAAAAATGGGGGGACATATCCGACATAATAGGCCATAAATATGTCGTGGCTATAACCTCTGTCTTCATAGCGATCATACCGCTTGGCTATGTTTTTGCAACCTCGCCTGAATTTCTCATACCTGTCAACATAATGTCAGGCATAGTATGGGCAGGGTTCAACCTTGCTGTTTTCAACTATTTGCTGGAAATCAGCGAAAGAAAGATAGTGTCTTCTGCGCTGTTCTGGACAATATCAAGCCTTGCCATATTTGCTGCTCCCATGATAGGCGGCTATATGATAGACATGCCGCAGCTAACGTTTATGAACAACTATCAGCTTGTATTCATAATATCATGGCTCATTCGCCTCGTAGGGGCATTTATGTTCATATTCCTGATTGAAGACATAAAATACATGACAGCAACAAGGTACATATCAAGGGAGCTGTTTGCTGAAAGCTTCCAGTCACTAGAAAAGCATCTTCACTTCGGCCTGCTCAAAGAATATACGAAAAAAGTGGGCAAAAAGATAACAGATGAAATAGAAAAAACTGCTAAAAAAGGTGTTTAGCAATAAAACGCCTGGTCCATTCCATCTTATCGTGATTGTATTGTTCAAAAACATCTCTGTCAGGCAATCTATCCAGACCGCTTTGCTGTCTAGCAATTCGTGCAGCAGTGGCTGAGTCTATCCCTTCTATAAATGCCTCGTTTTTTAACTGTTCTTCTAAAATTTCTCCTTTTTCGTATAAACCAGAATGAAAGGTATAATAAGCCACATCCATTGCGCACAAAAAAGCAACGCCAAGCTCTGGCGACGGATGCAACGATTTTAAAGTCAAAGCCACCCGTTTCTCTTTACTTATTCTGTCATATCTGCCATCAACGAATCCGAGTGCATAAGGAAGTTGCTCAAGAGTGACTAATGTTATACCAGGAGCGGTGCTCAGTGAAGAAAATAAATCTGTCAATTCATCCATTCGATTCTGAACCGCTTGAACCTTAAGACAGGGGTAAAATTTTTCACAGGTTTCACAGACAGGAATGTTAGCAGCATAGTTTTCAGGATTAACTTTCATGCTTCTGGTTGTATGCAGGTCTGCAAAAAAAGACATGCTGCAATAAGTAGGGTCTTTCATGTCTATGCCAAGTTCACATGCCTTTTCAAGGGCGAGGAGTGCACTTTGATAATCTGCTATCATCCCTTTAGTATTTTGATAGACACTGGTAATCCTCTGTACGTGACCATTTGACATGATTTTAACATGACAGAAACATTTAAATGACTATTTTAAGGCTGCTGCCCGCAGGCGCAACGTGCTTTACGATCAGAAGCGTAGCTTCTGATGTACACCTGAACTTTCCAAGTTCAGGTTGTAGCACATTATTTTCCGCCAGCACTTTCCTAAAGGGCTGTTCGCCAGCCTTTTGTTCATATATTACACTGAAAAGGCTGCCCGCAGGCTACACAGGCTTTAGCCTGTGGTTTTCGCCAGCGCTTTTATTAAAAGGGCTGTTGCCCGCAGGCGCGATGGGTTGTAACCCATCCTTTTCGCCAGCCTTTTGTTCATATATTACACTGAAAAGGCTGTATGGGCTCGGCCGGATTCGAACCGACGGCCTTCGCCACGTCAAGGCGACGTCATTTATGGTTATGTATAGCCATTGTCCAAGTGGGTTTCTCTTTCCCCAAGGGCTTTCTCTTTTTAAAGAGAAAGGGCTTACTAGACCACGAGCCCTCTGTTATTACCCTCTCTTCATATTTTTAAAAATATCTTCTCCTGTATAAGAGCCCCTGTACTCTTCTGTATTTTCAAGCAAAAAGAAAATCATCTGACAAATTCTCGCATTTTTATGGAGTTCTATTTTTTTCTTTAGCGAAAAGTGCATGAAAGACCTGCCTTCATAACCCGGGTCCCATAGGGCGCTGTGAACTTCAAGCCCGCATGTAAGCGCTGATGAGCGCGGAAGCAACAAACCTGCAATGTTATCAGGAAGTTTTATCGTTTCATTCATCGCAGCATGGTACGTGCCAGGCTCAAGTACCCATTTTTCATTGGCAGGCTCGATGACCTCGTATTCTGGTATTTTTCTTTTGCTGTTGTCAAAATCCAGTGCGCCTTCGCCTTTAAGCGTGTAAATCCTTCCAACAGTGAGGTCAACGCCAGCCTGCTGTATCTGCACAGCAGGGTCAATCATATTCAGGACAAGCATGCCTTCCTTTATTTTTTCCAGAATTTCCTTTTTAGACAAAAGCATAGAATGCATTATTGCCAAAGGCATTTAAAATTGCCGTGAAAAATGAAACCATGAACATAGTCGCAGACCTGCATATTCACAGCAAATATTCAAGGGCAACAAGCAACCTGATGGACCTGGAAAACCTTTCACGATTTGCAAAGATAAAGGGAATAGACGTCTTGGGGACAGGCGATTTTACGCATCCTCTATGGTTTAAGGAACTGAAGCACAAGCTCTCTGGAGATGGCATATACGAATATGATGGCATGAAATTTATTTTATCAGCTGAGATTTCATTGATGTACACGCAGAATGGCAGGGGAAGAAGGGTTCATAATATCATACTGGCTCCGGACTTCGGCATTGCTGGCCAGGTAAACGAATGGCTAGGCAAAAAAGGCAGGCTTGACTATGACGGCAGGCCCATATTCAATTTCAACTGCATTGAACTTGTCGATGCAATGATGAATATCTCAAAGGACATAGAAATAATTCCTGCACATGCATTTACGCCATGGTTTTCACTCTTTGGCTCGATGTCTGGCTTTGACAGTATTGATGAATGCTTCGGCGACCGCGTAAATAAAATACACGCAATTGAAACAGGACTCTCGAGCAACCCGGCAATGAACTGGCGGTTGTCGCAGCTAGACCGTTTTTCTATTGTATCGTTTTCTGACTCACACTCACCTTATCCATGGAGGCTTGGAAGAGAGGCAACTGTTTTTGATGTTGAAAAAATATCATGCAAGGAGATTATAAATGCGATAAGAAACAAAAAAATAGTATACACCATAGAATTTTTCCCAGAAGAAGGTAAATATCACTACGACGGCCATAGGGCTTGTGGTGTGTGCATGTCGCCGAAAGAGGCGCTGAAAAATAAAAACATCTGCCCAAAGTGCAGGCGCATGCTGACCATAGGCGTATTGCACAGGGTAGAAGAGCTGGCAGACAGGCCTGATGGCTATAAACCAGAGGGCGCAGCACCATTTAAATCATTGATCCCGCTATCAGAAATAATAGCAGCTGTTACCGGCTCGGGAACCGGGACGCAGAAAGTATGGGGCATTTATAACCGGCTTATCCAGAAATGCGGCTCTGAGTTCAAAGTTCTTCTTGAGGCAGAAAAAAGTGAAATTAAAGCAGTTTCAGATGAGACCATGGCTGAAACTATCATTGCTAACCGCGAAGGAAAAATAAAAATAGAGCCAGGGTACGACGGCGTCTATGGAAAGCCTGTTCTGCAGAATAAACAGAAAACTATAGGAGAATTCATGCGCTGAGTAGACTATACTAATGTTCATGCCCAATTCAGGATCGTAGATAAGACTGTATGCGCTCGCTTATTGAAGGATATTTGTACCTGTACGGACTATATTCGGTATTGAAAACGCCGCGCCTGTCACCTCTCTCGCCTGTTATTGTTACTGGAATTGTTTTCTCAGTATAGTAATCATAGTAGAGCTCGAAGATTATGGTTACTGTATCCTCTGGCCTCTCAGACCATAAGGTTTTATCAATGCCAATTGTGCACTGTTTTGTTGTTTCCTGGCCTTTCCTAAGCTTTACATTATCATTTGGCGTAAGCTCTATCTCATTTACGCCGCTTACTCCAAAACAATCAGAGAAAAATGCAGCAGGATGGTCTACACGGATTCTTCCAAGTATAAGTCCGTCAACAGCCTCGACCTCGCCTGTGTAGGTATTCATGACATGTGTTATGGGCATGCCTGTTCCAACATTAATGAAGTTTACCCTGTAGCTGTATTCTTCTACTGGCTCATCTGAATAGAACTTATCAACTATCATGGGATGCGGGCCTGTAACACAGACCTTTACAGGAGCATTTGAGTTTATGCATGTTATTTCATTGCTAAACGTTTCTCCCAGGTCAGTTCTTCTTCTATACTCATCACGCATATATGCATTGAGGTTTGCTACTGCGCTGGTTGAATATTCATACAACACTCTTCCAGTAAGATCATACACCTGAATGACTCCTTCTGGCAAATCCGGGGTAGGCAGTTTCCATTCCACTTCCCTAAAATCGCCAGGAGTAGGCGGATTAACTGTTATGTCAGGAGGCGAAAGAGGGCTGTACGCTGTAAGGCTTTCATATATATATCCTGGAACCCAGTTTGCTCCGTGCAGGGATGCGAGTGCAACTCTGGATGTCGTGCCACCCACGTTCTCAACCTGCATATGAATAGAAAAGCTTCTGTCTGACTCGCGTATATTTGAAATATCAGTATCAAATGCCTTTATTACAAGCCCGTTGTTTGCATCAGTATTGACTTCCTGCTGCTGAACACAGCCACTGATAATAATTATAATCATCACAGACAAAATCAAAACAACTTTCATCAAAGCACCCTGTATTGTTCCTTTAGATATTATTAATTTATTGATTATAAATAATTGTTTTTCTGGATTCCGTTTGCGCGGTTACTCATGATTTTTTGTGCAATAGGCTTCTGTTTGCATGCACGGGCTGTCGAACACTGCCCTATACCCAGTTGAGTGTGGTAGTGGTGACTCCATCACAGCAACACCACCAGTCGCCTGTCCCACCTTTTTCCTTCGCCTTTGCAGTGCACTCGTTATCTGCAGTTGCATGACCAATATGATTGCACACCCCGCCACCCTGTGTAAGGTGTTTTTTACACTGGGCTGAAGCTGCACTATATTTATTATAGACACATGCATCAGTACATTTCTGCAACGTGAATGGCGCTGTATATTCAACTGTTTTTGTTTCGCAGAAACATTTCCAGTCTCCGGATTTCTTTTTCAGGTCAGTTGCAGCCTGCTTGCAATCTGCATCAGCACTGACATGTCCTAATTCAACGTATACGCCACCGCCACTCACAACTTTCATACGACATCTTGCGCTATTGCCATCATAGTTGTTGTATTCGCATGCCTGCTTGCAATAGTCCCGGAAAAATGGCGCTGTATCAGCCCCTCCAATAGTGCTAGTAGTAGAAGCACCATTACCACTAGCTGAAGAGCTGCGCTTTCCTATGCGGCCTATTGCAGTTATAGTAATATCTTTGTCTATGTAGTATTGATAGCTCAGGCTGAATTCCAGGGTAACTGTTTCTTTTGGAAGCATGCCCCATTCGTCTTTGTCTATATTTATTGTGCATCCTTTTGTAACATCCTGCCCGCTACGCAGAACCACATCAAAATCAGCCTCATTTCCATTAACATCAACGCCAAGGCAGTTTTCCATGGTTGCGCCTATTCCCATTATTTTGACATGGCCTTTTATCTTTCCGTCAACGTTGTCTGTTATTGGTATTCCGTACCCAACATTTGTGAATGCTATCCGCATGACATACTGATTGTCTTCGCCCTCAACAAGGTCGCTCCTCACGATTATAGGCGATGAGCCTGTGACATAAACCTTTATAGGACCAGGCGTGTTTGAAGTGCTTATTCCTTCGTCTACAACTTCTCCTTTCATCGTCTTTCGTCTATACTCCTCTTTGCTCAGGGCAGGTATGTTGGAAACCGGATTGGAATTGTAGTCATAATTTATTCTCGTAACAAGCCTGAAGTCCTGCTCAACACCTTCTTCAAGGTCAGGGGCATCGAGCATCCACTCAACCTGATAGAAATCTCCGGGAATGGGCGGAGAGCTTACAATGTCAGGAGGCGAAAGCTTTGATACGGTTTTTTCCCCTGGGCTGGCCCAGCTGGCACCATAAAGGTTTGACTTGACATTTTCAGCTGTGGTGCCGCCTACGTTTTCAACTTCAAGAAACAGCGTAAACTGCTCGCCTTCCTCAACCCTGTAAAGGTCAGCCTCAAATGCGTTTATTACAAGCCCATTGTTTTCATCAGTCCGCACTTCCCGCTGCACGCAGCCAGAAATAACTATTAAACTCAAAACTAGAACAACAAACTTCAAACGCATATTTCTATTTAATCTGCGATATATAAATGCTTTCCTTGAATTATTCTTTATGATAGTATACAGAACAATAATCTTTGACCTGGATGAAACGCTCGTGCACACAAAACCAGAATTTAAAGTGCAAGTTATCAAGAACACACTGGATTATCTGGGCATTGTGTCACGGTATTCTATGGAAGATATTGAAAGATTTTGGTTCGGCCCGGATAGAAATGGAACTATAGAAAGATGTTTCAGGACAAAGCCTGGGAATTTCTGGTCTGCCTATGCCCGCATAAGTGAAGCTACCCTGACAACAGATTATATAGAGCCATATGATGATATACGTTTCCTGGGAACGATGAAAAAAGATGGTTATAAGATGGGCGTTCTTACTGAAAATTCCCAAAAGAATGCAGAGCTTGAGACTGAAGTTATATCTAAACGCATAGGCTGCAATCCGTTTGACCTTGTTCTTTCTCCATACTCTAACGGATTCAAACCAAAACCGCACCCGGAATGTCTGCAGGAATGCCTGAGAAGGCTTGGAGCAGACCACGACACAGCTATGTTTGTGGGCAATGGCCCTGAAGACGTTGATGTTGCCAGAAATGCAGGCGTGATGGATTGTTTTATAGAAAGAGGTGGGCATATGTTTATAATTGACCCGCCTCCGTCTATTTCGATAAAAAGCCTTTATGAACTTGAACAATATCTTTGATTAAAGAAGCAAAAACATTAAAGAAAAAAGAAAAAATTCTACACCTTGCCTATTACGGTTATGGCTGTGGACTCTTCTGTGTAGTAGTCGTATGTCAGGTCAAAAATGAGCGTAATCGTATCCTCTGGTTTGTCGCCCCATGCAGCCTTTGAGATGCTGATCTCGCATGGCTTTGTTATTGACTGACCACGCCTTAGCTTGACGCTGCCGTCTCCAGACTCAGAAAGCGTCACAACCTTGCCCTGATTTACACCAAGACAATCGCTAAATGCAGCGCCCTCTCCCTGCAATGTTATTGTGCCTAAAATAAGGCCATCAACACTGTTGGTTATTGGAACGCCTGAACCAACATTGTTAAAGTCAATTTTATATGAAGATGTCTGCAATGGGTCTCCATTCTCATCAACTTTAATCGGATAGACGCCTTCTTTTATGTCTATTTTTACAGGCGCGTATGTGTTGGTCACTGGTATGAGAAGACCTGTTAGCTGCTCGCCTTTCTGTACCCTTCTTTTGTATTCGCTGCTGCTCAAAACCCGGATGTTTGCAGCTGCGCTCGTTGTATAATAGTACGTAATCCTTCCTGTCAGGCGATAATCATGTTTTATTCCTTCTGGCAGGTCAGGCGCCTGTAGCGTCCATGAAACCTGCTTCATATCACCGGGTGAAGGAGGCTCTACTGTTATGTCAGGCGGCTTCATTTTGGTCTGCGTCTTGGTTCCTGGTGTTGTCCAGCTTACGCCATAAAGGTCCATCAGTATGTCTGTTGCTGTTGTGCCTCCAAGATTTTCCACAGTCATGTAGACTGTAAACTCTTCATCATCTTCAATGGTTGCAAAATCTGTGGAAAAATCTGTTATAACAAGGCCGTTGTTTTTGTCATACTTGACTTCCTGAGACTGCTGGACACATCCACTAACAACTGCTATCAAAACAATCAAAGAAATCAATTTTTTCATTTAAAACACCTATCGCACTACTCTTACTGAAACGCTTTTCCTCATTTCATATGCGTATTTTACATTAATATTAACTACATGGGTTCTTAAATAGATTATGTTTTTGTCAACCTTGAGCTTGCAGGTAATCTTTGGGAATTGTTTGCCATCAGGAACAGTCACTCGATTCAGGCTGCAGCTTTCTTCGTCTATAATTTCAGGCATCTGGTCTATTGCAAAATCCTCATAGAGCTTGAGCGGGTATACCATCCCATTTCCTATATCACTGATTGTGAAGTGTACGTATGTATCCTTGTCCCTTGCAACAAGAGGAAGCTCATCTGTAAATTCAACATCCAGCTGTATGTCCCTGTTATTGAAAGAGTATTTTTTCAGTCCTTTTACCAGCGTGCCTTTCATCTCTGAGCGCCTGTATTCTTCAGGGCTCATTACATCAATTTTAAGCACAGCATTAAGGTCATCGCTATACCTCATGCGCACATTTACATCTGTCCAGACATCAGGCTTAAGAATGTCAGCAGCTGCAGGCGCTGTAACTTTGCATTCAAGTGTTTCCTTTGCATTGGGCAGCATTTTATTAACAAGCAGATGACATTCATTGGGCTTGCCGCATGAGCCATCAGAGAGGCACTGTTTTCCTTCAGGACAGCCGCAATCATCTGCTGTTCCGTTTTGCAGGTCAGGACCCTGACACATTGACCATGAATGCCCGTATTTGTCGCAGTAGTATGGCTTATTTTTGCTGCACTGCCCAATGGCTGTTCCATCAGTGCATTTTCCTTCTATAGGCTTTGCTTTTTTGCATACGCCTTGCTGCGAACCTTGTGACTGGGGCGCTGCTGCAGACGAAGCAGGAATGCAGCATTTAATTCCTTTGGACTGATCACACCAGTTTGCATCTCCGCCAAGGCCTGTGCCCAATTCACAGCTGTTTCCTCCTGTATTTTTATCATTGGAGGTATCAACACATTTGTAGTTATTGTAGTTTGTTTCGCCAGCAGCTTTTGCCTGCTCCCTGCACCAGGCATCATCTCTTGCTAACCCTGAAGATGATGTTGCTGTAGTAGTTGCCTGTGTTTTTCCGATTACGCATCTGCCCTCAAGACACTGACATGTTCGCTCGCACATGTTACCTTCAGGCTGCATGCTGTCAGAATCAAAGCAAACGCCTTTCCAGCAAACAGGGCATTTGTAACCTGATGAGCCAAGCGAATAACACTCATATGGATTGTAGCATCTGAGCGAGATGCGCTCATATAAGGGCACTGCTCAGGCGCGCAGTAATAATACGAAATCATTCTTGACTCTGGCTTATACTCCTTGTCTGCCTTGCACAAGGTCCATTTGCTCGGCGCCTTGCACACGCCCTCGCAGTACATGCCTTTCTTGCATTCACAGCCCATTGCGCAGCTCTGACCAGCATCTTTTGTCCCGCGTTTAGGCGTGCATGTTCCTGAATCACATGAGCCGCAATAATCAAGATCCTCTCTTATGCATTCGTATTTTGCACTGCACGAATTTGATGATACCGTTGTTGAGCCTGTTATGTCAGTAGTTCCCTCACTCAGTTCTATGGGCTTGTCTGTAGCATCAACCTGAGGAGTCTCTGTGTCAGCAACCTGGCCTGTAATCCGGTTGTATGGAACCATTCTTACATGGCCTTCTGTCATCTGGAAATATAAATTAGTTCCGTCATATGTGGCACTTCCTTCTATTGCAACAACAGGGTTTCCATTCTGCACCTGACCTGTTGGTATTATTCCGAACATTTTTTTTCCTGTTGCCGGGTCAACAAGCACTATGCGTCCGCTCGGGCCATCTCCCCTAAAGTCTATCTGCGCATAGTAATCTACAATTCTTCCGTCAGCATACCTGAATCGTATTGTTCCCCCCTCGGTTATCCATGCCGCGTCTCCAGACATGTACAATCTTTTGTTGATGGCATCGTAGCGCAAAGACGCCCTTATCTGTATGTCGTTCCACTGCAGGTTCGGGTAAGCCTCAATCCAGAATTCTTTTGCGCTGCTGCTTGAATCCTTGTAGTAAAGAGTAACAGGTATGGGTGCATTGGGAGAGTCTGTTTTTATGAAATACCTGCACCGTATTTCATAGTAATAGTTGTCTGAATCAAGATAGTATCCTGTAATGTCGCAGTATTTATTAAGCTTGATAGTTATGCCAGCAGCCTCGCCTGTAATTACATTGGAAAGAACATTGCCTGTGACGGCATTGGAAAGGACATCTGTTGAAGAAGGCTGCGACGATGGCTGTAATGCTGAGAACGAAGCTTGTAACGTTGAGGGTGATAAAGAAGGTTGCGATGATGAAGAAGGCTGTGACGTTGATGATGAAGAAGATGCTTGGTTTTGACCTGCGTACTCCAGCATTCCTATGTCAAAAACATCTGCAAATACCTTTTCGTATGTTTTTTCTCCATTGTTTTCTATGTCAACGTATATGGTTGTTTTCTCGCCTGAAAAAATTTTCTGCGGGTCAGCGCTCACGCTTAAATCAGGGCCCCTGCCAACGATATAAGCGCTTTCAATGCATCCGCTAAACATGACTAATATCAGCAAAAGAGCTGGCAGAAATCTTTTCATGCAATCACGTTCCATATGGCTTGACTTCTACGTTTTCAGAGCCGCGCAATTCATATTTGTATTTTATTTTTGCGTTTATTGTAAATGTCTCAAAAACATCAACGCCTGGCACATTCTTCACAACAAAATAAAGCGGCGACGACGAGCCGCGATAAAGGTCTATCGGTCCTCTGTTTGTGCATACGCCTTTGTCACATATAAAGTACGGGCTTGAATACTGCCTCAACCCTGTTTTTTCATCTATTTTCGGAACGCAGCATTTCAGGCCATTGGCACATTTGTTTTCTGGGCTAAGGCCGCTTCCATATTCGCATCTGTCTTGCCATATACATGTTCGCCACACCCCATTCCACTTTGTTGCAGAGCATGGCAGGCAATATTTGTAGCCCTGATAGCATTCAGAACTTTTGCCTGTATTTAATATGCAGTCATTATGAAATGATGTGCATGATTCACCCTCAGACTTTTCGTGCACAAAAACTTCTGTTCCTCCGATGTTCATGCCATTTTCTACAAGAAGCTTCTGTGGAAATGTTATTTCTACCTGTCCAACGTCTATCTGTGAATCCATAGGAACGCCTGCGCCTTTGTTAACAAGATGGAACACTATCACAGCATCCTGGCCAGCAAGGACATAGCTCGGCCCATCAAGATACGCTGCAACAGATACAGGCCCGCTGCTTGTGATAAGCGACTGCTCCAGCTCAAGGGAGCTTTGTGCGCGCTGCCTTCTTTCAATTTCTCTTGGGTTTACAACAGGGAACGAGAAGCTGCTTTTAGTCTCATAATCGTACACAACCCTGTAGCTCAGCGTGGGTGATGTTTTTATTTTCTTCATCTCGTCCTGCTTTGGCGTAATCATCCGGAATTCAACTGCATTCTCTGCACCTGGTGACATTGAACAGTTTTTTTCTGCCGAGCATATAACAGGATAGCATATGCTTTTTGGGCCTGCGTTGCATAAGCTTCCTTCTGTATTCTTGAAATTAGGTGCATC
>JACRMX010000045.1 GCA_016219485.1 Candidatus Aenigmatarchaeota archaeon | reverse complement strand
GTAAAAATTTAAGCACATTGCATGCTTTTTATTTCATTCTCTGCTGACAGCACAGCGCTGTCATAAACAGGCTGTGAATCCGGGTTTATGTATTCCACAACGAGTTTTGCCATCTGCTGCGTTTTCATGTATGTTCCGACCATAAGGTAAGCTGTGCTTTCCTTTTTTTCCAGCTTGTAGATGCCGTCCTCGCATGTATAGGCTTTGCCTTCAAATGGTATATCCTGAAAAGCGTACATTGTAACTTTGCATATGTAAAGGTTGCCATTTCTGGTTCCGTATGCAAACTCTGCTGTAACAGGAACGCCTTTGTACTGGAAATTTTGCCTGCTTATGTTCCATGTTATGCCACTGCTCTGCGCTGTTTCCCATAAAAGCTTTTCGTTGCTGTAAGATGAAAGTAAGGACAAACAACAATCTTCTGTAAAGCCTTCAGCAAACGGCTCTGCTGGCTGGTAGAAATATAGCGCTGCTACTATCAGCGCCAGTATGGCAGCAGGAACTACATATTTTTTCATAAGATATTATTTTTTTCTGCGGTATTTATAGCTTTGATGAAGGCAAGAGTTTTGAAAAACCTAGCTGACAGACAAGTGAAGAGATGTTGTTAGAAAGCTTTTTTCTGCTTTCCCCTCAATTTTAGGGGGAAAGAGAAAAAAACCACATAGAATGTATAGTTCAGAAACAAAGCCTTTTCAGCAACGAACAGGTAAGCTTTGCTTGTCAAGCTTGACCAATCATATGCTAATTGGAAAGAACCGAAGACCTTTATCTTTAAATAATCAAAAAGCCCAGAATATTGTAGTTTTAATGGGTTTAGACGCCCTTTCAAAAAGGAGGTTTTTGAATGACTGACATGCTTGTTGTGCAGAGCAAAATAAAAGGGCTTGCAAAAAAGAAGGAGATGTCATGCGGTGCTGATGCTGTTCAGGCACTGAGCAAGGAAGTTGCGTGCCTTGTGGACAAGGCTGCTGAAAGGGCAAAAGCCAATGGCCGAAGAACAATAAAAGAAAGGGACATTTAAGATTTTTTGTTTTTTCTTATATTATTTCCCTGTATATAATACTATATGTTGGAGTATAGTAATATTTAAATAACAGTTGTAATAATATTATAACATATGTTAAAAAAAGATAACAGATATAGGATATTGGGCATCTTTTTCGACGACCCTTCCCCGAAGGGCATAGGATTCCAGCTCAGGGAAATAAGCAGAAAAGTGGGCATAGCCCCGACTTCTGTTAAAAATTATTTGGGTGAGCTTGAAGGGGATGAGCTTGTAATAAAGGTAAAACACCGGATCCATGGGTATCCGGTTTATTATGCAAACAGGGACAATGAAAACTTTAAACTTCTTAAGAGACTGGATATGATTATAAAAATTAAAGAGTCCGGTTTGTTGGATTATTTATCAGAAACTTGCATGCCTGATGTTATTGTATTGTTTGGCTCTTCAGCTCATGGCGAGGATTTGAAAGATAGCGATGTCGATTTATTTCTCATGGCAAAAGAAGAAAAAATAATTTTAGATAAATTCGAGAAAAGGCTGAGCAGGAGGGTTCATGTATTCTTTGGTGAAGATTTCAATAAGCTAAGCAAGGAGCTCAGAAACAACATAATAAATGGAGTGATATTGAAAGGCTATTTGAAGGTGTTTTAAGATGGAAGACCTGATAGGAGTAACGCCGAACAAAGAGAAAGCAAAGTCAATTCTTAAAATGGTTGAAACGACACTGGAGATGATAAATCATATAGACAGAAACAAATTTCCTTCAAATGTCGCAAAAGAGTATTATGAAGTTATAAGGGAACTGACAAGCATAATTTTATTGCTTGACGGCTATAAAGCTGTTGGCGAAGGCGCGCATAAAAAGCAGATAGAATACTTAGAGGCAAAATATAGCTCCAAACAGAACCTCTGAATCCAGCTGAGTTATTGCTCATACCTTTCGCCTTATGATTACTAAGAAGCTAGATTATTTAAACCTATCCCACCAGTTCCCATTTTTATAGCTATCGATACCTTTCCCTTTGCCAGACGCCGGCTTTGCCGCGCTTTCTGGCTTCCCTGCTTAGGTATGTATCTGGTGCCACGATAGTTCACATAAAATACCATTAAAATGGTAAAGTATTTAAGCTTTTTGACTATATATACCAATAAGGTGGTATAAATGGTATCTATCGAGACCCTTATATTGGAGGAAAAGGTAAGTAGTATAAGAGAGCTGGAAGTTGAGCGTTATGTTAACTTCTTTGAGAACTCAACAAAAGATAATCTTGAACATTGCAAAGCTACAATAAAAGCTTTCCCACGCTGGAGCATTATTTCTGGGTACTATGCAATGCACGATATTACAAAGCTTATGATTGCCAAAAAATTCAGGCTAAAAATGGAGCGTGAGGTTCATGCAACTACGATAAAGATCCTCAGGGAACTGATAAAAGATAAAGAGGTAACACGCCTTATTGAAAAGGGCTATAAGGAATTTATCTCCATGGCAAATGATCTGGCAGACGCCAGGGAAGAGCGAACCAAGGCACAGTATTATACAGGCACTGCATTTATGCGCGAGCGATTTCAAAAAATATCAGAGGAATTTCTTTTAGAAACAGTTATTCCTTATCTTGAGCGTATCAGAAAACTTATGGAATGATGTAAAATGATCAGCCAGATATTTGACAACGGAGCCTTTAAGGTGCTTGCACTTTTTGCCCTATCCCCTGGCTCAAAATTCCGAAGAAAGGAAATGAAAGAGAAGATTAAAATAAACAATGTGCCACTGGACAGAGCACTTTCAAGGCTTGTCAGCACTGGTATCATAAAAAAAGAAAAGGGTCTTTACTTTGTAAATTTTGAAAATCCGTATGCAGAGCAGATTGTATCACTTGTCTCATTACATCATAAGCGTCTGAAAAATCTGCCGCTGGATGTTTACTTGCTGCTTGCTGACGTAGTTGATGAACTTTCAATTACAAAAAACATTGAAGTCTGGCTTTTTGGCTCGTACTCAAAAATAGTGTACAGCGAAAAATCGGACATTGATATTGCACTGCTACTGCCGCCGGGCTTCAGTAAAATGTGCATCAGAAAGATTTTCAAGAAACTTGAGAAGCGCTATAGCAAAGAGATAGAGGGGCACTTCTTTGAAGCGCATTCATTTTATAGAAACAAGAATGATCCACTTGTGAAAGAGATACTGCAGAATGGCGTAAGGCTTATATAATCTCTATGTTTCCATTACCTGAATCTTTCCTTGTTCCAGACCTCTGTCTTGCCTTTGTCCACTGCTGCCTTGCTCAGGAACGTGTGCGTTTCTTCCGGTATTTGTAACATGCCTTCAAGCGGGTCCCAGGCATGCTCTTTAATTGCCACGCGCTGGAGCGCCTTGAATACCTCATCAATGCCAAAGAATTCTTCTGGCAGTTTTTCCGGGTCAGTCTCCTGCTGCAATTCCTTTACAAGCCGCCTGTATGCTATTGCACTTTCCCTGATGCCATAAGATCCCATTTCCCATATGATATAGGCATTCTTGCACCCTGCTTTGCGTAGCTTGTAGAGGTAGCGATAAAGAATGTACATATCATTGGAAATCGGAAATATCGGGCCATGCGCGCCTGTAATAGGCCGCGGCGCATTCGTGTGCAGACAGCGTATGTATTTTCCATCGCCTTTGCCTGCTTTTGCCAGCTCGTCAGCCTCTGCCTCTGGATCAACATAATTCGTAAGCAAATGCTCAAAGTCCATGCAATAAGAGACATTTTCCGGGTCTATGTATTTAACAATCTTTATGTGGTCTGTTGCCTTGATTATGCGCAGCTCGCCAGGAGGTGCTCCGCCACGATGCTCAGCCTCCTGTGTGCCAGGCATGTTCGTCTCTATGAATATATGCAGCTTATGTTTCCTGCAATATTCCATAACCCCCATGTATTTTTCTATTTTAGTGCCGCCTCTTGTAAAGTTTCCATTTTTATCAACAGCAATAGCATATTCTTCTGGATCGCTCACTGTAAGATGGCCATGAATATACTTTGCAGCCACAGCTGTCACGATCTGCTTGACAGCTTCTATAACAGATGGCTTGGCATGAGGATTTGTGTTTGCCGTATATATTATTTGATCTGGATCGCGGTCATCTGCGGTCACGATATTCTTGTACAGGCTGTCTTTGTTCTTGAACATCCACTTTGCAACAACGTGATATGCAACAGGCTCTTCACACTCTGAACCTTGTGTTGTCCAGTATCTGTATATCTCCTGAAAGTTTGATCTATCAAGATAAGAGACAACGGATTCTAATTGTCTGTATCTATCCCATGCTCTCTGCCCCTTCCATATACCATTCATCAGAGTATCTCTAAAAACTTGTCTTCTTTTTTCAGGACTTCTTAGACCAGCTACGTTTTTATTCAAATTGTCTAACATAATTGTAATATTATGAATGCTGCCAAATCTCTTTTCAATATTTTGAATTTGTGATAGTACATCGTTAAGTTGAGGAGTTAGTGTGTCAATGACGTCTGTTCTGTTCTGCCTTTTTGCCTCTTCAATCGTCTGCACTATTCCATCTCTCCTATCATAAAGCTTCTGTAGATCGGTTCTTTGGCTATTGAGCATAATTGCCTGTTGCTCAAGTTGTTGTGCCGCTGATTCAAGTTTTTCCAATTCCGGATTTATTAATTTATTTTCCATATCTTTCAGTTCATCTCTCGCATTTTGCTCGCCTTCCCTAAATCCACGTCCTTGCAGAGCTACTTCTTCCAGGAAATATGAAATAACGCCAGGGTCGCCAGCCACTCCCATGGATCTGAACATAACTTCAATAAATCTTGCTAGAAACCAGTCCTTGAGATCAAATGAGCCTTTTGAAACGTCTTCAATCCAATTACCAAGGTTGATGCCGTTCCATGCAGCCATCTTTGTCGGGCCTGTGCGCTCTCCTACTCCGGCGCTGATAGCTGGCCGGGCTGCAGAAGATGTATGGAAAAGTATGAATTTTGCCTTCATGCGCTCTGCGCCTGCAACTGCGCCGAACACGACCTGCCTGTGCATAAACTTCCACTGGTATGCATGGGCAAGGCATAAATCCATTCCAACAGGCAGGTGCAGGCCGACTTCAAGCCCCTGCCTTTCTTTGATTGTTGCCACCTGCTGCGTTATCTCAGGCTCAAACATCTCTGAAAGCGCCTCAAAATCTATCTCTGCAAACTCAAATCCCAGGCGCGCTGCCTTTGTTATCTTTCTTGCAAGGCCCATGTATATCAGGCGTTCATCGCCTTGTCCATACTGTGCAAAGCCAGGTGTAACAGAAATGACATATCCTTTGGGCCTGTTAAGCTCGTCCCATTCTGGCATATAAATCACGATATATGTATTTGAGGGCTTTGGAAAACTCCTGTTTTTCCAATCACGTGCGGTTTTTTTCTCTCTTCCCCCAAATTTCGAGGGAAAGTAGAAAAAACTTTCTAACAACACAAGGAAAAGTTTCTAACTTTTCCTTATATATCCCTTCAATTGTCTGCGAGCCAATGGTTTTTCAAAACTATCATCACTGCACAAAGCCTGCTTTTTCTTTTATAAAACCAGTAAGAGGAAGAAATCTGTCAACAGCCATTGCCTTCATATAGGATTTTGTTATTCTGTCATTTAAGTCCCTTTCATAGGGTCCGGCTTTTGCAAACTTGAGCCCCATGTCAAAGAAGCTGAAAAACTTCTGGGGAGCTTCTTTTACTGAAGCTGGTATAAGAGGCTTTTTTTCCTTTTCCTTCGGCTTTTTCATGGCCTCTTTAGCCTCTTCTATTGCTTTTTTTTCATCCTTAACCTCCCCTGTTGCAGGAAAACCAATCAGCTCGTTTATATAACGTTCCAGTTCATCCTGCTTTGCCAAAACCTCCAGCAGTTTGACAAAAACAATGTTCTGGCTTAAAATAAAGTGATTTACAGTAAAATCAGCATCTTCAATCTCAGCGCCTGATGCAAATTTTATATTCGTCCTTCTATAGTCTATATCAAAAAAGGAGTAGTACGGCCTATTCTCATCAAGCCACCTGTGCTCATCAATTTGTTTTATTTTTTTATAAACCCAATCCTCATCTATCCATGTATGCTCTGCTTTAAGCCCTGTGTCTTTGTTCATAATAAGATTCTTCATTGTCCAGTCGTCCCATGGAACAGCGCCTTCAAGTCTGGCTTTTGCTGTCATTTCTCCAGGAGTCCTGTAAAGCTCTGGTGCTAAGTACTCCCTCCATGCCCATATTATAATGCCATTGGAAGCCACAGCTTGGCCTGAGGAGTGAACAAAGCTTGTAAGCGTTGTACCTCTTCCGCCGCCTCCACCGCTAACCTGAAATCCTTCCTCTAATATCCTATGCCTGGCAATGTAAGGCCTCAGCCATTCCCTGTAATGGACAACGCTGCTTCTTCTGCTCTCAACAAGCCTGAAAATGTTCTTGAATCGTTTTTTGATTTCATTGTCAAACAGCCGTCTCCATTCCTGATATGCAATCCACTTGGTCTTCAGCATGTTCTTTTCAACCGTTGGTATATTCTTCAGGCGGCTGCTTTTTTCCAGGTCATCCAGCCCCTCCATCTCAAAGAAATCCTGGACAATGGAGGGCATGATGTTCTGCTGCTGCATAAATGACATGCTTAGCCTTCCTGCACCCTGGCCTGCAGAGCCGGCATGAAAATCCACCTGATCAATAAACAAGGCTTTCATCTCATGCTCTCCTGAACGCTTCTCTTTTTTCCACTCCTCTTTTTCCTTTTTGTTATCAGGCTCTGGCTTTTCAAAAACATCACCTGTCTTTTCGCTATGCGTACAATGCAGATAATCAAGAAACTCCTTGTATTTTCTAAGGTCATGCTCCAAAAGCTCCAGATCAGAGACTGACTGCGCAACAGAAGCAAGAGCGGATTTTATTCTGGTTTCCAAGTCCTCCTTCTGCTTGTGCGTGAGCTGGTAGTATTGCTGGTGAACAGGAGAAACCTCTATCCATTCGTTTGACATCTGGACATTATACATCCATTTTCTCAGCTGGAATACCAGAGGATAGTAAATGGATGCAGTAGAGCCAATAGGCCCTGTAACATTTATCAGCGTCCACTGGTTTTCAGGCACGCCAAAAAGGGCATGGCCAGCCCATGCATCCTTTGCCTTGTCAAGCTCTTTATTATTAAGGCGCCCTTCATATCGTGAAATATCTTTTAGGATGTATACCATAACTATATATTCAAGACGGCGCTATATAAAATTTTGTCTCAGAACGCGGATAGATTATGTTCAATCCTCGTATGATGAAAATTGGACAAAAATAAGCTTCTCCTGATTTTTCAGCATTGTATTCATAAATCCAATTATTTATGTACCTCTTCGCAGATTCCAGCGTGCGGAATCTTGGAAATCTGCGCTTGCACCGGAAGAAATTCTCTATTTCGTTGTTGCTGTGCTCTTTGAACGACAGAAACTTGTTATGATTTACTTCATGACCAAGCGCTTCAACTATTGCCTGCCTGTACCCTGCAAAGCCATCCGTACGGATGGCTTTGGGCCAGTATACAACAGGAAATCTTCTTCTGGCTTCCCAAAAGAGAAGCTTTGCATTCGCCAAAGTCCTATGCTCTGTCACGAGATGCCCAACTATGGCTTTTGTCTTTGGGCATTTCACTGCCCACAGCCAAAGATATTTCCCCTTTACGTTTGTTTTATAGTGAAACAAGTAAATAATCTAGATATGATAACTTGTTTCACATATAGCAAACAAGGAAGTAATATACTGTTTATTTCCTTGTATTGCTATAAGCTTGGTTTCATCTGTGTGCAGAAGGGTGTGCAGAAGGCTGGCCAGACCTTCTATTGCCCCGCAACATTTTTTCGCAAATTCTATTGACCAATACCAGACAGCAGAAGCAGATTTTACAGGCAGCTCGAATATCCTTGACACCATTTTTCTTGCTCGTTTCAGCGTAAGCCCGTTACATTAGAATTGCAAAGCAATTCTATGTATGGAAAAAGCACTGCTTTTTCCAATATGGT
>JACRMX010000049.1 GCA_016219485.1 Candidatus Aenigmatarchaeota archaeon | reverse complement strand
CTTTTCTTCGTGCATTTTTTATTTCTTCTCCTATACGACTAAGAGTAATTTCATAAGTGTTTACCAATTCTCTTAGTTCTGAGGCAGATTTTGCGGCGTGCCTCGCTCCGCTCGGCGACCTACTTGCGGGGAACGAGCCGCCGAAGTAGCCCCTGTAGCCCGGCCCATAGCGGAGGTCGACACAAAGCGACCCGCCGTCGCCGTAGGACCACGACTCAACAGCCGCAAGCCCACTATCTTTCCTATATCCTTTGGATAGCTCATTTTTAGCTTGCTCTTCAGAAAGACCTGTCTCCATCCACATTCCTATTGCTTTTTTCAAAGCTTCTTCTGTTGCAAGGAATATTCCTGCTTCTGGATGATAAGCCCCATCCGTTGTAGGAACAATAAACCTTCCATCCCCTGGAGCAACCCATAATTTTATTTCCTTCGTATCAGAGCACTCTACTGGTTTCCATTCTTCACCTTTCTTCTCAAACCCTTCAATACCTTGCAGATATATTCCAAACTTGTAGTCGCCCTTCGGCTGCCTCCAGCCCTTTGGAGCACCGCTTTTCGGGTAAAGAAGCAAAGCATCCCTGTGAAATGTCCCTTCTCCATACCTTTTCCCTTGCCTGCACAACTGGGCATTTTCATATATTTGCTTTCCTGCTTCTTTTACAGCATCATGAAGCCTTTGCGCTTCCTGATCGCTCCATTCAAGACCTCTGCCCACATGGTAGAGGGCGACTCTCCACTGCAAAGGTGCAGAATCAGCAGCTAGATTATGGGCATATCTACCGCTTCTTGCATTTTCAATAAGGGATGAAGATAAAGCTATAGCAGGGGTATAGAAATTGTCGTAGTTGAATCCCGGCAGTTCCAGCATTGTTGGCGTTTCAGTTGCCATGCAGAATTCTATAACAGCAAAGCATTTAAGCTTAATTATTATCGCTTAGTAGCATAAACACTGAAACTGCCACGAACTAGGATAGCTCAAATCTGCAACCAATCAGGATGTCTCTAGGTATTCTAATGAAATCTTTGTCTCTATATGCAGAGATACAACCAAAAGCAAAGCTTTTGATGCAGAGCAGAGCCTTGGGCTCTACTAGTAAAGTATTTTATACTTTTTCTACTGTTAGAAAGCATGGATTTGATTGAAAGAATACTAGAAGAGGGGAAAATAAGCAAAAACGAGCTGAGAAAAAAAATAGATGAAAAGAAAGAAGAGCTTCTTGGCATATCTGAAACCGGAATTCTCCGCATAGTTGCCAAAGACCTTGGCGTAAATCTTTCAAGACCAGAGGTCAGGGAGCTGAAAATAGAGAACATAGTTCCGAATATGAGAAATATAACATTCATCGGAAAAGTCACTGATATTCTGCCTGCCCGTGAATTTCAGTCAGAACGCGGAAATGGCAGAGTTCAAAATGTAACGCTGGAAGATGAAACAGGAAAAATACGCCTTTCTTTGTGGAATGATGATATAGAAAAGTTTGGGCTTAAAATCGGGGATGCTGTGAAAATTGAAAACTGCACAACAAGGATGGATAACCTGGGAAAACCAGAAGCAAGGCTTGGGTTCAATGGCTCGCTAACAAAGACAAACATAGAAATTAAAACAAGGGAGCCGAAAAAAAATATCAGCAGCGCTTTTGAGGGCGATGATGTTTCCATAGAAGCTGTTATAATAGAAATTTTTACAAGGCCGATACTTTATGATTTCTGCCCATATTGCAGGTCGCGAACATTCAATGGCCAGTGCCAAACGCATGGACCTGTACAAGCAGAAAGAACGCTAATAGTCTCTGGTGTTGTAGATGATGGCACTGGTGCTATGCCAGCAGCATTTTTCAGGGAACAGGCTGAGAAGCTGTTGGGAATGCAAACAAGCGAGGTTGGCTCAAAGCTGGAAAATAAAACCCTGGACGAGTTTGCAGCGTCACTGGGCCTGATTTCAAAGAGATTTAAAATTGACGGGATGATAAGAAAGAATAACATTACCAATGAGCTGGAAATAAGGGTGAAAAACGTGGAGGAGATATGAGTGTCCAAGGAAAAGATTGATGCGCTGGTTGAAGGCGGAAAGGCTTCGGCAGGCCCACCACTGGGCCCGGCACTAGGCGCACTAAAGGTTAAGATACCTGACGTAATCAGCGAAATAAACAAAAAGACCGAAAGCTTCAAAGGCATGAAAATTCCTGTTAAAGTTATAGTTGATACTGAAACAAAAAAGTTTGAAGTAGCTGTAGGCTCTCCTTCTGTAACAGCCATGATAAAAAAGGAACTGGGCAAGGACAAGCTGCTTAAAATAGAAGAAGGAAAAAGGCTTGAGCCTGGCAGCATCCCGCTAAGCACTGTCATTAAAATAGCAAAAAGCAAAGCCAGCATTACAGGAGACACAACAGCTAAGGTTAAGCAAGTTCTTGGTACGTGCCTTAGCGCAGGAGTCACAGTAGACGGCAAAAATCCCAAGGACGTTATAAGAGAAATAAACGAAGGGAAGATTAAGGTTGAATAACAAATCCCTTAAATAGCATATCTCTCTTCTATTAACACGCCTGTATTTTAACTTTAAATGTTTTTTGGGCTTCATAACTTATGAGTGACTATGAAACTGCTAAACAATAACGTATCCATATTATTATACATTATTGCCCTTGGGTTTACTTTAGCTGTGCTCATGTCCAACTGGGAAGTTGCAGTTCTTGCGCTTATTATAGTTACAATAACGCTGATACAGAAAATAAGGATGGATGAAGAGCTGGAAGAATCAAGAAGCAAAAGGGCAAGGCTTATAGAAATAATGACAGGAAGCCTTGATGAAATTTCGAAAAAAATAAGCGATGCTTCTGCGGACCTGAGAAAACAGGCTTTTTCAGTAGAGGCTAAAATAATGAATCATGTTGCTGAAAAAATATCAGAAGAGCGCGACAGATGGAAAGCTGACATTGAAGGAAGCTACAGGGAACTGGTAAGAAAAATAGTTGATGTTGAAAACAAGCACAACAGCCTGAAAAGGACGGTGGGAGCAGGCTTTGGAGCTCTTGAGGACAGGATAAAAGGCGTGGAAAAAATGAGAGGCCCTGTAATAGAAGTAATGCCTGAGGAAGAAAAGGAGATAGAAGACCGCCTCTCGGATATTTTCGGGCCGGAAAAGGAATAAAAAGCTTTCGAGGCAAATTCCTTTGGAATCGTAAAGGAATGATAGTTGAGAGTTTCAAGTAAATCGCTTCGCGATACATTGGAAAAAGCACAACCTTTTTCCAAAGCCCCCAGTTACTAATCCCGGCAGACTGCTTTGGCAGGAGGGTTTGTATGAAGATTGATGAAGCACTGAAAGAATTGGACAAGGAAAAGCGTAATTTCTCGCAAAGCTATGATCTGGCGTTTAGCCTTAAAAATATTAACCTGAAAAACCCTGAAAATAAATTTACAAAAGAGATAGTTCTGCCGCATGGCCATGGAAAAAATATTTTAGTCGGCCTGATAAGTTCAAATGGCGATATAAAGAAATCTGACCTTGAGGCTATTAGCGATGACAAAAAAGCCGTCAAAGAGCTGATAAAAAAATATGATTTTTTCATAGCAGAGATGCCTCTTATGCCTCTAGTTGGTAAGGTTCTTGGCCGGTATCTTGCTCCTACAGGAAGAATGCCAAAGCCCATGCCGCCAGGAACAGACCCAAAGCTCATGATAGAGGCTGCGAAGAAAAGCATAAGAATAAGGCTGAAGGACTCTCCAACAATACATTGCATAATAGGAAAAGAGAGCATGAGTCATGAGCAGATAAAGGAAAATGCCATTGCAGTGATCGAAGAGGTTAAAAAGGCGCTGCCAAAGGGTGAAAACCAGATTAAAAATATTTTTCTGAAAAAAACAATGAGCAGACCTGTGAAAATAGAGGTGTAGATGCATGCTTAAAGCAGACAAGCCCAAGGAAGTCCAAAAGATGAAGGAACTGATAGAAAAACACAGGATAGTCGCACTGCTTGATATGCACAAGCTTCCGGGAAAGCAGCTCCAGGACATCAGGATAAAGATGCATGGAAAGGCTGTTATAAAAATGGGGAGAAAAACGCTGATCAAAAAAGCCATTGAAAGTGCAAGGAATGGAGATGCAAAGGAGCTTATTAATAAAATCAGGGGAGAGCCTGCACTTCTTTTGAGCAACGAAAACCCGTTTGAACTTTATGCATTCCTGAAAAAAAACAAAAGCCCTGCTGCAGCCAAGACTAATGATATAGCAACAGAGGGCATAACTATAAACAAGGGCAGCACAAACCTTCCTCCAGGGCCTGCAATATCCCAGCTGCAGTCCATAGGCCTGAAAACAACTGTCAAAGACGGAAAAATTGAGATTCTGAAAGACAAGGATGTTGTCAAGGCTGGTGAGCCAATAACAGAAGCCATGTCAAATGTTCTTGCCATGCTTAAGATGGAGCCTATGAAAATAGGGCTTGACATGGTTGCTGCATGGGAAAGCGGAGTTCTATATGAAAAAGAACTTCTGAATATTGATGAAAAGGAATATGAATGCATGCTGAAAGAATGCATCAGGAAAGCAATAAATCTCTCGGTCAATGCCGGATACATCACAGATGAAACAGCTGTTATTTCAATTTCAAAAGCCTATAGAGAGGCAAGAAGCCTTGCATTGTCAGCCGGGCTTCTGACAGATGAGACTGTTGGATTCATTTTGGCAAAAGCTAATGCAGAGGCTGATGCCCTGCAAAGAAAAATAGGAGGTTGATGGAATGACAGAGGAATCTAAAAAAACAGGGAAAAAACCAAATCTGGTATATGCCGCACTACTGCTGCACTCAGCAGGAAAAGAGGTGACAGAAGGGTCTCTGAACAAAATCGTTAAAGCATGTGACATATCTGTGGAAGAAGTTCAGCTAAAGGCTCTGGCAGCAGCTCTTCATGACGTGAACATAGACGAAGCCATAAGCAGCGCAGTAGCAATGCCAGTGGCATCTGTAGCTACAGCTGTCCAAACGCAGGTTGTAGAAGAGAAAGCGGATGAAGAAGACAAGGGAAAGAAAGCAGAGGAAGCTGCTGAAGGCCTGAGCAGCCTGTTTGGTTGATTTTTTGTTTTTTTAATTTTTAGTATACCTGCTGAACGTTGTTGGTGTATAAATGTACAAAAAGATGCATATCTTCCGCATCAGACCGGAACAAGATCTACTTAAAGGAATAGGCAATTTTTGCGAAAAAAATAAAATAAGGTCGGCTGTGGTGCTGCAAATAATAGGGTCACTGGAAACTGCACAACTCGGGTTTCTGAAAAAACTGCCTGGAAAGTATATAACAAAAGAGTACAAAGGCCCGCTGGAAATCGTGTGCGCACAGGGGACTATAGCGACAAAAGGCGACGAGGTGATACCGCATATACATATGATGGTATCAACAGAAAAGGGCGCGATCGGCGGACATCTGTCTCTTGGTTGCACAGTCTTTTCAACTGCAGAAGTTGTCATAGGAGAGCTATGGACACAGGTTGAACGCGAAAAGGATAACCATACCGGGCTGAACGAGCTTAAGGAATAGTAAAAGCAAAGCTTTTTCTTGAATAGCTGCTTTTAAATATGAACATCCGATTTATAATATGCTTACTGACAAGGAGCTTAAAGTTAAGTATAAAGGAGAATTCAGCAGAAATTTTGACAAATATTATCCCACAGAAACGATCAAAGCTCTTGGCTTTGCGCGCAGAAAGTGCAAAAAATGTGGCAAGTCTTTCTGGAGCATGGATGAAAGAAATTTTTGCGGAGACTCATTATGCAGCGGCGGCTATGATTTTATAGGAAACACGCCTGCGAAAAACAAAATAGATTACATAGATGTATGGAAAAATTTTTCCTCGCTTCTTGAGAAAAGGGGGTACACCCCTGTAAAAAGATACCCGGTTGCTGCGAGATGGAGGGACGACATACCATTTGTTGAGGCCTCAGTAGATGCCTTCATACCTTCTGTGGTAAACGGAATAAGCGATCCTCCTGCAAATCCCCTGACAATTCCCCAGCCGTGCCTGAGGTTCAACGACATAGACAACGTGGGAATTACAGGCGCGCATTACTCGCTGTTTGTGATGATAGGGCAGCACGCGTTTGTGGAGCCAAAAAAATATGACGTTAACAGATATTTTGAGGATCTGCTCGTATGGTTTTTAAGAGGCATGAAAATAGGGTCCCATGAACTTGTATTTCATGAAGATACGTGGGCAGGATCCGGAAACTTTGGCCCATGTATGGAAATTTTTTCAAGAGGCCTTGAACTTGCAAATCAGGTTTATATGCAATATGCACAAACAGGAAGCGGCTTCAGGGATCTTAATCTGAAGGTTCTTGACATGGGACTTGGTCAGGAAAGGAATGCATGGTTTTCTGCAGGAAGCTCAACCTCCTATGAAACCACGTTTCCAACAGTGTGCAGCAAACTCAAAAAAATGGCTGGTATAAAGGTTGACGAAACTGTCATAAAAAAATTTCTTTCATATTCCGGGATGCTCAACATGGATGAGATGAAAAATGTGGAAAAAACATGGAAATTCATTGCCGATAAAATTGGAATCGGGGTTGAAGAGCTCAAAGAAAATGTCCTGCCTGCAACTGCGATTTATGCAATAAGTGAGCACACAAGAGCTCTGCTCGTAGCTATAACTGACGGAGCTCTTCCCAGCAATGTTGGCGGTGGGTATAACTTGCGCGTGCTTCTGAGGCGCATATTCAGTTTTACAAGTAGCCTTGGGTACGGAATTGACCTAACGTCTGTGGCTGAAGCACATGCAAAATACCTTAAACCTGTTTTTCCGGAATTAGCCGAAGGCATTGGCAGCTTCTATGAGATTGTAGAGGCTGAACGAATGAGGTTTGAGGAAAGCAGATCCCGCGGGCGATCCATCGTAGAAAAAAACCTAAAGAAAAAAATAGGGCTTGAAAAACTTATTGAAATGTATGAATCCAACGGCATAACACCAGAAATGGTCTCTGAAATTGCGATGAAAAACGGCATCAAAGTTTCAGTACCTGAAGACTTTTATGCCAGAATTTCTGAAAAGCATTCAGCAAAGAAAATACAGGCAGATTATTATGTGCTTGATGTGCCTGACACAGAAATTTTATATCATGGCCAGGATAAAGAATTTATCGCAAAGGTAATAAGAACTGATGGTGAAAAAGTATTCCTAGACCGAACAGCATTCTACCCAACGAGCGGAGGTCAGGAGCATGATGAAGGAACGCTGAATGGGAAGCACGTTTACGATGTTCAAAAATGCGGCAATGTAATAATACATTTCGTAAAGGGACATAATTTCAAATCAGGGCAGCAGATAGATGGAAAAATCGACTATAAGAAAAGGGAACAACTTGCATCACATCATACAGCTGCCCATATAATTAACGCAGCTGCCAGAAAAATCCTCGGAAGGCATGTTTATCAGGCTGGCTCAGGAAAAACAGCTGAAAAGGCGCATCTTGATGTAACACATTACAAAGGCCTTGCTACGAATGAGGTGGATGAGATAGAAAAGGAAGCCAACAAAATCGTAAACAAGGCGCTCCCAATATCAAAGACTGTTATGGAAAGAGGGGAAGCAGAAAAAAGGTTTGGCATGAATATATACCAAGGAGGGGCTGTTCCGGGAAAAAAACTGAGAATTGTTGAAATCAAAGGCATTGACGTTGAAGCCTGCGGAGGAACGCATCTTGATAATACATCCGATGCAGGAAAAATAATCATTACAAGCACGGAAAGGATTCAGGATGGCATTGTGAGGATAAATTTTGTTTCCGGAAAAAGGGCGAAGAATTGGAAAAATGAGAGGGAGAAGATAGAAAAAGAGTGCCTTAAAATAGTTGGCGCAAAAAAAGGTGAGCTTGCGAAAAAATCAGCAGAGCTGTTCGAAAGATGGAAAGAGCTCAGGAAGAAAGCAGAAAAGGGTGTGCAGAAAAAAGCGTCGGAGATTGTTGAAACCCTTGAAAATAAGTTTGAAAAAAATATACTGATTGAAAAAATAAATGGAGCTGGAATGAAAGAACTTCAGGAAATTTCAAGGAAAATTTCCATGCCCGGAAAGGTGGTGATACTCTTTGGCATAAGCGATAAAACATACGTTTTTGGGTCTTCAGGCAAAAAAGATGTTGATATAGGAAAGCTGATTAGCAGGATTTGCGAAAAACTCGGGGGAAAGGGCGGCGGAAGCGCTGCTATGGGCCAAGGTGTAGCAAAGAAAGATGGTGTTGAAAAAGTGATTGTTGAACTTAGAAAGGAGCTGATCCGCAATGGATGACCTTAAAAAAGCTGCTGAAATATTTTCTGTTAAAGAGGAAGAACTCCCGAAGACGCTGAAGAAATTCAAGAAAGAGGTTGAAGAAATGGAAAAGTGTTCTTTCTAGCTGGATATGATTGTTAAGTTGGGAGGTATCTTCTTTTTTGAACTATTTGAAAATGGCCTTTTAGCCCTGTTCCTATAATTTTCATACGAGAGTTTTGAAAAACCTCTCTTCTTTAATTGTCAGAAGATTTTTTTCTTTCCCTCAGTATTTAGGGGGAAAGAAAAAAAACCGCATGGTATATATCGGAAAGCTCGGCTTTCCGAATGTACAGAATTGCAGAACAATTCTGATATATTGGAAAAGCTGAAAGCTTTCCAAAACCGTATCATATTTATAGTCAGAATACAAATAATTATAAGTGAGAACTATGATAACATCACTAAATCCAAGGCTGTCTCTGGCCCTTTCAATAATGAGTTTTTTGTTGATGCTATACCTTATGATGTATGATATAAATTCTATGCTCGGATTTGTCACCGGAATGATCCTGACCTATCCTTTGATATCCGGAATATGGAAAACTATTACAAAAAACTGGAAAAGTGTTTTCAAACCATTTTATTCAAAAAGCTTCCATAAGAGAAAAATAAAAATTATACTAAAAAGCTGGAAGCTTACATGGTGGCTTGCCCCCTACTGCCTTCTGGTATACGGGCTTGCAACCACACTTATTATGATTTTTTTCAATTCACTCTACGTTGTCCACGGGCTTCTCCTCGGTTCTGTGTTTGAAGCATTCTGGTTTGTGCACAAAAAGAGCCATGCATACTATAAACAGCTTGTGCGCTATAGCAAGTGACAGAAATATAGGGAAAAGGGTGAACTTTTCCTATACAGGAAAAGCTTTGCTTTTCCTTGTATTCATACAAAATCCTGTCCTTGCAATAAGGAGCTGACATAATTATTATGCATGAAAACTTATGTCAGCGACTATAGCTAGACTGTAATGTTCAGGGAAGTCCTGTTTGATTCAGTCCAGTTTATTTTAGCAGCGCCACACTCAGTTGGTGGAAATACCATGACAAGGCAGAGCGCATTAAAAACGTCAGATAGTGTTGAAACATTTCTCATCCCGCTTCCATATGCGCTTTCAACAAAAACATACGGAGTTTCTGTGTCTGTAAATATTTTCTGGGTTATGACCTGAGGCACATCCTGGACTTTAAAATCATCTATATTCGGGATGGAATCGACATATATAAGAAGGTCTTCGCAGCAGCCTTCTTTGTACCTGAACTCCATGAGTGTAAACCCTCTTTTCATATAATCATCTTTTGCTTCCTGCCCCAGTGTATGGTTAACAATAAAATCTATTTTTTGCTCCTGTTTTTTTTCCTCTGGGAATGCATTCATTACTACAAAACCCAGCGTAGAGCCAAACATCGCAAGAACCATAAAAATAACTATTATTTGATTTTTTTGCTTCCTTTTCATTTATTCACCTTTTATGTATTTGTAGGCTGAAACAGCGGCAACACTACCGTCAGAAACTGCAGTAGTTATCTGCTTAAGGACATTGGATGAGACATCGCCTGCCGAGAAAACACCAGGGATATTTGTTTTCTTCTCATTATCAGTTATTATAAAGCCACAGCTGTCGATTTTTACATTTATGCCCTTCACAAGCTCTGTTGTTGGAACATAGCCTATTTCAATAAAGACACTGTCAGTTTCGATCATCCTGCTTTCGCCTGTTTTTATGTTTTTAATTTTAAGCTTTTCAACGGTTTTTTTTCCCATAATTTCTTCAGGGGTCGAATCCCATATTATTTCAACCCCATCGAGCCTGTCTGCAAGCACTTTTTCAGCCCTCAGCTTATCTCTTCTATGAATGAGGTATGTTTTTTTTGCTATGTCCTTAAGCATCAATGCCCCATGCACTGCAGAATTTCCACCTCCTATAACAACAGCTGTTTTGTTTTTGAAAAGAGGTGCATCACAACACGTGCAGTATGAAACGCCTTTTCCCAGAAACTTTTCCTCGCCATTTATGTCAGCCTTTCTGTTTTTCATGCCCATTGAAAGGATCAGCGACCGGGACTCATAGTGGTTTTCAGGTGTACGAACCAGAAAGCCTTTTGAAAGTGTTACCGCCTTTTCGTTTCTTATTGGAATTCCCAGCTTCTTTACCTGCCTTCTCATATTATCCAATAAAGCCTGCCCTGCTATTTTTTCTGTACCTGGCCAGTTTTCAACGCAGTACGCGAGAAACATGTTTGAAGGTTGTTCAGGATTATCAAGAACAATGACATCCAGCCCGTGCCTCTTTGCAAAAAGGGCAGCAGTAAGGCCTGCAGGACCTCCACCTATAATAATAATGTCATACACTTTTATCACCTAAAACAATGATAGCCCCGGCAGGATTTTCGCTCCAGATGACGCTGGATGTACCAAAACCCGCTGGGTTTCGGTTTTCGAACCTACGTCTGCTGGTCCAGAGCCAGCAATGCTTGGCCGCTACACCACGGGGCTATTGTGTTATGTTGATGTTGCACTAATATAGAGAAAACATATAATGTTTTCTCATACAGGAAAACTTTGTTTTCCTGATGCTTTGCATGACAATGAAAAAACAAAGTTTTTTCATGCATAGAAATTCCGAGGGAATTTCTAATAAAAAAGCCGAAGGCTTTTTCAATGTTGCAAAGGGAGGACTTCTCGACGACAAAGTTAAAAATTATTCCGAATTTTCAAGAATCTTCAGGCCACGCTGCGTTATTATAAATGTGGTCGAGCCAAGCGGGGTTAATGTAACTATACACTTCTTTTCGGAAAGGCTTTTTATTACGCTCTCTATTACTACAGGACCGCCCTTGCCGTTTTCCTTAAGGAAATTTTTCAGGTCATTTTTTGATGCAAGCTGCAGCTGGGATATTTTCTTCAGTGTCATTTTTTCTGTATTGGTAAGTGTCACCTTATCACCATCTGTTTTTTAATTTTTTCCGCTGTCCTTTTGCTGGCAAGGATCTCGACCAGTTTCAGTGCAAAGAGCAGCGTCGTGCTAGTGCCCTGTGCAGTGATTACGTTTCTGTCGACTATTATGCTTGCTTCACGCGGCCTTGGAACTTCCTTTTCATAGCCTGGAAATACCGTTACTATCCTATCCTCTAAAATTCCTGCCTTTGCCAGCACTATCGGAGCAAAACCAATAGCTGCTATGAATTTCTTTTTTTGATCGAACCTTTTTATAATATCGATTACATTTTTGCTGTTCTCAAGTTTTTTATAGGCAGGCCCTCCTGGAAGAATAAGCATGTCAAAGCTGTTCGGGTCCACTTCAGTTATACGCCTGTCGGCTATTATTTTTATGCCGCTGAACCCTTCGACAACAGTGGATACCAGCCCAACTATGGTAACGCTGATTTCCGCTCTTCTAAGGATCGTTATGACCCCGATGGCTTCCACTTCTTCAAAGCCATCTGCAAGAATTATCATAGCCTTTCTCATGGAACCACACAGTGAATTATAGGCTTTCATTTTTATATATATAAAAGACTTTTAATGATATATCAAGTCTTTTAAATATCTGAAGCTAATTTATAATTATAATATCCTAAACTTAATTCTTTTTAGATGTATTTTAAGGCAATAGCCGGGGTTAGTTTAAATATTTAACGTATCTATTAATAATTTTAAAAGGTGATGGCATGCCAGTAATAGGATTGAGCATAAAATCAGTAGAAGCTTCGGTAAGAGAAAAGACCTTTTCAGGTACAATAAATGTCAACAGTGCGCCTGTAATAACAGGCGTGAAGAAAAAGGGGATTAACATGCCTGATCTGAAAGAAGCTGTTGCGATAGACTTCAGGTTTGAAACCTCTTATGAGCCTGAAGATAAATCCGAAAAAGTGGGTGAAATAATTATTTCAGGTACCATTCTCTTTGGGGATGAGAATTCGGATGCAATAGTCCAGAAATGGAAAAAGGAAAAGAAACTTGACGATAATATGCTTATCGATGCTTTCAATGCGATATTCAGGACATGCCTAACTGAAGCCGTGCATATGGCGTATACATTGAGGCTCCCTCCTCCTGTGAGTTTTCCGACAGTAATACAAAACAAAAAATCCGGAAGAATACATATGATGATAAAAATGTTTGAAAAAGCCGGAAACCATACTAATGAGTGCTTGAATATTGTAGAAAAAATGCTGGACGCACATAAAGATATTGTTGTTGCTTCTACAACAGGCGTAACAGGGCTAAAGGCAGCGGAAAGATTCGGAAAAAAAGCGAATGTAGTCATTGTTACACATGCATATGGATATCCTGGAGAAAATAAGATAGAAATAGACAAGAGGACTGTGAAAAAAATAGAAGAACTTGGAGGCAGAGTTTTTACAGGAACTATATTAACTTCATCATTGGAAAAATCATTCTCGGAAAAATACGGCAGCGCATATCTCGGCACAATAATTGCGGACACATTGAGAAGATTCGGCGAAGGCACAAAGGTATGCGCCGAAATAGTCATGGAAGCTGCAGATGCCGGGCTGGTAGAAGAAGGCAGAGATATAATAGCAGTTGCAGGGACAGGGAGAAACGCTGATACAGTGTGCATAATAAAGGCGGCAACATCCCGCAGATTTCATGACCTTAAAATAAGGGAAATAGTTACAAAGCCAAGGGACTTCTAGAATTGGTGAAATACATGGATGGCTCTGAAATTCTTGACGAATTCCTGATAAGCTGGCAGAATGGTGCCTCGCTAAAGACGATAGAAGAAGACCTGTTAAGAAGAGGAGTTAACAGGAAGGATGTTGAAAAGTGCAGGTATGCTTTTGAAGCATGGGTAAAAAATCCTAAAAAAATATGGAGCGAGCTGAAGAAATCAGTAAAATGATGCTGCATTGGTATTCCGTAGCCTGGGTGTGCAGCCAGTAGGCCTGTCAGCAATCATCATATTCTCATTTTAGTCTGAAAATTTCTGAAAACAATTTTTTCAAAATTCTTTATTCTGCCATTTTTCACTTCTATACCATCTTTTCTGAGGCGCCTTATTTTTTCTTTCACACCTTTGCTGTATCCGCCTATACAACTGTCAAAACAAACAACTTTATAGCACGGATATTTGTCTGGCTCTTTGTTTTTGTTTAGCATCTGGCCTACTGCTCTAGGACTTGTTTTAAGAGCCATAGCAATTTCTTTGTATGTTGTGACTTTTCCCTTTGGTATTTGTCTTAGAAGAAGATAACATTTCTGTGTTTTCATATTATTGCCCTATGATTTTCCTGGTGGTTTTGAAATGAACCTTTGCGACCTCATTAAGAATTTCCGGCTTATATCGCTTCACAAGCTCTTTTGCTGCTTTTTCAACATCAGCTGCGCCTTTTGGCAAAATCATTCCAACCATTCTGCCCAAGGAGCGGAGAGTCTTAAGAAATTCGTCCCTGGCTAATATTGATGCAGCTGCAACTGCTGTATTATATTCACCGTTTATTTTTTGCAAAACCTTGATTTTAACATTTAGTTTTTTGAGCGCTTCTTTTAGAAATTTTTCATCTGCGAACTTATCAGATATCGCAATATCGCAGGTGTTTTTTTCAGAAAGATTGGATATAACTTTTGCATGCCCCCATGCAAGCATCTTGTTCAGATTTTTCATCTTTGCATGTAAAGTATTGTATTTGGAAGGCGAAATTTTGATTATTTCATATTGGCATGTTTTTTTTATCTGTTTGGCTATCTCCTTAACCCTCATATCAGACAGCCGTTTGGAGTCCATTACGCCCATTTTTTTCAGAACAGGCTCTTTTTTATCATCTACAACAACGCCGGCTATTACCAGATATCCGAAATAGTCGCCTTTTCCTGCCTCATCCACACCAATCTTCATCATGAATTTATTGTTTTTGCGTCTTAAATATAATAATGATGATTTCCATCTATCTCGGAAACAGCGGAGAGGAAAAGGTCTATTGGATACCGAAAAAGGAAAAAAATCCTCATCTCCTTATAGTCGGAACCAGCGGCTCTGGCAAGACGGAAACGATAAAGGCCATTGTGTACGAGCTTAAAAAACAAAACATTCCATCGCTAATGATAGATTTTCACAACGACTTTGAAGAGCTTGGTGAAAATGTACTTGATTTCAGAAACACTACCATAAATCCCCTAGATTTTTCAGGGGGAGAGACAGCAGAAACCACGATGTACAAAGTGTCGCATATACTCAGAAAAATTTTCAGCCTCGGCGTTCAGCAACAGGGCGCGCTTGAAGATGCTATAAGAAAAGCTTACAGGGACAAAGGCATATCCATAAAGGACATTGGCCATAGCGGCACGCTTCCAACATTCGATAATATAAAGAAAAATCTCGAACTGCGCATGTATGATTTACAGGAGGAAAGAAGGTCCTCGGGTGTGATAGAAACCCTGCTCGTAAGGCTGAGGCCGCTGTTTGATACCGGATTTTTTTCAGAAAAAGAAACAGCTTCATTTGAAAAAATATTCAAGGAAACGACTGTGCTTAAGCTGAGAGATCTGCCTACTGACGAAGTAAAGTACGCAGTCGCAGAATTCTTTCTCAATAAGCTGAAGTATGCGCTTTACTCAAAAGGAAAAACCAACAGGATTATTCTTTACTGCATGGTTGACGAAGCCCATAGGCTGCTGGATATGAGAAGCCCGCTGAATGACCTTCTCAGAGAAAGCAGAAAATATGGCACGGGCGTTGTGCTCTCCTCCCAGCGCCCTTCGGATTTTTCAGAAACAGTATTAGCCAATATAGGAGGAATAATTTCCTTTCAATGCAGGTTTGAAAACGATGCGAGATTCATAGGAAAGCAGATGTCGATAGACTTTGAAGAGATAAAGAACCTTACAAAAATAGGCACATCTTTTGTGAACTTTTCTTCTGAGCAGGGTTATAAAAAAGTTAAAATTGTGCAGCTGGAGGATCGTGTAAAAAAAGGCGAACTACTGCTAAAAAAGCAAATCCCTGTAAAAAAAATTGAAACCCCTCCTGAGAAAACCAAAAAACCTGCTGAAAAAAAACCTGAAGAAGAAAAAGAAAAAAAGAACATTATTAAAAAAGAAGTGATTGCGGAAAAACCTGAAGAAGAAATAACATTTTATGAGAATATTTCAGAAAATGAAAACAGCAGCCCGATGGTCTGGCTCTCAAGAGGAGCAAAAAGGCTGTGGTATGGGCTTGATTTTCTCACAGAAAAAATTGTGTATAAAATATCTGTACTACTACTTGCGCTGTTGCTGCTTTTTATTATTGCCGGGGTATGGTCTGCTCCGATATTCATGATAGCTGTCCTTTTGATAGGATTCCTGTAATTAGTGTTGTTTCTTATACAACATGCGTAACATACTATTATTTCATTATGTTATAACATAGTTATTAAAACGGTGTTATGATATATATTAAATAAAATATAATAAAAAAGTTAAGCTTCTGATAAATAACATGGATTAAACACTAACATAAGAAAATAAGAAAAACCATCTCATATACTTTTATATATTTATTATAAAATATATTATATATCATTTATGTTATATAAACTTCGTGGCTCTCCAGAATTGTGCTGTATAATTAAAAATAGCTTTAAGTATAATACGAGAGTTTTGAAAAACCCTACATTAGAATTGCAAAGCAATTCTATGCATTCGAAAAGCCAAGCTTT
>JACRMX010000044.1 GCA_016219485.1 Candidatus Aenigmatarchaeota archaeon | reverse complement strand
TGCACACAAGAAAATTTTCGATGCTGTAATTGTAACAAATAATTGTAAACCTGTTGTTAAGATTCTTAGAAAGTACAAGGCAAAAGTGCGCGTGTTCGACGTCTGGATAAACTTCAAGCTCTAATTATGCAACAGAGCAATGTTTCGTTGCATACCGAATATAAGAAAAAGTTAGGAGCTTTTCCTTCTATTGTCAGAACGTTTTTTCTGCTTTCCCTCGGAATTAGTGGGAAAGAGAAAAAACCGCATGAGATATATAAGAAAAAATTTCTAATTTTTTCTTGGTTACGTTTAGCTCTTAGCCCGGCGATTTCTCATGAGCAATGACCGTGTCAGTCTCTCAGTTCTATTTCCATGTTAACATCAGCAGGCATGCGTATGCGCGTAATCTGCCTCATCACGCGCTCATTTGCGCCGACATCCAGCATTCTTTTATGTATGCGCATTTCCCAGTGCTCCCAGTTGCCGCCTCCGCCTCCGCGGTGCATGCCGTCTCCGCAGGGAGTCTTCATCACCGGAACCCTTAATTTCTTGGTTGGCATAGGAATTGGCCCTGACACAGGGACGCCGATTTTCTCGGCTAAATCTTTTATTTCCCTGCAAACATCATCGAGCTGCTTGGGATCCTTTCCAGTAAGCTTTATTCTTGCTATCTGCATTGCAAACACCCATATGGATTTTGAATTTACTTGCAGCAGCAAATATAAAAACATATTTTTATGAAAAAGTTCGGGTTCTTTTCAATTGGCGTATAATTGTTAGGGTAAAAATAAGGCTTTTCTTTCTGGAACATGAAAATAGTCTTTTCAGCTTTTCTTTTTCTGGGATGAAAAGGAAAAGACTCGCTCTTGTTCTTTAAGCTAGCCTTTTAGTCATATCCCTAGCATTTTCATTTATTGGACATAACCTAAAGTTCGCAGAAAAATAAGAATTGTGTGGCCATGCAGGCCACCCAAAGAAAATAGTTATCTTATTACCCTGTGACAGTGTCGATGCATATTCCTGCTGCAACAGTCTGGCCCATGTCCCTTATAGCAAATCGTGCCAGTTCAGGAAACTCAGACTGCTTCTCTATTACAACAGGTTTGGTAGGCTTTACCTTTACTATGGCTGCATCTCCTGTCTTGATGAAGTCAGGATGTTCCTTTTTAACAGCTCCTGTCTTGGGGTCAAGCTGCTTTACTATCTCTGTTATTGTGCACGCAACCTGTGCTGTGTGTATGTGGAATACAGGCGTGTAACCCTTTGACATTACGCTCGGGTGGTTCAGGACAATAATCTGCGCTGTGAATTCCTTCACAGGCTTTGATGCAGAGTCAGGATGACATGCTACGTCACCTCTTTTTATGTCCTTTTTGCCAGCACCTCTTACGTTGAAGCCGATATTGTCACCTGGCCTGGCTTCTGCATACTGCTCGTGATGCATCTCTATTGACTTAACTTCACCCTTGGTATTGGATGGCACGAAAACAATCGTCTCTCCAGCTTTCAGGATGCCTGTTTCAACCCTTCCTACAGGAACTGTACCTACTCCTGTGATTGAGTAGACGTCCTGTATAGGAAGCCTCAAAGGCTTGTCAACAGGCTGTTCCGGAGAGGTGAAGCTATTGAGAGCCTCAAGTACAGTAGGCCCCTTATACCATGGCATGTTTTCCGACTTCTTTGCAACATTATCACCCTTGTATCCTGATGTTGGAACAAAGGGTAATGTTTCTGTCTTGAAGCCGATGCCTTTCAGCAATTTTTCAACATCTGACCTGACATTCTTGTACTTTGTTTCATCATAGTTGACTTCGTCCATTTTGTTTATGGATACGACCAGCTGGCCTACGCCAAGAACTTTTGCAAGGTATGCATGCTCTTTTGTCTGTTCCTGTATGCCATCTTTAGCTGAAACAACAAGGATAGCGCCATCTGCCTGCGACGTACCTGTAATCATGTTTTTCACGAAGTCCCTGTGTCCTGGAGCGTCTATGATTGTGAAATAATACTTGTTTGTGTCAAATCTCTGGTGCATAATGTCTATTGTAACGCCCCTTTCCCTTTCTTCCTTAAGCTTGTCCATGACGAAAGCAAACTCAAAAGTCTCTTTTTTCAGTTCTTTTGCTATTTCCTGCAGCTTCCTGAGCGTATCCTCCCTGATAGCACCGGTGTCGTATAACATTCGGCCTACTAGCGTTGACTTTCCATGGTCAACATGCCCAATTGTTACAAGGTTCAAGTGCGGTTTTTTTTCTGCCATTTTTAATCCTCCATTTTTTATAGTAGATAATATTGCAGAACCTTAGGTTCTGCAAACTGCATAACTCTGAAGAGTTATGCAATATCAGTAAGCTTATCTGTATGTTCGAACGCTGCTCACCGAATATCACAAATCTATAACACTATCATTCTAAACCCAAATCTTTTTAAAAGTTAGTTTTTCTGCTATTTGCCTGTTCAGAGCCCTTTTCTTTCCCTTATTTTCTTTATCACATTTTCCTTCAGGTCTTCGGGAACGCGCTCAAACGATATGTCAACCAGTGAATAAAAGCCCCTTCCGCCTGTAGCGCTCTTAAGCGCAGCCTCAAATCCGAACATTTCTGCCACAGGAATCCTTGCTTTTATCATCGCAGCTCCAGTTTCAATTGTGGTGTCGATTATCTGGCCTCTTCTTCCCTGAACCTGATTCATGGCACTGCTCATCTCTTCTTCCGGCGTATCTATTCTTATTGTCTGCACAGGCTCAAGAAGGGAAGGTTTTGCATGCAGCATACATTCCTCAAGCGCATATTTTATTGTAGGCAGCACCTGTGCAGGCCCACGGTGTATTGCATCTTCATGCAGCTTGGCATCCCAGAGCTTGGCTTTCAGCTTTGCGCACGGCTCCCGTGAAAGCGGGCCGGCATCCACAAATCTTCTGAATGCTTCGCATATCATTTCCATGGTTTCATTCAGGTATTGTATGCCTTTTGTTGCATCAATAAGAACGCTTCTGTTGTAAACATCCTCAATCTTTTTCGCCTCGTCCTTGTTCATTCCATACTCCTGTAGCTGTGCAATGACATGTTTCCTGTTTTTTTTGTCCCAGACGATTTTTCCCTCTGTCATAGCATTGTATATTTCATCCTCAAGCGGTTCTACAGTCATGGAGAAGCGGTTGTGCTTGTTGCTCGATTTGCCTTCTATCTCAGGGCTTAGCTCCTTGACAGTTTCCCTGTAAACTACAATAGGTGGCGACGCCTTTATGCTGATCTCAAGATCTTTTAATGGCCTTTCAATCTTTGCATCTATATGCAACTCACCCAGCCCGGAAACAAGATACTCGCCTGTCTCCTCGTTTATAGTTACCTGCAGCGTCGGGTCCTCGCGTGAGACTTGCTTCAGGAAATTAATTATTTTTGTCAGGTCCTTTGGGTTGCTCGGCTCAATGCTTTTGGTTACCACAGGCTCAAACATATGCTTGATTCTCTCAAATGGGTGCATTTCTTTATCAGCGTCGCATATTGTTTCTCCTGAAGACGCATCTTGAATCCCCACAAGCCCGACAATATTTCCTGCTGGTATGCTCTCCATCTGTATCCTCTGCGGGCCTTTGTAGACGCATACCTGCTGCACCCTTCTTACTTTGTACTGGCTTATCAGCCTGATTTCCTGCCCTTTTTTAATCGAGCCTGAGAATATCCTTGCTGTTGAGATGAGCCCTGCATGCGGATCAGGCGTAACTTTTGTTACTATAGCAGCCAGCGGTGCATTTGCATCCATTTTCAGCATACTCTTGCCTTCCTCGCTATTGACATCACCAAGCCAGATTTTTGGTATCCTGTAAGACTGGGCATCTCTCGGGTTTGGCAGATGACTTATAACCATGTTCAGAACAATCCTGTGCAGGGGAGCGAGTTTGGTCAGCTCATCATCCCTTTCTGTTGAGCAGTATTCTATTATATCCTTGAATGTTATGCCCTTTGCCTTCATGTAAGGAACAGATATAGCCCATTTTCTGAATGCAGAGCCGAATGCAACCGAGCCGTCGTCTACCCGTGCCATCCATTTTTCCCTGTATTCCTTTTCAGCGTATTTTTGTATGAGCTGGTTAACGTCCTTTATTATTTTCAGCAGACGTTCCTGCATTTTTTCAGGCGTAAGTTTTAGTTCGCGTATCAGGCGGTCTACCTTGTTTATGAACAGGATAGGCTTTACCCTTTCCTTCAGCGCCTGCCTTATGACAGTTTCTGTCTGGGGCATCACGCCTTCGACAGCGCATGCTACGACGATTGCACCATCTACTGCACGCATTGCCCTCGTCACATCCCCGCCGAAATCAACATGGCCTGGCGTGTCAATGAGATTTATCAGAAAATCATCATTATCAAAGCTGTGAACCATGGACACATTTGCAGAATAAATTGTTATGCCCCTTTCCTGCTCCTGCTTGACAAAATCAGTAAACAGTTGTTTTCCTGCCAGCTCTTCGCTTATCATCCCCGCGCCTGCAAGAAGGTTGTCTGTTAGCGTAGTATTATGAATAATCATGCCTTCTGCTACAAAATTATGTGTTTTTTCTACAGAAAAATCATAAACAAATTCTTCTTTATCGCATATATTTATGCTGCTAATGTTGCAAAAATATACATCCTCGCTGCACAATTTTTTAAAAATCTCCAGTTCATCAAGCCCGGAATCAGCTGAATCAAATTTTGCCACTATGGTTGACAAATTATCATGGTTAATTCCAATCTCACCGCGTTCATATTTCGAATAATATTTTCCAATGTCATTTTGATAGAGGCCCATCTTCATCCGCAGTTTTTTCAGATTATCAGCATTTACATATATATAGTCTATATTTCTCGACTGCGCACTTTTTTCAAGCAGATGCTTAAATTTCTCTGTTTTTCTATCCAGCAGAAATCCGATTTTTCCGAAGTTTTTCAGCGATTTTTTGCCTGAAATATACAGTGTGTCTCTGTCTATTTTTGACGGACACCCAAATCTCATAAGGAATAGCTGCAAATCATTTATCATTTCAGCGCTGGATGACGTGAGCGATACAGCTCGTCTCCCAAATTCTACACACCCGTCTGCATCAAAGTATCCACTGATAAATTTGCTCGATAATTCAGTTGGCATAAGCTGTAAAATCAAAGGCAGCCTTATATTTCTAGATTTCTGCTTTAATGGGTAATCAAAAATTATCCTTAGCAGGTGTTTCAATGTTAGCCCGCCATTTATATAAATTCTTGGGCATTTATTTTTATATGTCCGGATGGTTGGTTTAATTCCAAGGGTTTTCTCACAGATGGAGATTGTTTTGTCGTGAATTGTTTTGTCAGCATTGTCCAGTGTTATACTTACGCTGCCATCGCCAAACATCAGCCCAACAAAATACATAAAATCTTCCCACTCTTCCATTGTTTTTGGCAAGGTTAGATTTACAGAAGAATGATCACCACGATATTTTGTTGTTTTTCTATAGTTGATACATTTGATGCTGTCGTATATCTCAACAGGCGTTATGCCAAAATTATCAGCAAGCTTCAGCAGGTCATTAAGCCTATATGAACCCCTCCATGCGCAATGATAAAACGATAGCATCTTCAACGATGGTTTTACCTGTTCCCAGACTTTTTCTCTTCCTTTTATAATTATTTTCTCATGCAATTTTCTTTTCATGGAATCATTCAAAAAAACATAGAAACCATCTCTGGAAATTTTTTCAAGGAAAAATTCTTTTATTTTATTCAGAGAAAGCGGCTCAAAGTGGACGATTCTGTTGCAGACTATGCTATCGCCTAACTGAAGTTCATTTGCTGCAACTTCTGTTATTTTTCCGCTTGGATGCAAAACCATGAACTTATGCTCGGGGGTGGTTTTGATTTTTCTGCCATTCTTCAATTCAATTTCAACAAGCGGGTCTGTTTTTTTCATTTTCCACATGTGCGTAATTTTTCCCTTCTCAATTTTCATCGTTCTTTTGTTTAGCGTATTAATAACTATGCCTTTCTTGGAAACATCAATAATTGTTTCATTGTCTGTTGTTCTAACAATTTTGCCAATACTCATATACTTGTTGTATAGCTCCTCTGCATGTATGCTTTCCCCTGTCCATAATGCAAGCTTAGTTCTGGCTGACACGCATTTTCCATGGTCAATATGCGCTGCTATGCAAATGTTTCTTATTTTCTCAGGCTTTTTCATAAGCTCTGCAATAAGCTGTTCCTTGTCCTTTGCCATTACAACACCAAAATTTACACTCGTAATTCATTAAGATAAAGTTTATAACTTTTATAACTTTATCTTATGCATAACATCAGAAAAGCTTTGCTTTTCTGTGCATGGAAAAAACTTTGTTTTTTCCAATGAGTCACTTCGGTTTTGTAAAATTTGTCACGAAGTGACTTTCTTGTTTCAGGCGGCTAAGCTTAAATATCCTAATGCTGTATATGATATTCAAACCCGCACGACTCATTCAACCACTTCCATAAGGGGGTATATTGTATTTCTAAATTTTTTGTTTTTTCCTTTGCCTCGTAGTCCCAAGTTATCAATAACAATTTTTTGCATTTCAGGGCTTTGCTTGCTTTAAGCAACGCTGTTATCTCCCGCTCTTTGACATCATCATGTGAATTAGCATAGCTAACTTGTATTAGCTGTTGTATTTTATTGCCCTTCTTTATTACAAAGTCAACTTCATGCTGCAAATAGTCTTTCCAATAGTATATTTCCTGATTGTTTCTTTTCTTTAGCTCGATAGCTACCAAGTTCTCCATTATTTTTCCTTTGTTTTCTGAAAACTTGAAATCTATTGTATTGATTATTCCAGAATCAGTGCAGTAAACTTTTTTTGGAGCCAAAAATTGTTGCTTTAATTTATAGCTGAATCTTTCAAGTTTAAAAATCAAGAATGCCTCTTCCAAATAGTTTGCCCACTTGGATACAGTCGAAACGTGCCTCACCCCTAGCACTTTTGCAGTCTTTGAGTAACTGAACTCCTGCCCTGTATTATTAATGCAATATTTTGCCAGCTTTCTTATTTCCTCCATTTTTTTTATTTTATGCCTCAAAATTATATCTTTCGTTAGAACGTCTTCATATATCACAGACACTATTTGTTTGCCGAATTTCTGCACTTCAGGAAAACCACCAACTTGCAAATACTCTTCCAGCAGCCTCAGCAATGCGGCTTTTTCTTTTGTGGTATAAGCCGTTGCCGTCTTGAATTTTTTAAATTTCAAAAATTCTCTGAATGAAAAAGGGTGCAATACTACATCTATATGCCTCCCTGTTAAATGTGTTGCCAATTCCCCAGACAAAAGATGTGAGTTGCTCCCGGTAAGAATAACTTTTTTTGTTCGTCTCAGCCGGTTAACAAACAGCTCCCAACCACGGACATTCTGAATTTCATCCAAAACAATTATTTCAACATCGCCGTAGAGCTTGTAAAAGCTCTTTAAAAGTTCATTCAAATCTTCGGTTTTTACCCCAAGAAGCCTTTCATCATCAAAGTTTGCATAACCATAGTTTTTGGCCTTAGCTAAAAGGTGGGAAAAAACAGATTTGCCGCATCTTCTAATTCCTAAAATAGCGAGAACATTGGGGAACTTTAGCGCGTTTTCAGCAACGGTAGTATTTTCTCTGGGGATAATATTTTCAGTAGCCTCAATTCGCTCCAGCTCTTCTCTCTGCTCCTTAACAATCGTATCGAAATCCATGACACTATAATAGAAAGCTTTATATAAAAAGCTTTCTATTGCACTGGAAAGGATTCACTGCCAGCCTCTACTTAAATGCCGTGTACGGATATTAGTCGTTACAATGAGCTCTGTTGCACAATTATAGCTTAAAGTTTATCAAGACATCAAAAATTCGGATTTTTGCTTTGTACTTTCTAAGCACTTTCACTAGCGGCTTTTCATTTGTTGTCAAAATTATTGCATCTAGAACTTTTCTATACGAAACACTATGAATAATGCCTTTTCTTTTGTATAGATATTTTCCATTACATGAAACGTCTGTATACCCATAAAACTCTCTGTGGAAATTCCTTCTAACTGTTGAATTCGCGTTTTCCAATGAATAGCAGACAAGCTTTGCTTGCATAGCATATATATGTATGCAAAAGTATTTATACTTTAACTGCCATATTAATGGCAGTTATAGGTGGTTGAGTATGAAACGAATGAGATGGGGAAAGCGATTCAAGGACAATAGAAATTGGGTAAAGTATAACGAAGAACTTGTGGTTAGAGGCGAGTTTCTTCTGGATCTCGAGTGGGTGATGTCATGGGATTCAGAATTGGAAGAAATGAATCGGGAAAAGGTAGGTGCAAAATACCAGTATCCAGAATCACTGATAAAACTGCAGGCAGTCTGGTACCAATGGATTGATTATCGCGGGATTGAAGGGATTACAAGAAAGCTTGTTGAAATTGCAAAGCTTCCTGCATTCAACGATTATACAACAATAAACAGAAGAGTAAACAGGCTTGATGTAGAGTTTGAGTTTCCAAAAGACAAAAACATTTGTGTGAGCTCAGATAGATCAGGGATGAAGTTCGAAAATTCTGGAGAATACAGGGCAAGAATGTATGAGAAGAGAAGAAAATTTTTAGCAGTGACTATCATAGCGAATCCTTTAACCGGAGAATTGTTTGAATGTGATGTAAGTTTGGAAGGCACTCAATTATCAGAACCAGAGATAGCAGAATGGAATATGAAGATTCTGATGCATCGAGGATATCACATCCATAAATTCTTTGGCGACGGCTCATTCGATGCACACGATTTATTCAGTTTTTGTGAAGAGAATAAAATAGAAACAGCAATAAAGATACGAAAAACAGCTGTGTTCACAGAATACAACACCAAAAGAGACAGGGAACTTGAAGAATACAAAAAACTTGGATACAAAAAATGGGCTAAAAAGAAACAGTACGGTAAGCGTTGGTGCGGAACAGAAACCATCTTTTCAGCGGTAAAACGGAAATGTGGTGAAGAAACACGTTCTCACATCATCAAAAACGCCCTCAATGAAGCGAGAAGAAAGTTCTGGGCATATGATTGGATGAAATCATATTCAAAACAGGCATAAAACAGGAGCCAGCCTAAGCTATGAAGGAGTTATGCAACAGAGCATTACAATGAGCAGTAAGAATTCAGGGTAGGTCAGCAAAAGGATAATTCCCGCTTTTCGCGGTAACCTACCCACTTTGGTATAATGCGACCGCAGGGATTCGAACCCTGGTCATCAGCTTTCTCCTTTCCGGGATGCACAGCAAATTGAAGGGCTTTGCCCTTCGTTTCGTTTTTGCGTCGTTTTCTGCCAGCGCTTTATCCAAACCGACGAGCTTTGCTCGTCAACTCACTTCAAAGGGCTGTTGGAAGGCTGAGGTCCTACCATTTTCCGCTTTCTGGGTTTTTGATTGAACTTTTTCCCAAAAAGTTCACTAGACTACGATCGCATCATTTCTTAGTAGTCTTTTCTATATAATATTTTTTATACCTTTTATTTTAGTAATTGAACAGTTAGGCGAATAAAATGTTCGAAATCTTTAGGAGGATTCACAGTTATCATGGTAATTTTAGGAGCTTATCTGTTCAGAAAAATTAAGCTATGAGATTAGTGGCGCTCTTTACCTTTGGCCATGGGCAGTGAAACATTTTTTTATAAATCGATGTCTTTGAAAAACCACATTTTTTCAATACCCATGCGATTTTTTCTCTTTCCCCCTAATTATCGAGGGGAAAGCAGAAAAAAACATTGCGACAAATCTATTCGGATTACAGGTTTTTCAAAACTTTTAATCACTGTCTTAATGTCCGAAGAACTTCCTGACAGCAGGATGCATGTCTTCAACGTATTGCATGGAAATCTGCTCGTATAAGTTGTATATTATCATTACAGTAAGCAGAATACCTGTTCCTGTGCCCAGTGCGCCGGTGAGGTCTGCAACAGCTGCGAGCAGCCCCACGAAGATGCCGCCGAGCACTGCCAGAGTGGGTATATACCGGTTCAGGACTGATTCAACAATTCTCGGGTCTCGCCTGAACCCTGGTATCTGCATGCCCAATCCCTGAATCTGTTCTGCCACGCTTCTTGCATCCATCCCAGCTGTAGCCACCCAGAATATTGAAAATACTACAGATGCTATGACCATGAACATAACATGCCCGGTAAGCCTTAGCATCTCATCGCCTGTTGGCAAGCCTATGAATGCATTTGAAACTATTGCTGCAAGCACTATACCCAAAACAATTGAGCCAGCAACTATTTTTCCCGCATTCCTGTGCTTCAGGTAAAATGCAAGCATGCCACCAGCGAATATCACAATGAGAAGGGTGATAGAAAATACCTGAATGGCTGAAGAGTGCGGAGTCAGCAGATAGTGTAACAGGCCTCCTGTTGATGTCCCATTTTCATCAAATGTTCCAAGTATTGTTATGCCACGCCCTGCCATCATGCTTCCAAGCAGCTGCATGTTGGCAAGCAGCGCAGCAGCAAGAATAACAGGAATATTGCTTGTATAAATGAATTTCAGGGGCCACCTTCTTGAAAATCCACGGAAAGAGCCGAATGCAAGGGGTATTTCAACTTTTATTGCCTGCACGTATACAACTATAAAGAACACAGTTATGGTTGCGATTAATGGAAGCAGGGAAAGTATTGTCTGTGTGACTTCGCCTATCTGGAGATAGGATATTGCCTGCGGTATGTGGCCGAACGGGAAGATGCCTGCAGACGGGTCACCTAACGTGCAGCCGGGCGTGCCGACGTTAGCACAGGGGTTGAGCGCACCGACGAAAATTCCTGCTGTTACGCCTGCTGCAATAAACAGAGAAACGCCGGACCCTATACCCCATTTTGATACAACTTCATCCATCAGGAGAATGAGGACGCCTCCGAACGTCAGCTGGGCAATTATCAGCATCATCAGCCCGGGGTCCGGGCTCAAAGGCTGTATTGCGCCGAAGCTGACGTAAGCTACTGCCTCAAATATGCAGAAAAATACTGTAAGCAGCTTCTGCGTTCCCTGAAACTTTATTTTTCCTTCCTGCGTTCTCAGGTTCCATGGTATTATTTTTGAGCCCACAAGCAGCTGCAGAATAATGGAAGCAGTGACTATCGGGCCTATACCCAGCGTTATCAGGGACCCCATTTTGCTTCCCAGTATCATTTCAAGAAACTGGAACCTTTCCTGGGCTGTCCTGGAAACTCCGTAAACAGTTATCTGCCCGAGAATAATGAAAAGTAACAGAATCACTGCCGTCCATATAAGCCTTTTTTTGAAATTCAGATGAACTTTAGGGTCTGTTATGCTTGGCAGCGATCTTATGATTTTGTCATAAAATCCCATATCATTCCCCATTTAAAATCTAAGATGAACATTGAAAACACATGACTTTGTACAAAAGACTTTTGCAAAGTCTTTTGGCGACTCAAGTTAAGCTTTGCTTCTGAAACTTAATGTTCATCTGGATCCCATCTTCTCACAGTTAATTATCATTGGACAAAGAAGATGTGATAACAACCTTTCCGCCTGCTTTTTCTATCTTTTCCATGGCTTTCTTTGAGCATTTTCCTGCTTTTACTATCACAGCTTTTTTTATAGTTCCCCTGCCCAGAAGCTTTTCATACCCCATTTCTTTGAGATTGATTTCATTTCTATCAGGGAGTTCGCATATATTAATTGTTCTTTCATGTTTTTTCAGCGAATAGAACCCCTTTTTTCCGAGATGGGACTGCTCTTCTACGACCCTTTTGACATAGTGGTGTTTATCGGAACCAGAATGACCACTGCCGCCTCTGCTTCCGCCGCCCCTGCGCTTTTTTTTGCTTCCCCATCCATGGGTTCTTTTTCCTTTCGCCCTTGAGTTCTTTTTTCTCTTTACCAGCTTCATCATTCTTCACCCTTCTTCTTTTTTCTCGCTTTTTTTTTCATGACAACGGTATCCTCTGGCTCGCTTGCTGATTTTTCCATTTCCAGGTCAATTTTCATTGCATTCATTTTTTTGAATGCATCTATAATTGCAAGAGCCATGTTCATACGCGCCCTCGTGTTTCCGAAACTTTTTGACCACAGATCTGTGATGCCTGCAAGCTCTATTATTTTTCTCATTTCCTTGGAGACACAGGACTTGATGCCTTTTGGTGCAGGCTTAAGAACAATGCGTACAGAGCCGCTTTTGCCCTGCACTTCAAATGGTATGGAATGCTCTTCTGCACAGGCACATTCCCAGCTTCCGCAGCCTCTTCTTACCGGCATAATGTTGAGCTTTGCTTCTTCTGTTGCTTTTCCTATTGCTTTTACATTTTCCTGTGAAGTAGCTTTTCCAATGCCTATATGGCCATTACTGTCTCCTACCACCACAACAGCAGACATTCTGTACCTTCTTCCGCTTCTGTGCATCCTTGCAGTCCTTTTCGTAGGAGTCCTTTTTATCCCGCCTCCTTTTCCCGGCGAGCCGCCTACGAATATTATCTCGCTTTTCAGGGCTGGTATGAGCTTATCAACTATTTCAGCTTCCTTTATTTTCAGGCCTCTCCTGAAAATTTCATCTATATCAGTTATTTTTCCTTCTGCTACTTCTTTTCCGAGGTTTGTTTTCGGTATCCATGTCTCATTTTCTTCTGCCATAAAAATTACCTGTATGATTCAATTATTTTTTTCTTTGCAGCTTCAAAATTTTCAGCAATGCTTTTTTTGGTATATTTTTCTATATCTTTCCCTCTGGTTCTTTCATCAGACGGCATGGCGTCTTCATCAATTTTTATTTTCATCCCGCTGTCCTTAACTCCTTTTGAAAATGCCAGAAGCGCACACCCTTTGGTTACCCTCTGCATTCCGAAATCCAGCACAGCCTCTTCTATGCTGTTTTTTGCACCTTCGAGCCCTATTAACAGCCCTGTCAGGTAGGCAGCAGGTATGTTGCCTTTATGCCCGTTCCAGCCGAATTGTGCGAGATCCACGGATGTTTTTTCTGCCACAACAATGTCACCCTTTGGCTCGTACCGTATTATCTGCGCAACTATGCGGTTCAGCGATTTTCTTGCAACTATTCTTGGCTTCCCGGACTTTAGCAATCTGAGCCTCAGCCTATAGTCAGTTCTTTTTCTCATCTTTGATCACTCCAGATCTCTCAAGGTATATCTTTAGGTGTGCTCTGCTGTGGAAGAAACCGCCAGATGCCTGCTTATACAGCTTCCTGTATCCCGCTTTTTCTATTTGTCCGCTGTCCCTGAGTTCCTTGAGCATTTTTCTTAGCGCCCTTATTTTTGATATCCATGATTTTTTCCCGGGTTTCCTTGTGCCTATTTTACCCTTTCTTCTGCCAATACCCTTTCTTCTGCCTTTTCGCTTTTGCTCCATGTTTTTTTTCTTCCTATAGCTGCTGACGCCTTTCTTTTTTTCCGCTTTTATGACACCTTCGCCTATTAATTTTTTGATGTCCTGTGATGTTATTGCATTTGCTATGTCGCTTATTCTTGACGGGTCGAGCCATACCCTGCTCATCCCGCATTTCAGTATCCTCGAGGATATCCTTTTTTGTGATTTAAGGTCCATGATGTCACCTAGTTCCATAAGTTCTGGTGCTCCCTTGGCTCTGAAAAAACCGATACTGCAAATTCATTGAATATAACTTCGCACTGGCAGCACTGAAAAATTTCATGCTCCAGATTTTTTCCGAAATTTCCGCAGAAGGGACACTTGCCTTTTCCAAAACTCATAAACATCATTATCCACTCTCCTTTACATCCTACTTGCTTTCAGATTCATTAGATTTTTTAGAATTTCCATGTACAGAAGAGCTTTTCTTTTCTGAGTTCTTCTTCAGCCTGATGGCTTTTTTTACCCTCTTCGGGTTTGCTATTGCTATTTTTCTTTTTTCAAGCTCCTCTGAGACCTGAAGCATTTTTTTCATTCCAATGCCAGACGAGATTATTGCTATTTTTTCCCCGTCAAGCTTACCTATGTCAGGCAGCCCTCTTACAACCACAGGAATCTTTCCGGATATCTTATAGCGCCCGGCCATGGGACCCCTGAATCCGACTGATGGTGTTTTATGGTTTCCTGCTTTAGCCTTTCTCATCTTGCTCTGCCTTCCCTTGGGCCTTCGCCATTTTGCCCCGAGTTTTTTATAGCGGAAATAGTCCTGTCTTTTGAACTTTTTGCTCATTTTAATCACCAACAAAGCTGCTTTCAAGGAAGCAGCCGTCCCCAAAAATCCTCCTGTCCTTTTTTGTCAGCCTTGTAGCCATTTCGATGTTCGCAGCTGTCTGCGCAACATCTTCTTTGTCAACACCCTTGATAATTATGTTATCTTTCTGGACCTCTACCCTGACATTTTTTCTTATTGCCGATTTTCTGATACCCCTCTCACCTATGAAATTTTTTATTATGACAGTGCCCCCCTTTACTTCAATATTCATCGGAAAATGGGTGCTGTTTATTTTTATGATATACGTATGCCCTTTGCTTGCGCCGTCTATCATATTTTTAATGTGAGATATGATAGTTCCTATCATTGCCTTTATTTTTTTTCTCCCGGATTCCGAACTCACGATTATTGTGCTGCCCTCTTTTTTCATGGATATGGAGTGGTTATACCTGGGGTCGCTGAAGTTTCTTGTTGTTTCCCCTTTCTTCCCTTTTACAGTAATCCTCATTCCCTCTACAATTATGTTAACATCTTTGGGTATCTCGATTTTTTTTTCCATATCACCACCTCAGTAAACAAATGCGAGCAGCCTTCCTCCGATATTTTTTTCCAAAGTATCCTTCTGGCTCATCACGCCCTTTGAAGTTGAAAATATAAGGATCCCGAAGCCCTTTGCCGGCAGGTACCTGATTTCCCATTTCTCGAACTCGCTGGCTTTTACAGCAAACCGTGGCCTGATGACCTTGGAGCAGTTCACCCTTCCGAGCAGCTCTATTTTTATTCTGTTTCCCCTGACATCCTTTTCTTCATGCATTTTTCCAATATAGCTGTTTTTTTGCATGACATTAAGCACATTTTTTATCATTTTTGAGGACGGTACTATACAATAACTCTTGCCTTCCCTTTCAGCGTTGTTTATTTTTGACATCACATCTGCAAGCATATCGTGTCTCATCACAATCACCTGTATTTTTTGAATCCCAGGGATTTTGCAACTTCCCTGAAGCATCTCCGGCAGTATCCGAGTTCATATCTCCTTATTATGCTTTTCATGTTTCCGCACCTTATGCACTTTCGCGCGCCTTTTCCGCATTTTCTTTTTCTTTTTATAGCCTTTCTTCTCATCCAGTTCACCTTACATCCACATTGAACTTCTTCTTCATGAATTCAATAGCCTCTTCTTTTTTAATTTTGTGCTTCTTACCGATTTTTGTGCCAAGCCTTTTTCTTGAAGTCCTGAAGCCAGGTCTTTCCAGCCTTACTGCAATATCAAAACCCACTATTTCTATGGAAGGGTCGTATTCTATTTCAGGTATGTTTATGTACTCAGATATGCCAAAAGACACGTTTCCTGTGCTGTCAAAATTGCTTTCCTGAAGTTTGTTTTCATTAGCCTCAAGGAGACTTTTTAGCAGTTTTTCAGCACCCTTTCTTACAGTGACCTTGCACCCTATGGGCTTTCCTTTTGGCACATTGAATGTGCTTCTTTTCTTGCTCTTTGTTACAAGAGGCTCAATTCCTGATACCTTCTTCAGAAGCTTGGTTGCATTCTTCAGGGCTTCCTCCTTGCTTCCAACGCCCATGTTCAGCACAACCTTTTCTATACGAATTTCCCGCATCTTATTCATTGTTGTCACCCATTTCAATAAGCGGCTTGTCTTCTCCTATGACGAACAGGAAGTCATTAGGCATCTCCATCTCATCTTTTCCTACTTTGATTATGGCACGGTTTGGCTGCGAACTTCTTGTTATTATAATTTTTTCCAGAAGCCCTGTTTTGCCCCTGTTTCTCCCCCTGATTACGACCACAAGCGCACCCTTTTTCATTTTAAGCACATTTTTTACAGAGCTATCTTGACTATCAAATACTAGCACATCACCCGTCTTTATGTTACTGTCCTTTGTTATTATGCTGGTCCCGTCATGAAGGCTGAGCTGTATTTTGCTGCCCCTGTTTATGGTTTTTCTCATAACCTTTGCCAGCCTTACATTCTTGTCTGTTATTTTCTTTAGTCCCATGCCATTTTTGGCTGGCATCATTCTGTAGTGCTCATTGTCTGAAAGAGAAAGGATATCCATGAGCCCTACTGGAAAATTTTCCGTTTTTCTTACCACGCCATTTACCTTTACAATACCGTTGTTCAGTATGCTTTTTGCATCTTTCATATTTTCAGCATAACCAAGCGCATCCCTTAATATAACTGCAAGAGGCATGGCATTTTTTCCATGCGGCCCAGGGCTTGGTCTGACTACAAATTTCTGCTTCTTTCTTGCTATAGGCCAGTAAACAGGCGCTGCATGCCTTTTCATAACTTTTCACCCCTTCTCCTTGACACAGCTTTTTTCCTCATCTTATCATCAAGATTAAGCTTCATAATCATGACATTGCTCGGATCTATAGGTGCAGGAACCTCCTGCTGGTTCGCCTTTTTGACTTTAATGTTCTCAATGTAGATCTTCATCTTCTTTGTGTCTGTGCGCGAAACCTTTCCTGTCTTGCCTCTGAACTCGCCTCTCATGATTTTGACATCATCCCCTTTCCTGACAGGCACAGAGCGGCCGTACGATTTTCTGAGGCTTTTATCAAGAGACGCGCTTATCATCTTTCTTCTTCTGTGCTGTGGAGCATTGTATCTGTACTTCCTCTGTTTTCTCGGCTGCCTGCTTGACAACCATTCCTTTGAAAATGCCTTTTTCACATCATCACCTATAAAACTATTGAGGCTATTTTGCCGATTGTTGAAAATCTTTCCACGACCTCTCGTGCTATCACGCTTCTTATCTCGGTTCCTTGCGGCTCGAATGTTTTTGGGTTGACTATAACAGCAGCATTGTCAGTAAACTTTACCCGTGTTCCGTCAAATCTGCGATATTCTTTTTTCTGCCTTACCACTACAGCGTATACTATGGTGTGCCTTAATTTTTCCTTGCCTTTTTTCACAGAGCAGATAACCACGTCGCCTACGCCGGCTTTGGGTATTCTTCTGCGCACACCCTTGTAGGCCCTGACAGCTATTACCTCGAGCTCTTTGGCTCCTGTATTGTCTGCGCATTCCAGCCTTGTCTTGAGCTGTATCACCTTTACAGGCTTTCCACTTATCTGCTTCATTTTTACTCACCTATTTTCTCAACGACAACGAATTTTTTGGTTTTTGATATTGGCCTGCACTCAGCTATTTTGACACCATCGCCGACTTTAAGGTCTATGCATTTTGGCTTGTGCGCAGCCACTACGGTTCTTCTTCGTTCATACCTTTCATACTTTGCTATTTTTCTGTAATAGTTCCACCTTACGATAGCGGTGTCAGCTGGCTTGATAGACTTGACCTCGCCTGTAAATACGCTCCCCCTCACTTTAATATGACCGTGCCATGGGCACAGCTCTGAGTCGCATTTTTTCCCAGGAGGTTTTGCCTCCAGTCCTATTGTCTTAATCCTTTTAGCCATATAATCACCATTTTTTGAATTTCTTTTTTATTCTGTCTTCCGGCCTTCCTATTATGTAATCACCCTCTAGGTCAATTTTTTTATTTCCAACCCACAGCCTGAAGACCGTCCCTTTTTTTGGTATTACTTTCTTTTTGTCCGATACCAGCAGCATGATGTTGTTCATAGTCTCATCAGCTACAGAGCCTTTGATATTTATCTGGTCCCTGTTTTTAGCTGACATGACCTGGCACTTCAGCCCTATGAATTCATGCCTTCTTATGTCCTTCAATTTCATGCAAGCCACCTACTGGATTTCTATTATTTCGGCGGGAAAGCCTTCTGCGATGAGCAGCTCCTTGACTTTTTTTCTATGATCTCCCTGCAGTTCGATCTCATCGTTTTTGTATGTTCCGCCGCATGCGAGTTTGGATTTCAGCTTTTTAAGCAGCTCTTTGGTGTTTATTGATGACGTGTCAATTCCCCTGACGAGCGTCATATTTTTTCTAAACCTTTTCTGGACAACAGACACCTTTATTTTCTGGCTTTCTTTTGCTATTGTTTCGCACACGCAAAGTTCAGGCGGTAAACCACACTTGGGACATACCATTTTTTTTATGCACCTCCCTTCTGTTTTTTAATAGTCAATATTCTTGCAATGGTTTTTCTTATTTCCCTTATTCTTCCGGAATTTTTTACGCTGGCACCGACTTCGCTGAGGGCTTTTTCCTTTGTTAGCTCGAGGTTAAGCTCCATGAGCTTGCTGTCGAGCTCCTTTTCACTCAGTTGCTTCAGATTCTTCATTTTTATTATTGCCATTTTCCTCACCTGTCGATTCTTTTTCAGGTATTTTTTCCTCTTCAGCAACCGTAGCCGCTTCAGATTTTTCAGCTTTCCTTTTAAGCGGCTGTGACGGAGGCTTTATCATTATTTTTACACTTATTCCAACATTACCCAGTTTCGGGTTTGCAACAGCAAACCCCTTCAGAACATCCCTTTCGCTCGGCTCGCCGCATTTTTTAAGGTAGCCTGCAATGAACCTTTCAGTTCTTCCCCTCTGCCCGGAAAATTTCCCGGACAATACAATTTCGCAGCCCACTGCCCCTGCTTTCATGATCCTTGAAACATAGTGGTTGCCAAGCCTCTTGTAATTTACATTATTTTCTATTGCCAGTGCAATGTTTTTTGCAATTATGCTCGGATTAATATCCGGATTCAATATTTTTTGCACGTCTATTTGCGGGTTTGCTATTCCAAATTTTTCTTTTATCTCATCAGAGAGCTCCCTTATCCTTTCCCCGCCGCTCCCGATAACCAGGCCCGGCGTTACAGTGTAAATTATTATGCGGGTTCCGACCGGAGTATTTTGTACTTCAATATCGCCAAACTTTGCCAGCTGGAAATTGCTTTTTATAAATTCCTCTAAACCAATCTGGCTCTTCGCCTTTCTTATGAAAAGTCTTTCCTTCATTTTTTGGCACCGCTGTCCACTTTCTTTTTTTCTCCAGGCTTCTTCCCCTTTTCTATGAGTATTATTTCGACATTCGTCCTTTTCATCCTGGAGCCAAAGCCGGCTTTTCTTCTTCTTCTTCTTATGTTCATGCCCTTATGCGCTGATGCATGAACAAAAAGCAGGTCGCTGTCAAGGCCCTTAAATTCTGCATTTTTTTCGCAGCTTGCAAGGAGCTCTCTTATTGACTCTGCTGCATTGGTATAGTACTTCCCTCTGAGGCTTCTCTTTTTTGTTATCAGGTCATCCAGCAGTCTTCTGCTTCTTTTCAGTGGCTTTTTTCTTATCACGCTGCACACCACCATAGCATCCTTTGCTGAAATTCCAAGGCCTATACCAGAAGCCCTTGCATGCGGCTTTTTCGGTTCGAATGTTTTAATCATATGCATCACTGCAACATCATTTAAGAGGTACAGACCTGCTGGACCTTGTTGCTCCAAGTCCAGGCGAGCTGTGCCTTACGCGCGCGCGTGTCAGTACAAATTCACCAAGCCTGTGCCCTAACATGCCGCTTGTTATTTCAACTGTTATGAACTCATGCCCATTATGAATGCCAATTTTCATTCCTACCATTTCAGGCAATATTATCATGTCGCGTGCATGTGTTCTTATGACCTTGTCCTGCCCTTTGCGCATTCTTATATTTTTGAGTAGCTTCTTCTGCTGAGGCGTGATGCCCCTTTTGAGGCTCCTTTTTTCCCCTGAAGGAATCAGCTCTGCAAATTCGCTTATGCTCATCTTCTGTAGGTCCTCAAGGGTTTTTCCCCTGTATGTAAATTTCACAGCCATGTTTTCATCACCTCTTCTTCTTTCCCATCCTCTTTGCTGCTATACTTCCGACTTTTCTGCCTGGAGGCGCGTGTCTTGAAACAGTCTTGTGTTTTCCCGGCTTCGCGCTTCCACCGAACGGGTGATCCACTGGATTCATTGAAACGCCTGAGACTCTCGGGTACAGTTTTCCAAGGGACCTCTTTGCATAGAAATTTCTCCCTGCTTTCATGAAAGGCTTTTCTTTTCTCCCTGAGCCGGCAACAGAGCCTATTGATACGCGGCAGTCTGATGAAATCACTTTCTTCTTCTTTGACGGAAGCAGTATGGTACTCTTTTTTTCGCCTGCTGATACAAGAATAGCAAACGAGCCTGATGTCCTGCAGAGCTTTCCACCATCTCCTGGCATCAGCTCTATGTTATAGATTTTACTCCCTTCTGGCACATCCTTTACCTTTCTGACATAAAATTGATTCCCGACTTCCATGCCCTTTGATGCGATAACATAGTCTTTAGTTCCACTGAAGTCAACAGAAGCCAGGGGAGCAGTCCTTCCCGGAGCATCGACTATGTCAATTATCACGCCTTTCACCCCTTCTTTATATTTCACAGCTCCCAAAAATCTATGGCCCGGAGACCTGTACACTGGCGTGCCTTTTCCCCTTCTCTGCTGTATAAGATTTTTTCCCACACCATCACCATCATATTATTCCAAGCCGCATTGCTATTTCTCCTGCTGCTTCCGGATTTTTGAATTTTATAAAAGCCTTTTTTCTCCCCTTCTGGTCTATCATCGTATTTACAGACATGACAGGAGAGCTGAAAATGCTTTCAATTGCATTTTTAATTTCCTCCCGTTTGGCGCTTCTTTTGACTATGAAAACCATTTTGTTCTGCTCTTCTATCATCCTTATGGATTTTTCAGTCATGAGAGTAAATCTCAGAATTTCAAATCCTTCTATTTTAATTTCTTTTTCCTTTGGCATTTTTATCCCTGCCATGGTTTTGAAGCAATCTGACAGCGTTTTCTGTTATTACAGTGAGCCTTCCGGCAATTGTTCCCGGAGCCAGCATTTCTATTTCCTGATTTTCAAAGATGTCCTTTACAGTCAGAATATCCACGCCTGCTATATTTCTTGCAGACCTGAGCAGCGGGCATTCTTCCGACACCACTATGAGGGGACCCTTTTTCTTTTTATACCTTCTTCCGCGCATTTTTCCTTTTCCAGCGCGGACCTTTTTGACCGAGCATCTCTTCAGCTCTTTTTCCAGACCGAGTTTTTTCAGTATTTTTTCAGCTTCAGCAGTTTTCGCAACACGCTCAAATCCGCTTTCTACAACAACAGGCAGACTCTTTGTTTCAAAGATATGCCCCCTTTCCCTGACGATCTTTGCATCTGCTGTAGCTGCCAGAGCTGACTGGATTGCAAGAAGCATCTGCTTTTTGTTCATCTTTTTTTCCCATTTTTTTTCTGCTTTAGGCGGATGCGCCTTTCTCCCTTTTACAGCATGTGGAGCAACACGGGCTCTGAGAGCCATGTACCCAACTGTTCCGTGTATTCTGGGGATTCTTGACATTTCCTTGTTCATCATCGTGAACCTGTAATGCCTTGACCCATGATAGTGGGCAGAGCTTCTTTTGCCTGCCAGCGGGTCTGTGCCATAAGGCTGCCTTTTCTGGCTCTGCATGACATATACAGCAAGCTGTATGAGGTCAGGCCTGTACGCTGTGCTAAATGCAGCAGGCAGCTCTATCTTGCCCTTTTTAGTGCCGTCAGTTTTCATTATTGTTGCTTTCATCGTCTTTTGCCTCTTTTAGTTTTGCACTAGCCTTTTTTTTCCGGATGCTTGAAATTTTTCCTGGAATTTCAATAATCCTTTTTCGCATGACGTATCCTGATGCAGCGATCAACACCAGAGCCCATATAGAAAATCCTGCGCCCATGCTGTTGAATTCCTGAACAGGCTCTTCATTGCTGGTGCATCCGTTTTCTTTCCATACGCCGATTGTGCATGTGCATACCCCGGCTGCCCACACGCCTCTGGTTTTTCTGCAGAGCTCGTCTTCTGTCATCACAAGACCTGTGCCTGTTGGCATACATCCTGTTTTGTTTACCCATTCTGAATTGGCAGGGCATCTGCATCCTTCAGTCCATTTGCCTTTTGTTGTGCTGCATTTCCACTGGCTGCAGGCATCATCAACATCGCTGAATTCTGTGACATAGCCTATGTCAACTGTAAAGTTTTCAGGCCTTGGGTTAAAATGCTGCGCATCTCCTGCAAAATAATAGCTGCATTCCATTGTCTCCGGATTTGCTATGTACTGTGGCATCTCGTATGCTGCAGCAACGCCGCAGGCCAAAAGCACTGACAATAAAATTATATTTGATGACTTTGAAAAACTCTTTATCAAAATCAGTTCCTCTCCCCTAAAAATTGAGGGGAAAGCAGAAAAAAAACGTTCTGACAAAACATTGGAAAAGGCACAGCCTTTTCCATGTATAGAAAAAGTTTCTAACTTTTTCTCATATCTATTCAGTTGTCCGCGAGCTGATAGTTTTTCAAAACTCTCATTTTTCATAGCTACACACCCTGCTTGCTTTCTGTAGAAATGTATTTTATGTCAACAGGAACCACAGCTTTTGGCCTTGTTGATTTTTTGAGGATTACAAGCCTTTTCCCAGGCCCTGGCACAGAGCCTTCAATAATCATATAGTTATTCACAACACCATAGCCAATAAATCCGCCCTTTGGGTTTATTTTTCCGTCCTTGGCTATTTTCATCAGCCTCTTGCAGTATTCTGTCCTTACATGGAAGCCGTGCTGCCCTGGAAGAGGAACACGCCAGTCAACCTTTCTCGGTATTACGCCTCCTATTGAGCCGGCGTGCCTGTGATGCTGCTGGTCTTTTCTTGTCTGTATTTTTATGCCAAATCTTTTTACAGGGCCTGTGAACCCATGCCCTTTGGTGACAGCCTTCACATCCAGCCATTCTCCTGTTGCAAAAACATCTTCGGGGTTTATTTCTTTTCCGAGCATGGATTTTGCATACCCGGATTTTTTTTCTTTTTCGCCGCCGATTTCTATTTCAAATACATCCGGCTTCTTCTTTTTCATGCCACTTTTTGAAGGCTGTGTTGAAACTATGAGCCTGACATCATCCCATTTTTCAGGTTCCTTTACTTCCCGAACCGACGACCTTGGGTCGTCAATCGACTTAGGGTTGCCAACTTTTCTGGACAGGTGCTTGCTGACTTTTGCCCATGTTTCGCCGGCAACAGCCATGCCAGATGGAATTTTTTTATAGAACCTTAAACCGCAAACAAGAAGAGAAGGAGCATCAAGAATCGTGACAGGCTTTGAAATAGGCCTTCCGAATGTTCTGGAACCCTTTTTGCTGTCTGTAATTTCAATGTGCGTCATGCCAGCTTTCCATGCAGCAAATGCAAGAGGCTTTGCTTCCTTTTCCTTTTTAACAAAACCTACTCTAGGATAGATACGTTTGGCTCTTTTTCTCGGCCAGTATTGCAATGATCCTCTTCTTGGTCTGGAATGCTTTGGCATTATAACACCTCATTGGGAAAAACTTCATTTTTCCCATGCATCAGGAAAACTTTGTTTCATTAAGATAAAGTTTATAACTTTATCTTATGCATCAAATCGCTCAAGGATTCATCGCGAAGCGATTTGCTTGTCCTGTGCAAAGAAATCTCGTCGATTGACGAGAAACGAAAAGACGAAAGAGGATTGACGAGCTCTGCTCGTCTGTCTGTTTTTTCGTCAAATGGTTTCTCGTCGGTTCATTTGGATTTCTTATGCATAGAAATTCCGAAGGAATTTCTAATGTTTTGTTTA
>JACRMX010000041.1 GCA_016219485.1 Candidatus Aenigmatarchaeota archaeon | reverse complement strand
CATGCGAGAATTCGGCTTAAAGCGAAAAAAGGAGCTTTGGAAAGCTGAAAGCGTACTAAGAAGCCTGAGAAGAAGGGCAAGGAACCTGCAGGCAAGGCCTGATGAAAAGTCTGAAAAAGAGCTCATTGAAAAAGCTGTGTCACTCGGGCTCATAAAAAGCAGCGGAAAAATAGAGGACATACTTGGCATAGCAATAAGCGACATATTAAACAGGAGGCTTCAGTCAGTAGTATATAGAAAGGGGCTCGCCTCCACAATCAAGGAGGCAAGACAAAGAATCGTGCATAAGCACATCATAATGGAAAATAAAAAAATCCGGTGGCCAAGCCTGCTTGTGGATGTTGAAAATGAAGATAAAATAAGCATTGACCCGAAAATCAAGGGTGAAGGACAATGAAAGAGAGATGGGGAATAGTCCATGTATATTCAAGCGTAAACAATACGCTTGTTCATATAACTGATATAACAGGTGAAGAAACATTTGCTTTTGTCACAGGCGGGATGACTTCGGACAAGGATATGAACAAAGGCAAGCCCTTTACTGCAATGAGAGCTGCAAGAATGGCTGCTGAAAAAGCCAAGCTGCTGGGAATAACGCATGTTCACATAAAGATAAGGGCGCCTGGAGGAAACAAAAGCAAGATACCAGGGCAGGGAGCGCAGCCTGCCATACGTGCACTCGCAAGGGCTGGCATGAAAATAGGCTCTATAGAAGATGTAACGCCTATTCCGCATGATTCCTGCAGGGCTAAAGGTGGAAGGAGGGGTAGAAGGGTATGAGGCTGTCTGTAACAGAAAAAAGCGATAAAAAAATTGTATTCAAAATTGATGAAATTGACCATGCTTTTGCAAATGCGCTCAGAAGAGTAGTGCTGAACGGCATTCCTACAATGGCAATAGAAGATGTGTATTTCGAGACAAACACAAGCGGTTTCTTCGACGAGGTTCTTGCACACAGGCTCGGCCTGATTCCGCTGACATACGACAAAAACATATACAACCTTAAAGAAGAGTGCAAATGCGACGGAAAGGGCTGCATACAGTGCGAGGTTGTGCTCGGCGTTGAGAAGGAAGGCCCGTGCATAGTAAAAGCTTCTGACCTGAAGAGCACGGATGAAACTGTAAAGCCGTCAGAGCCAGACATACCAGTTGTGGAGCTTCTCGAAGGCCAGAAATTAAAGCTGGAGGCAACAGCCAAGCTGGGCATAGGAAAGGAGCACAGCAAATGGCAGGCATCTGTAGCAAGCTATAAAGAGTCTTCAAGAAATTCGTTTGTATTCACAATAGAAAGCGTTTCCGGAATGAGCGCAACAGAGGTTCTGGAAAAAGGTCTGGAAACCCTTGAAAAAAAATCAGAGGAATTCATCGAGGAATTTAAAAAGGTTGTGAAATAGTTTTTATAGACTGAATACCTAATCAATTTCAAGACTTCAGGCGGGGGTACCCAAGTCTGGCCAAATGAAAAAGGGATTAGGCTAAAGGGGCAGGACTTAAGTTTTGACTAAAAAGAGAAAAGAGAAATCCTGTGCGTCAGTAAACCTTCAGACAAAGGTTTGGCGGATCGCTACGCGAGTTCAAAGGCCTTTCTTCTTTAGAAAAGAAGAAACCCGAAAAACAGACGCATCACAGATGCGTCAATTCGGTATGGAAAGAAGAAAACAGGGAAAAGAAAGGTGTGAACATATCTCGTCCCCCGCATCGGTGATATTTATGTTGATAGACGGAAAAAATGCTGTGTTAGGAAGGCTTTCGGCATACACAGCCAAAGAGCTGCTGAAAGGGGAAACAGTGGAAATAATGAATGCCAAAAAAATAATAATAATTGGAAACCCGAAAAAAATAGTTTCCGATTACCTCAAAAGGCGGGAAATAGGCTCGCCTCATCATGGGCCTTTCTTTCCGAGAAATCCTGAAATGATTGTGAGAAGGGCGATACGTGGCATGCTTCCATACAAGACGAAAAGAGGCAGGGAAGCGATGAAAAGGCTGAGGGTTTACAGCAGTGAGCTGGAAACAAAAGAAACAGCCAAATCAGTTGCGCTTAAAGAAGTTAAAACTGACTACATAACTATTGAAAAACTTTCAAAAGAACTGGGCTGGAACAAGTAAACTACCATCTATTGAAATAGATGACTTTCCATAGGTTGAAGATCATGGTTCACAGAACACAAATCCACAACGGCATCGGAACGCAGAAGTGCGTTTACAGGCACTTGACTCCTGTTAAGCTGGATAGAAACATCGTTGGTAAGACTATGTTCATTCCGCAACAGGAGAGATTTTACAGCGATAGCCAAACTTGCTTTCCTATCGCTGTTAACAACCAAACCACACTTCTTGCATTTATAGATGGCATAGTTTTTAGAGTAGTGTCCGCTATTAATTGCACCGCAATGCGAACACCATTTGGAAGTGTGGTAAGCGTCAACTTTTACAAGAGGAATCTGGAACAATTCACAATTCGATTCCAGAAATTCCTTGAATTTTCCATAAGGTATCCTGTTAATCTTCTTTCTCCCTTCTTTGGAAGAATTGCCTCTTTGTGCCTTGAGATTCTTCAGGTTCTCAATCACAATCTCGGCATCGTATTTTTTGGCAAGATTTACAATCTCTTTGGAAATCTGACCGCTTCGAGTCTTGACAAAATTGCTTTGCTTACACTTCAATCTGCGAAGGCTTTGAATTGCTCGATGAGAGCCTTTGTCTGCAAGGCTTTTCAGCTTGGCTCGTCTTTCCAAATATCTTTTCTGCCTTTTGGCAAGGTCTCTGCCAAAATAAAGCTGTTTGACAACTTTATGCGTGAGACTGTCAAACAATGTAACAGCAGAAAGAATAGCCGAGCCAACATCAATTCCGAGAATATATCTCTTTCCTTTTTCTACTTTGGGAAATTTCTTTTCCATGCAAACAGCGATTCGTTTGTTGGAAAGCAAGGATATATTCTGAAATTCCCATCCTTCAGAAATATATTTCCTAAATCTTTCAAATTGCATATCAAGTTTCAGAGGAATGGCAAAACTTTTCTTTGGAGAATAAGTAATCTTGAAGCAAGGATTTCCTCGCTTTGTCATAATATATTTGAACCATCTTTTGTTGAGGCGAATAGAGCAGTTTTGAAGATTCAATCCTGTGTAAGCATTATGTTCGAGAACATTGCCAAGTTTCCATATATCTTTTCGTGCTTCCTGAACTATGTCGCTTGGCAAGAAAGAGGTTTTTCGTATGTTTGAATATGTAGCATGGTGCAGTTGTGTTGAAGACATAGCGAGAGGCAGCTCTAGGCAAGTCTCATTCAGCACCCGCTTGTATTCAGACAAGAAATTTTCTGCCATGTCTCGTTTCTTGGCAGTAAGTTCTAAAGTATTCAATACTAAACATTTCAACATAGTCTTACCAGATATTTTATTGAGGCATAAGCTTAAAAATGTCTCAATTCCTATATCAGTTAAAACCGATAGTCTCCTTGAGGCGAACAAAAGAAAAAGGAAATCGTAGCTGTAGGTAAAAGAAAAAAATCAATCGCAAGGGCTGTGATAAGAAAAGGCTCTGGCAAAATAAGAATAAATAAAAAGCCTCTTGAGCTCATTGAGCCACGATACAGGCGTATGAGAATACAGGAGGCTCTCACAATAGCCGGAGATATTGCCAAATCAGCTGACATTGACGTTAGTGTAACTGGCGGAGGCATCTGGGGCCAGGTAGATGCCAGCAGAACAGCTATAGCAAATGCGCTTGTTGGATGGAGCAAAGACAAGAAGCTTAAATCCATGTATTTGAGCTATGACAGGTCCCTGCTGATAGCTGATGCAAGAAGAACAGAACCGCACAAGCCCTCAAGATCCACTGCAGGACCAAGGCGCACAAAGCAACAGAGTAAGAGGTGATTAAATGCAGATACCAATAAGATGTATGTCATGCGGAAGGCCTCTAAGCAGCATGTGGGAAAAATACCAGGAACGGGTTGAAAGGGGGGGAAACCCGACAAAGGTCCTTGATGACCTTGGTGTAAAGAGCTATTGCTGCAGGACAACGTTCTTAACGCACAAGGACATGCTCAAAAAAGTGGCGCAGTTTCGCGTTTAGTTGTTTTTATATTTTTTTCTGTTTCTAATTTATGTTATGGCTATGGTAGAAGAATCTTTGAGAGCATCGGGAAAGGTTCTTCCTGAACTTGTTGAAAGGCAGACAGAAACAGCTGCAAAGGCTGCGGATTATTTTGGCGTGCCTGTTAACTACCCCAGTAATGTAAGGTTTGATCCCAGGCTTATGGGAACATCTATAGGAGGCTACCAGACTATTGACAGTAGATATGGCATTACTGTCGGTTACAATCCTGAAATAGCTAGATTGTCAGCAGCAGAGAGACAAGGCATTGCTGATCATGAAGCTGTGCATGTTGCCCAGCCAGGCAAAGAGCAGCTGCTCGGACTCTATGCCATTATGAATGGCAGGCATAGTAGAATTTCTTTTCCTCTTGGCCGTGCTATAGTTGAAGGCGGTGCTGAATATGTTCGTGAGAAAATAGGAAGAAGGGGAGATTTTAAATCATACTATCAGTGGTACGAGCTCGCAAAAGCTATTGACAAATACGTTCCGCTGAAGCGAATATATCGTGTAGCTGAGCAAAGCCCTGAAAACGCTGTCTCAATGATTGAAGATGCCTGCAGGCATCCGGATGTTCAGATGAAGCTTTGGAATGCCATGCTCTATAGTAATAGTCATATTAAGAATTAAATAGAGAAAAATTAGAGGACCACATGGCATACATCTGAGAATTAACTTAGGTAATTATCAATTAACTGCCCCTAGCGTATAATCGATGCTCGTATTCCAAATTTTTTATAAAGCTTCCTATGATATTTTCAGTTTTTCCCCACTGAAATGAGGGAAAAACGAAAATATTTTGTAAACAATGTTCAGTTAGAATAAGCAAATTTTATTAAGGGATAGTAGGTTTACAATTACCTAACTTATTATTATCTTGTTCTTGCCCTTGAAGTTTTGCCCTATCTTGCTCATCTCAGGAATATGGCCCTGCCTGAGCAAAGCTATATCATTGTTTTCATTTACGGCGTGTATTTTCCTGCTGTGTTTCCTAAGGCCTTTGGCATCAGAAAAGCTTTTGCCGCACTTCTGGCACATAATTGGCATGCTTTTCATTCTGTAGCAATCTATAAAAATTTAGCTTCTATTCCTTATCAATGCTTATCAATAAATACAAGCCTGAAACCATAGGGAAAATGACAGGAAACAGGGCGCAGGCTGAAGAAGTCAAAGAATGGATAAAAAATCCCAAAAAAGGCCACGCACTCATGCTGTACGGACCGCCTGGCTCGGGAAAAACGCTTTCTGTTGAAATAGCTGCAAAAGAGCTGAACTACGAACTATTGGAAATGGATACCAGCAGTATAGACAGCGAATATATGGAAAAAGCATCAAATCAGATGAGCCTTTTTTTCAGGGGAAAGGTGCTGCTTATAGATAATGCTGATGGCCTCAGAACCACAAGAGGCATTATGGATATAATAAAAAAGAGCAGTCATCCTGTTGTGCTCACTGCTGACAATGCATATGACCCAGGCCTGAGAAATATAAGAAATTGTTGCAGTCTCCTAAAGTATGATAAAATCAGGTGGACATCTGTAGCAAAATATCTCAGAGAAGTCTGTGAAGCTGAGGAAATAACATATGAAGATACTGCGCTGAACCAGCTGTCAATGATGAGCAACGGAGACGTAAGGGCTGCTCTCATGGACCTGGAACAGCTGACTGTAGTCAGCATGGACGCAGTCAAAATGCTGGGGCACAGGGAATCAGAAGAAAATGTTTTTGAAACCCTTAGAATACTATTTTCAGCCACAAAACTTTCAGATGCAATCAGGGCTTTCAGGTCAAGCGAAAAATCTTCTGAAGAGCTTTTCCTCTGGATAGAAGAAAACATACCCAATGCATACAAAAGAAAAGAGGAAATTGCAGATGCATATGCCCGCCTTGCAGTAGCAGATATATTCAGGCAGCGCATCATGAAAAGGCAGGCATGGAGCCTGCAGAAATATGTCATAAGCAGCATGTGTGGCACAGCAGTGTACGGGAAGTCGTACGGATTTATCCGCTACATGCCGCCAAAAATGTTTCGTACCAAAAATTATGGCAGCATCTTTTACAAAATCGGCAGAAAACTGCATATTTCAGCAAGAGAAGCTGCTGAATGCATGCCTTTGATAGCAGGCCTTATTGAAAAAAGCGATAGAACTGCTGCAGCGCTCGGGCTCAGCAGCGACGATGTAAAAATGCTCCTGTCCTGAATGCTCTATCTTAGCTTGCCCATCCTCTCTACTTTCTTAACCAGCTTTTCTATCTTTTTTTCCTGAAGATGGTTCCAGTATACAACAGCAAACAGCACCACAGACGTAACAAAAAAACCGACTGCAAGAACAACCAGCCGCTCTGATACATCCATCATTCTAAACACCTGTTATCTGTCTTAAAATCTATCTTAAACACAAAATATTATCTGATAAAGAACAACCAGTATAAGAACTATTGCTGAAAAAGCTATGTACAGCTTATACTGCTCATGCCTTGCCCTTTCCTCAGGGCTTTTGATATACCTTCCGAAATCAACCTGCCTTTGCTTAACCTGTCTTTGCTTAACCTGTCTTTGCTTAACCTGTTTTTTCTTTTTTGCGTTTTTCTTTTGCATAGCCATAAAAATAATTGCAGCCGGAGTTTATAAAAATTTGCACGTATTCAAATAACGTTAAACGTTATTTGATATATCTAATTTGTTCTGTAAATTATGTATATTTATAAAAGCGGGCATCAATGAAATTATGAGAATAAATTTCAGCCTGCTGCTTCAGCCGGACTGGAGATATGTGCTGATCCTGCTTGAGCTTCTCATAGTAATTGCAATAAACCAGTCCGTAATAGGCATGAGCCTGAGCCTTGCAAAGGACATGCTGCTTCTTGATGCAGTCTTTTTGCTGCCGCTTATAATAGGCTTTTCTGCGCATGTTTTTCTGAAGAGAAAACGCCACCCAAAAGCAGAGCGTGCGCTCGGCATTACAGCAATAGCAGAGCTTCTGGCAGTCAGCTATCTTGTTTACCTGTTCAGTTTTCTTTTGTAGGATGACCATAAATAAATGAGGACTTTGAAAAACTCAGTTTTTCCAATACATCACATGCGGTTTTTTCTTTTTCCCCTCAATAAGTAGGGAGAAAGCAGAAAAAACTCTCTAACAAAACGTTGGAAAAGGCACAGCCTTTTCCATGTATAGAAAAAGTTTCTAACTTTTTCTCATATCT